>CAZEZF010000166.1:0-2130 GCA_964516495.1 uncultured Acidimicrobiia bacterium | reverse complement strand
GTCGATTCGGGAGGATCCGGTCGGGCTATCCCGGCTGCTTCCTTGACCATCTGGGCGTGTTCCATCCCGGCTACGAGTATCGCGTCACCGGACTCGACCACTATCACCCGGTCGAGTCCTACCACCACCACCGGCCGATCCTGTGCTTGCACATAGCTGGACGAAACGTTGATGAGATGGGCGGTACCCGAGACGACGTTGGCATTCGCATCCTTGGATCCGGTTTCCCACAGCGCCGCCCATGATCCGATGTCGTTCCAGCCCGCCGCCAGCGGTACCACCGCTCCCCGACGGGTCCGCTCCATTACGGTTCGATCAACGGAACCATGAGGCGATCCGCGGAAGCAGTCGCGGTCCAGCACCCTACCTTTCGGGCCTCCCGGCCACGCCTCTCCTTCTCCTGACTGCCGGACTGCGGATCCGACCCGGGTGAGCAACTCCGGGTGGTGCTGTCGCAGTTCATCGAGGAAGGCGCCGGATTTGAACAGGAACATCCCGCTGTTCCACCAGTAATGCCCGCTCTCGAGATACTCGGATGCAGTAGAGCGGTCGGGTTTCTCCCGAAAGGAAGCGATACGGTAGGAACCGGTAAGTTCCTTGATGGGACTGCCGCGCTCTATGTAGCCGTAGCCGGTTTCCGGGCGGTCCGGCGTGACCCCGAAAGTCACCAGCCAATCCGCCCGGGCGGCGGCGGCGGCCAGTCCGACCGCAGCGATTAAGGCGTCGGTATCCTTGATGAGGTGGTCGGCGGGCATTACCAGGAGGAGGTCATTCCGGTTGCTGAACAGAGCCGCCGCGGCTACGGCGGGAGCGGTGCCGCGACCGGTCGGTTCCAGAAGGGCGTGATGGTCATCCACGCCGATCTCCGCCATCTGCCGCGCTATCAACGGGTAATGAGACACCCCGCACACGATTATCGGGGCGCTCGAACCGGGTATCGAGCCTGCCCGTTCGATGGTACGTTGGATCATCGACTTGGGCCCGTCCAACCGGATCAGCGGCTTGGGACGTTCCGGTTGCGAAAGGGGCCATAGGCGGGTACCGAGGCCGCCCGCCAGGATCACCGGGACGATCATGACAAACGGTCGTCGAACGTAGCCATGGGAATCATGACCCTCCGCCTATCCGCATCGGTCGGCGTGGATGCGCAGAGCGAACCGATCGGTCATCCCGGCGACATAATCGACCGCCCTCTGGAACGGCGAGCTACCGTCCTCGGCGGTATCCCGGGTGTCTATCCGGTGTGTTTCTGTTTCGAAATAGCGAACCAGGTCTTGGACTACCCGTATCGCCTTGGACCGGCGCCGGTTCATCTCCGGCCGAAGATAGACGCGTTCGAACATGAAGTCTCGTAACTCGTCCATCACCTCGGCGATGTCGGGGTTCATGGTTACCCTATCGGCCGCCCTGGAACCGTCGATCACGGCATGGACCATTGCCGTTACCCACCTACCGTGTCGGTCCCCCAACAGGGCTTGAGCGCGGAAGGGGAGTTGGTGGTATTCGATAATGTCGGCGCGCATGGCGTCTATCAGGTCATGGGTCAGGTACGCGATCCGATCCGCAAACCGGCACAACATACCTTCAGGGGTGGCGGGCGGTGTTTCGATCTTCCATGGGTGGGCTCGAATGCCGTCCAGGACTTCCCAGGTGAGGTTGAGCGGCTCCAAAACCGACAGAATACGGACGGAGTGGTCCGAGTGCATCCACCCACCCTCCACGATTTCATCCAAGGCGTCCTCACCGGTATGCCCGAACGGCGCATGTCCGATATCGTGTCCCAGGCAGATCGCCTCGGTGAGAGCTTCGTTCAGTCCGAGAGCGACCGCCATCGCTCGCCCGATCTGGGCCACCTGCAGCGTGTGGGTTAGACGGGTCACGAAATGATCGTTTTCGGGATCGATGAATACCTGGGTCTTGCGGGCGAGTCGGCGCAGGGCGTTGCAGTGTACGATCCGGTCTCTATCACGCTCAAAGGCGGTTCGGAGGGGATCCGGCGCCTCCGGGCGTTCCCGTCCTCTGGAGTTGATCGATTTGGTGGCCAGAGGGGCAAGGGCGGCGACTTCCCTTCTCTCCCGTTCCGGTCGGTCTACCGACTTCAATCCGTTCATCGGGCACCCACACTAGCCC
>CAZEZF010000165.1:0-2215 GCA_964516495.1 uncultured Acidimicrobiia bacterium | reverse complement strand
GGTGAGTGGTCGGCTGCCATGAATCTGACCGAACCACATGCCGGTTCCGATGTCGGCGCCCTGAGCATGCGGGCCATTGCCTCCGACGACGGGACGTACCGACTGAAAGGAACCAAGATCTTCATCACCTATGGAGATCACGACCTGTCGTCGAATGTCGTACATCTGGTGCTGGCCCGCGTCCCGGGGGCGCCCTCGGGAACCAGAGGCATTTCGATGTTCGTAGTCCCGAAGTATCTTCCCGACACCAACGGCGAACCCGGTGTCGCCAACGACGTGCAAGTGGTATCACTCGAACACAAGCTGGGAATCAAGGCTTCTCCGACCTGTGTGATGGCCTACGGCGAACGCTCCGACGGAGCAGTCGGATTCCTCCTCGGCGGCCTCAACCAGGGAATGCGGAACATGTTCACGATGATGAACACCGCCAGAATATCGGTGGCCATCCAAGGCATGGCAATCGCCGAGCGGTCGTACCAGCAGGCCGCCGCTTTCGCCAGGGAACGCCGGCAGGGCCGGGCGGTTGGCGCAGTGGGGAGCTCTCCGATCATCGATCATCCGGATGTGCGGCGGATGCTGCTGACCATGCGTTCCAACATCGAAGCCATGCGCGCTCTTCTCTACCGAACCGCCATGCACCAAGACCTAGCCGAGCACGCCCCGACCGAGGACGAGCGAAGCCGGCATTCCAATTGCCTGGCCCTGCTCACCCCGGTGGTCAAAACCTGGTGTACTGACCTCGGGGTCGAGATCGCCTCTATGGGAATCCAGGTGCATGGCGGCATGGGCTACATCGAGGAGACCGGCGCCTCCCAGCATTGGCGCGACGCCCGGATAACCCCTATCTATGAAGGAACCAACGGGATCCAGTCGATCGACCTCGTGATGCGCAAGCTGCCTATCGACGGGGGAAGGTTCGTAACCGAATACCTTGAGAGGCTTCGATCACCGATCGCGGGTCTGCTCCGGATCGGATGGAACGAGGCGGCCGCGGCGATGTCGGCGGCAATCGGATCACTCTCGGACGCCACCTCCCACCTGCTTTCGCAAGCCGGCGATCCCAACCAACGGCTGGCAGGCGCCGGTCCCTATTGCACGATGTTCGGAATCGTCGCCGGAGGGGTGATGATGGCGGAGGCGGCCGAGGTTGCGCATCAAACCAACAACACCACCAAGCAGGCTACGTGCCGCTTCTACCTGGAACAGATCATGCCCACCGCGCAGGGTCTTCTCCCGGCTGTGAAGGCCGGCGCCGAAACACTGTTCGCAATTGACCCCGAACTACTCTGAAGCGACGACTCGGGTCTTCCGACGGTTTGCGAGGTAGCCTGCCGCCGCCCGTATGCTCTCGGGATCGGTAGCTACAGCAGCCAGAACCGCTGCATCGACTGCTCGTCCTCGAGCTGCCGACATCGCTTCCGCAGCCTCCGCAACGCTGTGTTTGACCGCCCGGAGAGCGGCGCCCGGTTTGGCGCACAGGGTCATGACCAGTTCGCGGGTTGTCGCCTCCAGATCGGAAGATGGAACCACCCGGTTGAGAAATCCGGCCTCCTTGACCTCGTGGGCCGTAAAGGACCGACAGGTCATGATCAACTCCCGTGTCAGGGAAGGCCCCAACTCACGCACCAAACGGGGAACGCCTCCCCAACCGACCGGTAGACCCAGGTCCACCTCGGGAAGCGAGAAATAGGTGTCATCAGCTGCTACCCGAAGATCGCACGCCGCCGCCAGGACCACTCCACCCCCCACGACCGCTCCCTGTAGAACAGCCACGGTAACGAACGGAATCGAATCGAAGGCTTCGATCATCGCTAGACCGGCCTCCCCCACCTCCCGGGGATCGATCTGATCATCGGCGCCCAGCATGCCTAGGTCGACTCCCGAACAGAAGGCCCTCCCTCTTCCCCTCACGACCACCACCTTGAGATCCGGTTGCTGCGTTACCTCGATTGCCGCCGATTGCATCGCAGCCATCGTGGAAAGATCGAGAGAATTGAGCGTGGAGGGTCGCTCGATGGTTATGACTGCCCGAGCCTTACCCGGGTACGCAATAGACACATTCTTCATACGAAGAGCGTACCGGTCGGAACGCAGGAGGATGAATCGACCGGACTATCTTACTCAGATAAATAAACCTTCTTTATCTTTGATTTTATAGCTTTAACCCCAATTTTTCATGCAGGGGTTTGGATGGGTAACCGAGAGAGGTGAAATT
>CAZEZF010000164.1:0-2371 GCA_964516495.1 uncultured Acidimicrobiia bacterium | reverse complement strand
CTAGGACGGTGCTTAAAAACAGGTGATTGGTTTAGCCCTCCGTCCACTGACCAGGGAGTTTACCATCGGATGTCGGGCCAAAGCCGGGGGTTTCTCACCCGGCGGCCCCGACGTAGGCGGCGATCTCCTGCCTGAGGGATGACTTGCGGACCTCCGGCAGGAATGACGCCTCGATCGAGTTAAGGGCCAACCGGACGATATCGTGACGGGTGAGTTCGAGAGCCTCGGCTATGGCCAGGTAGTTGTCCCCTACATAGCCGCCGAAATAGGCCGGGTCATCCGAGTTCACCGTCACCACCACCCCGGCGTCCATTAATTCCTTGAGGTTGTGGTCTCGTAAATCGGGAACCACTTTGAGTTTCCGGTTGGACAGCGGGCACATGGTCAGAGGAATCCTCTCCACGGCCAGCCTCCTCACGAGCGCCGGGTCGTCAGCGGCGTGAACACCGTGGTCGATGCGCTCCACACCGAGCACGTCGAGGGCGGATCGGACGTACTCCGCCGGACCTTCCTCCCCGGCGTGCGCGACCAACCTCAAACCCGCTTCGGTGGCCCGGCGGTAGGCCTCCTCGAACGACTCCGGAGGATTCCCGGCTTCGCCCGAGTCAAGTCCTACTCCCTGAATCTGATCAAGGAAAGGTCTGGATGCTTCGAACGTCTCGACCGCGGCTTCCGGGGGAAGGTGGCGGAGGAAGCAGAGGATCAGTTCGGACGTGATTTCGGGAGCGGCTTCTTGCCGGGCTCCGGCGAATCCGTTTACCACGGTCCCGATGTCGACGCCTCGCTCGGTGTGGGTCTGGGGATCGAAGAAGATCTCGGCATGGCGGACCCCATCGGCCTTGGCTCGCGCTAGGTATGCGGCCATAAGGGCGGCGAAATCGTCCTCCGTAACCAGGACCGACGCTGCCTGGTAGTAGATATCGAGAAAGGACTGGAGATCCTCGAACTCGTAGGCGGCTCTGACCTCTTCAACCGAGTCGTATGGCAGCTGCAACCCATTCCGCTCGGCAAGCTCGAACATCAACTCGGGTTCGAGTGTCCCTTCAATATGAAGATGCAACTCCGCTTTGGGCAATCCCCGTACAAATCGCTCCATGTTCAATCATAGACCGCTCGCCACCGGAGAACAGAACGACACCAAAAGCGTAGAGGGCGCCGGTGGACGCCCTCTACACCAAACAAACGGGTCGTATCTAAACGCTGAACCAGTCCTGCAGACGGCCTTGCGCGAAGTAAACCACACATGCCGCCGTGACGATCCACATCAGGATATGAACTTGGCTCGCCTTACCCTTGACGACCTTGATAAGGGTATGGGTAACGAAACCGGCCGCTATACCCACTGTGATAGAGAAGGTCAGAGGCATCAAGATGACCGCCAGCAGAGCCGGAAGGCCCTCCTCCAAGTCCGTGAAATCGATATGTCTCAACAAACCGACCATCAGGAAACCGATCAGGATCAACACCGGGGCCGTAGCCTGTCCTGGAACCACCAAAGCCAGCGGTGACAGAACGATGGCGACCAAGAACAGCACGCCTGTCACCACCGAGGTGAGGCCGGTCTTACCACCCTCGGCAACCCCCGCCGAGCTTTCTATGTAGCTTGTGTTGGAGCTGACACCGCATAAACCGCCTACCGCGGCGCCGATGGAATCCACAAGCAGCAGATTGCGCAGGTTGGGTATACCACCTTCCTCGTCAGTCAACTCGGCTTGCTCGACAATGGCCGTTGCTGTACCCATCGTGTCGAAGAAGTCGGTCAGCATGAAGGTGAATATCGTCAGGATGGCTACCAAGGCGCCCATCTCCACCCAGACGTTGCCCATGTCGACAGCGCCGAGGGTCTCGAAGCTGACGCTCGCCGCCAAGTCGGACGGCCAATCGACCACACCGAGTATCAAGGCGACCACCGTTGTCAGGAGGATGGTGATAATCATCGCTCCCTTGACCCTTCGGGCCATCAGGATCACCGCTATCAACACACCTAGCAACGTCACGCCTTGGGATAGGGTATTGGGGAACACGAACTCGACGATCGCGCCGCCGCCATGGACCAAGCCGCCGTTAACCAAGCCGATGAAGAGGATGAACAACCCGATACCGACACCGATCGAGTATTTGAGGCTGGCCGGGATGGCTTCCATAACCGCCTCTCGGAGCCCTAGCAGGACCAGGACGGTGACCAGGATTCCTTCCCAGACGATGACGCCCATCGCACCCTCCGGGGTCAAGCCATCGGTAATGACCAGACCGAATGCGACCGCCGCGTTGATGCCCAACCCGGCAGCCATGGCTAATGGATAGTTCGAAAAGACTCCCATAGCTATGGTCAAGATCCCGGCTACCAAAGCCGTCGCCGCCGCTACCGCCA
>CAZEZF010000163.1:0-2739 GCA_964516495.1 uncultured Acidimicrobiia bacterium | reverse complement strand
AGAGAGATGAAATGAACTCTCTTACCTGGGAAAATAGCTGCTTGACGGCCTCGCCCGTCCGGGGGCGCCCCCATCACCCTGAGGTGAACGCCGAAACGCTCCACGAAAGTGGTCTTGACCCGGCCTTTTCGAGGTAGGTGTGACGGGGGCATGAAGAATTGGGGCTAGTGTCCTGATTCTGAGATCCACTGATGAATAAGGTGCTCGCCGCCAGACCGTTCGGCCCCTGGGGACCAAGGACCGCGAAAAACACCCTTCCGGTCCGGTTGACTCCCCTAGCGGGTCCCACCCCCAACCGCCGCCGCCTCAGCGTCGAAACGCTTCCCACCATACCCCTACCCGGGGTTAGGTACGTTCAACATGATCCCGGTCCGGCCCTCCGGTACCCAAACGGGCCGCTTGGTGATTTCGGTTACCTATCAGTATGCAACCCGGCTAGGACAAAAACCGTCCCCGAACCACGAAACCGTCCACAACGACAAAAGAAAACGAGAGTCAGGACGCTAGGGGGTACTGAGAAACCCCCTGGCTGGCAGGCGGGGGGATCAACCCACCCCATCTTTTCAGCGCCTCCTGGCCGTCGACAATCAACTCCAGGAGCGGTTGTTTTCGTAGTGGATCAGAGAGTTGCGAACTATACCGGCTGCTTCTTCCAGCCGGTCGACCGTCCAACCCCCGGATCGTTTGACGGAAATAGTGTTGGAAAACACATAGATGGACTCGATAGCGGAAATGCCGGCGAGTAGCGATGCGGCGACCTTCCCCGGGAACGTGCCGGACTGTTTGGCGCTCTCGGGGTCGGAGAATGTCTCACCCTCCTGTCCGGAAAGGCTCCGGTCGGTATCGAACAGGGCCACATCCCCTAGTAGCGAGTGGTCGACTTCGATCAACTGTCCCACGTGTCTCCTTTGCATGTAGGTGATCCGGGATTCAGCACTCTAGCCCCGATTTTCGTGGCCGGCGGTGCGCAACGTTCAATACAGTGCGATCTCGGGTTCTGACCTGGAACGGCCTACCGGTAACCCTCGTCATCGACTTGGACGCCACTTCACCCAAACTTGCGAAGGATAGGCCGGTCGTGATCGTCGACTCGAGAAGGAATCAAGGTGGGCAAGGTGGCGAACTCGCAAGGCGGTGCAGGCAACCACCGACAGTATCTACTCAACGGCCGATCGCGACGCCGATCCTGCAACACGGGTCATAGGCCGCGCCGCGAAGACTGCCGAAGCCGCTCGCCGATTACATGAAGCTTGACCAGGTTGGTCTTGGCCTGGCTGTTGGGGGGAACGCCGGCAATCATCACCACTCCCTCACCCCGCTCGCATATCCCTGCTTTCTCCAGGTACTTCTCCGCGGAGGCAAACATCAGGTCGGTAGAGGATTTCCGATCGAATGGGATCGGTCTCACACCCCAGTAGAGGGCCATACGCCGCCTGATCCGAGCATCGGGAGCAAACACCATGATGCCGGCCGAGGGCCGGTACTTCGATAGCAGACGAGCCGTCCCTCCCGATTCGGTAAACGCCACAATGGTGCGAAACCCGAGATTCCTGGCCGCCTCGGTAGCCGCCTTGGCGGTGGCGGAGGCGAAGTTCATCGAGCTCTCCAGGAATTCAACTTCCTCGTCGGACGCCACATGGATATCTCGATGGCGCTCAGCTTCCAGACAGATATCCGACATGGCTTCCACAACCCGGACCGGATGCTTTCCGATAGCCGTCTCCGCGGAGAGCATGACCGCGTCGGTACCGGAAGCCACCGCGTTGGCAACGTCTGTGACCTCCGCCCGGGTGGGCCGGGAGGCGTTGACCATCGACTCCAGCATCTCGGTAGCCGTGATCGAAATGAGACCGGCCCGGTTGGTCCGGCGAAGGATGTCGGTCTGAACGTGGGGAATGCTCTCCAAGGGAAGCTGGACACCGAGGTCTCCTCGGGCCACCATCACACCATCCGCGGCATCAAGAATCGAGTCGAGGTTGCGGTAGGCCAGCGCTAATTCGACCTTGGCTATCACGGGCACATCCGAGCCCGCCAACCGCCTGACTTCACGAATCTCGCTGCCTTCTTTGATAAACGACGCCGCTACATAATCGACGTCCAGCCGTCGGCCCAGTTCAAGGTCCTTCCGATCTTTGTCCGTCACCGGCCCAACCCGGAGGTCACTGTCAGGAAACGCTACCCCTTTCCGATCCCGCAACGACCCGCCCCGAAGGATGGTTACCTCGAGAGCGTCATCCCCCACACGGTTCACGCGACCGGTAATCAACCCGTCCGACATCACGACCCGGGCGCCCTCGGGAATGTCATCGAGCAGGTACTCGTAGTCGATGGGAATCAGGCTGGAAGTCCCACCCTCCCGGCCAACCACCAGACGGACGGTATCGCCCCGTCCCACCTCGACCCCACCACCGAGGAACCGCCCCACCCTCGTCTTCGGACCCTGTATGTCCTGTAGTACAGCTACCGAACGCCCTGCTTCCGCGGCGGCCTCTCGCAACCATCCAACCATCCGGATGTGGGACTCATGGCTGCCATGGCTGAAGTTGAGCCTGGCCACATCCATTCCGGCTTCAACCAGGTCTTTCACGATGCCGGGACCAGCCACAGCCGGTCCCATGGTGACAACAATCTTCGTTCTTCTCAACATCGTCCCCAAGCTACCCGGAGAACAGCGCCGTAACCAATAACCCCGATTTTTCATGCAGGGGTTTGGATGGGTAACCGAGCGAGACGCAAAGA
>CAZEZF010000162.1:0-2820 GCA_964516495.1 uncultured Acidimicrobiia bacterium | reverse complement strand
CACTTTCCTACGTCAATACCACCCCAAACCCAACAAACCAACCGGTGGATCCAGGGTTAGGGAAGTCCCTGATCCGGATATGACAAATCGGCTTCAAATGGATTTGGAAGGTCGAATCCACGTCGAGAGCCCGACGTTTCCCCGATTTGGAGATCGGTGCTAGTAACGTGGAGTCGATGATGCGGAATCCCGATCCCAAGCCGGGCCGTTGGGTCTTGCCCTTGGTGGTGCTCGGAATGGTGTTGTTTACATGGGTGTGGGTAAATCGCCTGGAGCCTGAACCGGTTGACGATGCGCAACCTGTCTCCACTACCGCGGCCACGAGCGTAACTTCGGAAGAGGAGAGCGGGGAGGATCCGGACAACGGAGAAGTGGAAGAACCCGAAGCGCCCACCACCACCCTGTTGCCACCGGAAATCGAGATATACCTGAGGAATCTGGTCGAAGACAACCAGGCGTTGGCGGAGATAGTCGCCGAGATGAATGCAGTTAACGAGGAGTGGGACAACCGAGATGACATCGGAGTGACGTACGCGGAAACCGAGGAAGCCATGGCGGTCGTAGTCGAACAGGCGGTTGTCTTGGCGACCGCGGTGGAGCTACACCGTCCACCCGAGACGGTCGCCGGTCTCAACGGGGCCCATGACGGGCTGTTGGAGTCTATCAACCAGGTGGCTAGTTCGGCAGAAGAGGCTTTGGCGGGTCTCCAATCGTCCGACACCGGTGAGAGAAGGCGCGCTGCGTTGGTCGAATTCAGAGGAGCGGCTGCCAGCTTCAGCGAACAGGTTGATCAGATCAACGATATCGTGCTCGGAAGCTCCGGTCGTTAGTCCCGAAATTATTCACCCGAAGGGTATGGGTGGCTGCAAGGCGTGGAATCTACTGACCCCGCGGGGAAGCAGATCGGGTTCTTTGCATCCTTTAACCCCGATTTTTCATGCAGGGGGTTTGAATGGCTAACCGAGAGAGAGGCAATGAACTTCTCGGACCTGGGAAAATAGCCGCTTGGTGGGCTTGACGTGGCCTTTTCGGGTTCGGTGTGTCCTGGGCATAAGAATCAGGGTTAAAAAGTCGCATTGCGCGGCCAGGATACGTCTTCGTTTCCCAGCCGACGCCGCGGTCGGCGAGAATCGGGGACCGTTTCTGTCCCACCCCCACTGTACGTTGAGAGTTAACCGTAATTACCGGCGGTCCGCTTCCGACGTCGACCGGACCGCGTGCAAGGGATCAAAGTTCGTTCGGGACAACCCCGCCGGGGGTATGGGAGGACGCGTCTCGACCAAAGGTGGTGGCGGTGGGGGAGGGCCCGCAGGGGAAGAGGTCTACCCGCGGCGTTTTTCGCGATCTTCTCCTGATTCATGACGCCAAGCCCATATGGAGCGGTTCCCCGGGCCCGGAACCGAACGCTCCGGGCCGGGAAGACAGGTCGTTGTCAGGCGGATGCAGCCCCGCAGACCGTTTCGACGATGAGACGGGTTACCGTGTAAGGGTCGCAGTTGGCGTTGGGCCTGCGATCCTCGATGTAACCTTTCCGGGCCTTCTGCACCTGCCATGGGATACGAATCGAGGCGCCCCGGTCGGAGACGTCGTAGCTGAACTGGTCATACCGCTGGGTTTCGTGGGCGCCGGTTAGGCGCATCTCGATGTCGGCGCCGTAGTTGGCTACATGTTCGTCGGCTCGGGACCCGAGGGCCTCGCATGCCTCGATGATGGCGTCGTAACCTTCCCTCATCTGACGAGTGGAGAAGTTGGTGTGGCACCCGGCGCCGTTCCAGTCACCCAGTACCGGTTTCGGATGCAGCGATACCTCGAGGCCGTGGTCCTCGCATATCCTTTCGAGCAACCAGCGGGCGATGATCAATTGATCTGACACTTCCACGGGAGGAAGCGCGCCGATCTGGTATTCCCACTGACCCACAAGCACCTCGGCGTTGGTTCCTTCGATAGACAATCCGGCGTCGATGCAGGCCTGGCTATGGGCGTCCACCGCCGCCCTTCCGAAGACCCGGTTGGCTCCTACACCGCAGTAGTAGGGACCCTGAGGGGCGGGATAGCCGTTAGGGGGGAATCCCGGGGGGAGTCCACTTGACTGGTAAGCGGTCGGGTCGTCCATCTGGATGAAGGTGTATTCCTGTTCCAGGCCGAACCAGGGTTCGAAGTCGGCATATTTCTCGGCTGCAGCCACACAGGCGGCCCTTGTGTTGGTGTAGTGCGGTTCCATGTCATCAGTGAGGCACTCGCAGAGCACCAGGATATCGTCGCCGCCCCGGAGCGGGTCGGGCACGGTCTTGACCGGGCGAAGTACTACATCTGACGCATGCCCCGGCGCCTGGTTGGTGCTGGAACCGTCAAACCCCCAGATACCGGGCTCTTCGCCGTCTGCCAGCACCTTGGTCTTCGATCTGAGCAAGGGTGTGGGTTCGGTTCCGTCTATCCATATGTACATGGCCCTATACGCCATCGATTCCTCCTTGAAAGTAAAGGACTCCAAATAGCCTGCCGACGCCGGTCATTACCGATCACCGGATGCCTTCTTGAGCCCGCGTACCATGCCCCGATTGAATTGGAGACCATTATAAGGGTAATGGGTGGAGTTGACCTCGCCAAACTATTGGTCGGGAGTGTTCATAGGTTAAGCAGCTAACTAAGTCTTACTTAGTAGTGAATACACGGGTAAAAACATGCTGACTATTGAATGGGAGTAGATAATCGCCCTAATAGGTGGGGGAAAAAGGCCGGAACTCCAAGGGGTAGATCCTCATTAGCCCGATTTTTCATGCAGGGGTTTGAATGGGTAACCGAGAGAGAGGCAATCAACTC
>CAZEZF010000161.1:0-2963 GCA_964516495.1 uncultured Acidimicrobiia bacterium | reverse complement strand
CTGATCCCGGCCCGGCCCGTCCGGTACCCAAACAGGCCGCTTGGTGCTTTACGGTTACCTACCAGTATGAAACATGGGTAGGACACAAAACCGTCCCCGACCACGAAAAAACCAGCCCACACGACAAAAGAAACCGAGATTCAGGACACCAGGAGGGTACCGAGGACGTTCCGCTCGGCCCGACAGTCGCCAAGAACACCCGGGTCACGGTATCACGCGCCGACCCGTCCCCGACTTTCAGCACCCTCCTATCGGTTGACTTGGTGACCTTGATGACGGCGGACGGATCATTCTCCGATCCTTATAGGGCGGGACGGTATCGGTACCGTGAATCTGAAAATGTCGGTTCAGACGAGTGAGGCGACATCGATCGTCCCCGGCCAGAGCAGGTCGGCTCCGCCGCTGCCGCATCCGCTGCCCCCGCAGTCGCAGTGATGGACATCGATGGCGTACTCCGGTACGAAATGTCGTCGGGCGGCTTCCACCGCCTGTTCCTCGCTCCATCCCCATGTCTCCCATTGAGGGCGAGCCTCTCTGGCGATCTTATCGGGATCGCCCAGATGCCAGTACATCGTGTAGCGGTCCTGGACGCCGACCCCCATCGCTTCCGCTACCAACGATATCCACTCACGGATAGCCATCTTCTTGGTGGAGAGCTTGGACCATTCCATCTGGCACTTGTGGTACGGGGTTATCAGCGTATCGGCCCCGGCCGCCTCCAGTTGGTCCTCCAGCTCCTTGATAGCACTTTGGAAGGTTCCGGTATCGACCTTGTTGAGAACCCCGACTGCTTTGGGGCCTTCGAGGTCGCACGGCGTACCGGCGGACGGGGGCTCGACGAACCCGGCGAACTCCACACCGGGAACCATCTCGAAGATTCGGAGAATCGACGCCGTGTCGATATCAGCCTGCGGATGATCGTGGTGGGCTTCCAGGAGTACCCGGGTCTTCACCTCCCGAACCCACTGGACCTTGTCACGCCGTGCGTCGAGAAGATCGGCCAGGAACTTGGTTACATGTACCACGGCGAAGGGCGGATCCTGTTGGCTGCTGATGGTGTCGAGATACTGCCGCATGCAGGCGCCGCACCATTGGACGGCTACCTTGGGGCGGTAGGACATGAACCGTCGGTAGGACTTTGCGGATATTCGATCCGCCGCGGGGCCGTCCTTCCCCATCTTCTCGAACGGTCGACCGCAGCAGAACTGGCGGCCGGTAACCGCAAAGTAGTCGACACCGAGCACATCGAAGACGTTGGCGGCTTCCTGCATCAGGTGAGGCGTATGCTGCACCGCGCATCCGTATGCGAGCAGTGCGTCGTAGGGACGATCAGGTTCCTTCCATCTTTCGGTCCACTTGAGGTCATCGCGGGCGATGAGCAGCGCCTTGCTTTCGGCCATCGCCGTGTAGTAACCCTTAACGTCGAACTTGGTCTTGTCGATCATGAGGTGTCTCCCTCCGCCTGATTCCTATATTATCCGATATCGGTTTCCGATTTCGGATTGAAAAGGGTCCGCGATCCGGAAGAGATGGGCTGTTCGGCGGTGTTGCCTGATTGCCGGGAGGTTGTGATGATCCCGACCAGACCCGATCGGGGCATGCGTGAGGGGGAGGTGATCGCCTTCCTGTCCTGCGCGATGGGCCTCTCGGCGCTCGGTGTGGGCCTCATCCTACCTGCTTTCGGGGAGATGCGTCCGGTACTTGGTCTTGCCGAGGACTCCAACCGGCTCGCCGGGACTATCACCTCCTACATCCTCGGTGTGTCGGTGGGAACCCTGGTTTACGGTCCTTGGTCGGACAGGTTCGGTAGGAAGCGGGCTCTACGGGCGGGTTTCACGGTCTATGTGATCGGCGCTCTGGGCGCCCTGACGTCTGTGGCTGCCGGTTCCCTTACCGCGCTGTTCGCCGCCCAGTTTCTATGGGGTGTAGGAGCGTCCGGACCCCGGGTTGTCGCTCTGGCGATCGTTAGAGATCTCTATTCAGGTGATCGTATGGCCAGGATCATGTCATCGGTGTTCGCGGTATTCACCATCGTTCCCGTCTTCGCTCCGCTCGCCGGATCCGTCGTCGTGAGATTCTTGTCCTGGCCGGGAGTATTCTGGCTCGCGGCGGGCCTTGCGGCGCCGGTGGCTCTGTGGGGCGCCCGGTTGGGGGAAACATGGAAGGGCGCCTCACCTGTCGGTTCCCGGGTGTCCGGACTGGCTTCTACCGTCTCCCGTATCCTTCGCCGGCGGAGCACGGTTCTTTACACGGTCGCCATGACGGGGAGCTTCGGAGCATTCTTCTCCTACATGGCGAGTTCGGAGTTGCTGCTGTCGGATGTCTTCGCTCGACGCCACCTGTTCCCGTGGATCTATGGCGGCGTTACCGGCCTGATGAGCCTTGCTATGTTCGCCAACGCGGCGCTCGTCGAGAAGTTGACCACCAGACGGGTCTTGTTGGGAACCCTCGTTATCTACCTGGCGGCGGCGACTGCTCTGGCGGTCGGGGTAGGGTCGGCTTTCGGAAGGCCCACCCTTGCATTCTTTGTGGTGTGTCTATCGATTATCGCCGCCATGCACGGTCTGGTGGTAACCAACCTCAACAGCCTTGTCCTGGATCCGATGGGCGATCACGCCGGGACCGCCGGATCGATCATCGGGACGATATCCACCGGCGGCGGCGCCCTGATCGGTTCCCTGATCGACCGGGCCTACGACGGCACGGTCACGCCGTTGGCTATCGGATTCGTGACGGTGTCGGCAACCGGATTGGCGTTGTGCGTCCTGGCCGGTCGGGCGGAGGGGGACGAACCCGATTCGGCTACCGGCGACCCGGGGTGCTGAATCTTGGTTTTCTTTGTCGGGGCGCCGGTGTCGTGGCGGGATGCCGACTTTTGTGTCCTACCCGTGATGCATACTGGTAGGTAACCGTAAAGCACCAAGTGGCCTGTTTGGGTACCGGACGGGCCGGGCCGGGATCAT
>CAZEZF010000160.1:0-3076 GCA_964516495.1 uncultured Acidimicrobiia bacterium | reverse complement strand
GAAGTTCGTTCTACGCAACCCGGAGTGGGAGGGTCACGGACGGAGGATTAATTAGCCGGGGTGGGTGCATCACAACGGTGTCTACACTCACCAACTGGCTGGGTGGGGGCCTGATGATGTCATGTGTGTCCCATTCGTAACGCGTTTCGCCGAGGCGGGACCATTTAACCCGGATTCACTTCATGCCCCGGACACACCGAACCTTAAAAGGCCGCGTCAAGTCCACTTTCACGGGGCGTCCCGGGTTCACCTTCGGGTGAAAGGTGATACCCCGGCCAGTAGAGGCCACCAAACAGCTATCGTCCCAGGTCAGAGAGTTCTTTGCGTCTCGCTCGGTTACCCATCCAAACCCCTGCATTAAAAATCGGGGTTAAAGGATTACATGCGGCCCCAAGGGTTAGGTAACCGAACACCTCTACGACATGGCGTCGTCAGTTTGTAGTGACCCTCGGCATTCTCCGGGGTGACGGTTCGGTGTTTCCTCGTTCTTCGGAATACCAGTGTGGACGTGGACATAACTGTAGGACAACGTGTGTGCCGGCAGGGAGACCATCGCCTTCGAATCGTCCTTGCCGGCGCCGGAGGGGTCCGGTCTTCATACCAAAAACGTATAAAGAAACCATAGAATCTATAGCAAGTTGCCCGGAGTCCCCAAGGCAGCGCGCAAAAGGACCGAGGATCTATAGATACCTATCAAATATCTGTAGAATCTATAGTTCACAAGGATTGGCCAATGAAGAAACCCCGCACTCCACCGCGGATCGACGACCTGCTGGCGGGAATCGAACCTGAGCGCTTCGCCGAGATATACCTGGGTGGCCAGATTGATGTGGCCCCCGGAGGTCACTACTACCACTGGGATCAACTCCGCCATCGGCCGCCCCCGGACGGACTCTCATCAGTGGAGTGGTGGCTGGGCATCAAGATGGCCAGGCAGCAGGGACGGCGGACCCTCCCCCTGATCGACTCCGACGGAAACCCATTCAGCTATGTGCTTACCGACGAAGCCCTCTCCCTGCTGCAACGGATCGACCAGCAAGCCGCCGGCCGAATAGGCTCACCGGAAGGGGCGCTCAACCAGCGCGACCGTACTCGGTATGCGGTCGCGGGCCTAATGGAGGAAGCTATAGCCTCCAGCCTGCTCGAGGGCGCCGCCACGACTCGCAGACATGCCAAGAACCTACTCCGCTCGAACCGATCTCCGCGTACCGCCGCCGAGCAAATGGTTGTTAACAACTATCAGACGATGATCTATATCAGCCGCAAACCGAAGGCGCCGCTGACGGAAGAGTTGGTGTTCGAGATACATCGCATGGTGACCGAAGCAACCTTGGATCGCCCGGAGGACGCCGGACGCATGCAGCAACCGGGTGAGGAACGGGTCATCGTCGGCCACTTCATCGATCCGGACCCGGCGTATCATGTTCCACCACCCGCCGAAAAGTTGCCCGGCCTGTTGGAATCCATGGTGGCCTTCGCCAACGACTTGGAATCCGAACCATTCGTTCATCCGGTTGTGAGGGCCATCGCTCTGCATTTCTACCTGGCCTACCTACATCCGTTCGTCGACGGGAACGGCCGAACGGCTCGGGCGCTGTTCTATCGCTCGCTCCTCCGCCAGGGATACAGGCTGGCCGAGTATCTCGCCATCTCACGCCTCCTTCGCCGGGCGCCGGTTCAGTACGGTAAGGCATTTATCCACACGGAGACCGACGAAGCGGACTTCACCTATTTCCTGCTCCATCAACTGGATGTCCTACAACAAGCAATCAAAGAGCTATGGCGGTATCTGGACACCAAGGCCGCCGAGGTCCGCCAAGCGGAGCGGACCCTGCGCGCCGGCCCCGAGTTCAATCACCGACAGATCGCCTTGCTCAGCAGAGCCCTCCGGCAACCCGACGCCATCTATACCATCAGGTCGTACCAGACGACCCATGGAGTGACCTATCCGACCGCCCACAGCGATCTGACGGATCTCCACCAACGAGGATTGCTCGATCGCCATAGGGTAGGCAGGGAGTATCGCTTCGTTCCCGTGACAGAAAGGTTGATAGAGCTCTTCGACAGCCGGTAGATCGGCTGTGCGCCCAAGCCGGTGGACGAGTCCGCGGACGAACGGAAGCCGGATGAGAACAGGGGCTTCCTTCAACCCGTACTTAACTTAACACCCACCCACGGGCGCAAGCGTCGGCGTGTCCCCCGGCTGGTATATAGTTACACTCATGTCATTAGCCACGCTCACGCCGGTCCGAAGCCGACCGGCGCCGGTAAACGTTAACGGAACAGCCAACCGTGATGAATGGTCCTCATCCGACTCTTCCGTCCATACCCTCGAGACCTTGTCCCCGAGCCGCGCCGCCAGCTTCAAGCAATGCCCTCGACTGTTCAAGTACCGGTCCATCGACCGGATTCCCGAGGTCCCTTCCCAAGCCCAGGCAAGAGGCACAACCGCCCACCTCGCGCTGGAACGACTCTTCAACCTGCCCGGCGATCAAAGGACCGCGGAACGGCTGTTCGACCTGTTCCGCGAGGTGTGGACCGCTATGCGAAACGAACCGGATTACGCCGAACTCTTCGAGACAATCGAGGAAGAAAGGGCTTGGGGAATAGAGAGCCTGGAAGTGGTGGCCAACTACCTCGCTCTGGAAGATCCGGCGTCGATCGAACCCCTCGGGAACGAAATAGCCATGTCCGACGATCTGGGTCCCATCATCATCCGAGGGATTCTCGACCGCATGGACGAGCGGAAAGACGGGCAACTTGTCATAACCGATTACAAGACCGGCAAGGCGCCTTCGCGCCGCTTCGCTCTCCCCGCCTTCTACGCATTGAAGATCTACGCCTTGCTCGTCCGACGCCGATGGGGCCGGACACCTGCGGAGATCCGTCTCCTCTACTTCGGCAACTCGACGGTCTATTCGATACCGGTCGATGACCGGATGCTGGACGGGGTTGAACAGCAGTTAGTGGCTCTGGCCGAACGGATCAGGCGGGCCATCAAGCAGGATCACTTTCCCCCTCGTCCGTCCTTCATGTGCAATTGGTGTTCATTCCAGGAGATCTGTCCCGGTTACCC
>CAZEZF010000159.1:0-3084 GCA_964516495.1 uncultured Acidimicrobiia bacterium | reverse complement strand
TGGGCAACCCCGGAACCGGTGCTGGAAGGATCGATCCAGCTCCATTCGCTGGTCTCCATCAACCATTACGCCTCCATCATCCGCCGCTACCTGCGAGAACGAGGCACACCGTTCAAATGGTTCTACGGACATATCGACGAGCCTGACACCGACCGAAGGTTGAGGGTGACTATCAGAGCCCTCCAAGGGATCAAGACGATGGCGTCCGCCCGGATCGGTTGGATCGGGGGGATCTCCCCGGGCTTCTACAACATGCAGTTCGAGGAGAGCAACCTGGCGAACCGCTTCGGTACCGCGATCGGTCACCATTCCATCGCCGAGGTGGTGGAAATGGCCCGGGACATGGAGCAACGCGCAGCCGCCGAGGTGGTCAAGCACGCCACCGACCTCGCAACCGAGGTCACCGCTCCCCGACTCGGGATGGTTCGAAACGCCCGCATCTATCTTGCCTTGAAACAGATGATCGAGTCGGAAGGTTACGACGCCTTGGCGGTTCAGTGCTGGCCGAGTTTCCAGGAGGACTTCGATGTAGCCCCCTGCATGTCCTACAGCCTGCTCGGATCGGAGGACGGGGTGGCGGTCTCGTGTGAGGGAGACGTTCCGGGAGCGGTGTCGATGCTTCTCATGAACGCCATGTCGCCATTACACGGATCAGCCACCCTGCTCGACTTGACCACGGTGGACTTCGAAGCCGACGCCGCCCTTCTGTGGCATTGTGGCGTGTCCCCCCGGCACTTCGGAGGCGATAACGGTATCCGCTGGGTTGACCATGTAACCCTCGGACGCAAATCCGATATCCGCTACGGGGTGTCCGGCGACCTCCGCTTCGCTCCACAGCAGACGACCATCGCCTACACCGGTGACGAGTTCAGCGAGATGTTCATCGCCACCGCCGAAGTAGTCGAAACCGGGAAGGCCGGATTCGAAGGTACCCGGGGGTGGTTCTCCCGGTTCAAGCTCAACGGTGAGCCGATCGATCTGATCGATCTGGTCAACACCTCCGTGGTCCAGGGACACGAACATCACTTTGCGGTGGCCCAGGGAGATCTGTCCTCGGAATTGACCGAAGTAGCGGCCTGGTTGGGAATGCGGACCACCCGGCCGGTCCCGATGCGTGACTACCTACAGGTCGACGGCCTGAACACCTGAACGGAGGATGGATGAATACCCCGGATAGCGTGAGGAGCGCTCGCCTCGGCAGGGTCGCTACCGACAGCGGCCACTTTGCGGTCCTGGCTATAGACCACGTCAGATCCTTCGCCGCCACGGTGCGACCCGACAACCCCGATTCTCTCACTACGAGCGATATCCGAGATGCGAAGCTACGGCTGGTCCGGGCGCTGGCGCCGCACGCCGGGGCGGTGCTGGTCGATCCCGGTTTCCTGACCGCCCTGGATCTGTCGGGCCGCAACGTCCTCAAGGGAACAGGTGTGATTCTCGGAATCGAAGACGGCGACTACGAGGATGTCATGACCGCCCCCCGCCTCCTCCCCGGTTGGGATGTGGAACGGGCGGCGCGTTCGGGCGTCGACGCCGTGAAGATATCCGTCTACTTCGATCCGGACCGCGACACCGCCGCCGCGCAGCGTTTCGTTACGGATGTGGTGAAACAATGCGATACCGCACAGATGCCGCTCATCTGTGAGCCCCTCGCCCTTTACGAACGACCGGAGGATCGTCGGAGAGCGGTCCTGGAAGGGGTCAGGTTGTTCGGGTCGCTGGGCGCCGATGTTCTCAAGCTCCAGTTTCCGGCGCCTGCTAATCCTTCGGCGACCGACCGGGACCGGGGCGAAGCCTGCCGGGAGATCGACCGGATCAGTCCGGTCACGTGGACGATCCTGTCCGAGGGGAGCGACTACAACCTGTTTCGGAGTCAGCTGCGAACGGCATGCGAGGCAGGCGCCTCCGGGTTCCTGGCGGGAAGGGCCGTCTGGCGAGAGGCGGCGACCGGAGAGAAGGAGATATCAAGCGCTACCGATCGACTGGACGAGCTAACCCGGATGGTGCTCACCAAGGGTCGGCCCAGGGATCAGGACCTCCTTTCCCGACAGGGTTGAGAATGCGTCTATACGAAGACCTCGCCTACCTCTGGCCTATCGTCAGCCCACCCGAGGACTATGCAGTAGAAGCCGAATACTGGAGACAGGCCATCCGTAGACGACTGGGATCGGGCAGGCATTCGATCCTCGAACTCGGCGCCGGTGGGGGCCACAACCTGTCCCATCTGACCGCTGACTTCGAGGCGACCGCGGTTGACCTGTCCCCGAAAATGGTCGACCATTCCCGACGGTTGAACCCTGGTGTGGAACATCACATCGGCGACATGCGAACGGTGCGCCTTGACAGAACCTACGACGCGGTCCTGATCCATGACGCCATCTCCTACATGCTGACCGAGGACGACCTGCGGGCTGTGTTCGCCACCGCCCGCGTCCATCTCCGAGCAGGGGGTCTGCTCTTGGTGGCGCCCGACCTGGTAAAGGAGAACTTCAAAGACGGTATGGTTCTCCGTTGGCCGATACCACCGGCGTCCCAACCCGGCGGCCCGGAGGTGTCGGTAGAGGAGAGGATCACCGATCCGGACCCTACCGACACGGTTATCGAGTCGGTGATCACGTTCACGATCTTCGAGGATGGATCGCGGCGGGTCGAGCGCGACATTCACCACACGGGCCTGTTCAGCCTCGATGTCTGGCTGGAGACCATGGAGGAAGCAGGTTTCGAGACAGAGGCGCTCCCGCTCCCCGGTGACGGTGACGGATGCGGGGAGCACCTGCTGTGTGGGGTTCTCACCCGGATATAAACGACTGCGAGTGGCCGTGTGGCGACGCTCGCTCACCTACTCCGAGACGCTCGGTTTGTTTATGTCCAAGACGGGCGCCACCGCGCCGTCGATCACCCAGGTTGCGTTGCCGGATTGGGACAGTAACTCAACCTGGCGGTATGCCAGCAAGCTCGGTGTGAGGCTCTCTCCGACTAGGCGGTTCGCCTCCGCGATGCCCCTGGCTCGGGCGATCTCCGCGTTGGCTACGCCTTCCGCCGCTATCCGGGCCGTCTCGGCGTCGATCTCCGCCTGATCCTTAC
>CAZEZF010000158.1:0-3539 GCA_964516495.1 uncultured Acidimicrobiia bacterium | reverse complement strand
CCCAGGTCATGTGGGTAATTTCACCTCTCTCGGTTACCCATCCAAACCCCTGCATAAAAATTGGGGCTAGTTAGGAGGGTGCTGAGAAACCCCCGGCTTGGCCCGATGTCCGATGGTGAACTCCCTGGTCATCGGACTGAGGGCCAATCCATTCACCCGTTTTCAGCACCGTCCTGGACGCCGAGCAACCATTTTCCAGGTCAGGAGGTTCACCAAGGCGCCCCTGTGGCCGACTCAAACCCCGTGCATCAAAAATGGGGGCTAACCTTGCGACGCGCTCAGGAGGAGAGAAAACGTGGAACTGGCGTCCTTTAAGACCGAGGGGTCGGTTGGAGTGATCGAATTGAACCGCCCACCTGTGAATGCCCTTTCAACTCAACTGGTGGAAGACCTCGATGAGGCTGTCGGCCTTGCCTCTGATGCGTCCATTCGGGCGGTTGTGCTTACCGGGCGGCCGCACTTCGCGGCGGGGGCTGATATCAACCTGTTCAGAATGGCTCACGAAGGAGGGTCGAAAGGTCTGGACGAACTTCGGATCGGTACGGTCATCAGGCGGTTGGAGCAGTTACCGAAGCCGGTGATCGCGGCGGTGTTCGGGTACGCCCTAGGAGGTGGTTGCGAGCTGGCGATGGGGGCCGACTTTCGTTATCTGGCCGATGACGCCAAGGTGGGCCAGCCCGAGATCCGGCTGGGGATCATCCCCGGCGCCGGAGGAACCCAACGGCTTCCCCGGCTGGTCGGGATCAACCGGGCCCGTGAGTTGGTTTACTCCGGTCGTCACATCGGAGCGGAAGAGGCCCTGGCTATCGGTTTGGCCGACAAGGTGCTTTCCGCCGATTACCTGCTGGATGTGGCGATGGCCGACGCCGCCGCCTACGCCGCCGGACCCTCGGTAGCTCTCTCCATGGCGAAGCGGGCGATCAACGAAGGATGGGGGCGACCGATTGACGAGGGGCTGGCGGTCGAAGCCGCCGCTTTCGACGAGTCGTTCGCCAGTGACGACGCCAGGGAAGGCGTCTCGGCCTTTCTTGAGAAGCGGAAGGCCCGGTTCACCGGCACATGAGACCGAACCGCCTCGCGCTGCCGGCGGTAATCCTGCTGCTTTCGGTGACGGCGTGTGGTTCTTCGGACAATCCGGAAGGATTCGACGGAGAAATCGACTGCGGCGACCCGGCATGGTTCCAGGAACATGTATACGACCGGGGTCATGAAGGCGAGAGGACCGCCTTTGACGCCATGGTGGATTGGTCCGGCTTCTACCAGGACCGTCAACATCGCATCCATGTGGAGAGTTCCCGCACCGGAACGGTAGTGATCGACGGTGTCGAGGTTGCCTTCATGAGGGCTGTCGAACTTGCCACGGAAACATTCGAGGTGGTCGAGGCGAAAGGGTGTCCGGGCTTCGAACCCCCGTCCTCCTACGAGTAGAGGGGCTAGGCCCCACAGGCCATGCCCGCACGCCGAGCGCTTACCGATACCCAGCCGATAACGCGGCTTGCTCGGCTAGCGTCCTGGGTCAGGAAAAGGTCGCGAAAATCGCCGCATCATGCCTCTCCCCCCTCCCGATGGGCCCTCCCCCACCGCCACCACCTTGGGCCGAGACGCGTCCTCCCATACCCCGGGCGGGGAAGTCTCGAAACGAATATGATCCCTCGCACGGTCCAGGTCGACGCCGGAAGCGGACCGCTGGTAATTACGGTTAACAACATACAGGAGGGGTAGGACAAAAAAGACCCCGCAAGTCCTGCCCACGGCGGCGTCGGCTGAGAGACGAACACGGATCCCGGTCGCGCAATGCGACTTTCCAAGGGTTACAAACCAATCGGACTTGAGATTCACCACACTATCGGTCGTGCTCGATACGTCGTTTCAACGCCGCCAGGTTGGACCGCCAGATACGGGCGAGGATCGGTTTCGCCAACCAGGCGCCCAGCGGACCTCCGAAGTACCAGGGGAACCGGATGCGCTCTCTCCAGGCGAATCGGGTTAGACCGGGACCGAGTTCGGACAACTCGAAGGCGCCGTCCCCGGTGAACAACCCCAGGTGCCGTCCGGTCACCTTTCTCATCGGCTCGATAGCGGTTATCTCGAAGCGGTCCACCGTTCTCAACGGTCCCACCCGGGTTTCGATGAGCAACACCGCGCCGACCCCGCGCCGCTCGGCGTCCTCGAACCGGATGGAGCGGGCATCCTTCATCCACTCGGCGTGGGCGCCGAAGTCGATTGCTTCCGCCCAGACTCTCTTGATGGACGCGGCGATGTCGATGGAGACCAGGTTGTTCATCACGCCCGATTATGGTTGCCGGGAGAACCTAAGCAGGTTTCGTTGGCGGCTTTTTTTAGTTCCGCTCAGACAGGTTCAAGGCTCGTTGTCGGGTGTTTCAGGTTGGGTTAGCGCTCCGCCGAGCAGTGTGAGCCGCTGGCTTACCACCTTCTGGTCCGTCGCCAGGACGTATCCCTTCTCGGGGCTTCCGTGGACCGCCCCGATGAGCGGGCCGGCCAGGGTGTCGAGGACCGATTGAATGGTTTCCTCGGTCACGTCAGGTCTAAGCATCCACAGATCGCGGGCTGTGTGATACCCGACCATTTCCCACCGTTCGGCCAGTGTTCGGCAGATGCGTGCGGCAAGACGGAGGATCGCCTGGAAGTCATCCGCCTCCCTGTTGATTTGGGTGAGGTCGGCCTCACCGAGGGTGGTGAACAGCGATCGGTAATCCTCGAGGCCCAAGGGCGCTCGCGCATGCTGATTGCACAGTTCGGCGAGGCGCCGGGCCGATAGGACGGTCACCTCCGAAAGCTGCGCTCGATTGAACAACCGCTGACCTCGCGGATCCGGTCCGACCAGCAGGGAGTAGTCCGCTGTCTCATGGGCGCGATACTCCGCCAGAGTGGTCCAATCGACCTGTTGATCCTGCAAATGGCCCGATGCGGTTGTCTTGGCGTCAACCGTGACCCGGTAGGAGTCGGAACGACCGAGCCGAGCCGTGAGCAGCACATCGGTCCTGCCGCTACCCCCCAACAACTCGGCCTGGAATCCGAGGTAGGAGAAGGCGTCGCGGACTGCCCGCTCGAACCTACCGGGGTCCTGGCTGTCGGTGGAGGATTCCATGATTTCGGTTGCCAACCCTTCGGCGCCTGATGGTGTGGGTTTGGATGGTTTCTGAATGTGCAATTGGCTCAGGAAGTTGTTTCCCTCCTCGGTGATGGCGAATTTCTTGTCCCGTGTAGGCCGGATGAACCCGGCTGATTGCAGCCATCCACGACGATTATCTATCTGGGTGCCGCCGGCATCCCGTCTACGAAAAGGGTCCGTCTTTGCAGTGGGCCGATTATGTAACTGGCTCTTCGGAAATGGGTGGGGAGTAGGGCATCTGCTGGGTGAGGGGGTTATCCGCCAAAAGTGGGTAGGGGTCCTCGATAATCGGAGTTCAGCAAGAACCCATCCGAGTCGGGAGGACCCCTGTGGAAGTTGATCCCTGCGCGTATGTGCGAGAAGTTGGTAGGCCTGGGTGACGTTGATGTGGTCGGGGTTGACGACT
>CAZEZF010000157.1:0-3611 GCA_964516495.1 uncultured Acidimicrobiia bacterium | reverse complement strand
TGGTGGTTCTGGGGTGGTGTGCGAGGTTTCTGTGTTAAACCTTGCAGGGTGTGGTTTGGCGGTAGGATCAAGAGAAGTCGGGGAGGAGGATATTCGCTTGGTGACCGACGGTCTGAACCGTATGCATCATGTGGGCATCACCGTCCGTGACGTGAACCGCTCGCTCGAGTTCTGGAGGTCGTTCCTAGGCGTGGAGGAGCGGTGGCATCGTGTCCTGGACGCCCCCTACCTGGGCCGGGTCACCGGGTATCCGGGTGTCGGAATCGATGCGGCGGTTATCGAACTTCCGGGCGGGATGATCCTTGAGATACTCAACTATCTGGTAGACGAGAAGGTTCCCCACCCTCCCGACACCGCCCACCCCGGCAACGTCCACATCTGTATCGAGGTAGACGACATCGAGGAGATGTGGGATCAAGCGGTCCGATGCGGCGCCACTCCGGTCAGCCCTGGTCCCGTGGAGATCACCGCCGGACCCAACCTGGGGGTCCGAGCTTGCTACTTGCGCGATCCCGACGGGATTACCCTGGAGTTGTTCAAGCTGGCCGGCTGAATCTCACATAACAGGCGGATATCCGTTCGGGTCGCATTCGTCGATAGTATTCCTGGGACACTGCCGAGCGACCGTCAGGAGAACGGATGAAGGTTGCAAGGGTCGAGGCGATCCCGGTCAGCTACCCCGAGCCGAACGATTTCAACGCCATCCGGCACCTGTGCCTGGTGAAGCTCACCGCCGATGACGGGACGGTCGGATGGGGGGAATCGGTCACCATGTGGCCCGAGTCGAGCTTCGCCACCAAGGAGATCATCGACGGCATGTCGGATCTCTTGATCGGGAGGAACCCCCTTCACAACGATGTTATCTTTCGCACCCTCAAGGATCGGGCGTGGTGGTACGGGTACGAGGGAGGAATCGCCAGCTTCGCCATCGCCGCTCTCGACATTGCGTTGTGGGACCTCAAGGGCAAAGCTCTAGGCGCCCGCGTTCTCGACCTGTTGGGCGGTCCGGTGCACGAGAGGCTTCCCGCGATCGCCTCCTCCCACGCTCATTACGAGTCGATTCCGGAGATGGCGGAGGAGGCGATCGAGTGGCTGTCGACCGGACTCCAAGGTATGAAGGTCGGGTTCGGGAAACGAGGCAACGCCAATCTGGGGTTCGACCACGCACGCGATGTCGAGTATGTGCGTCAGATGAGGGAAGCCATCGGCCCCGACAAGAGTCTGATGATCGACCTGGGTTGGGCGATCAAGTGGGACGTGATGACCGCCATCAAGCGCACCCAGGCATTTGACGAATATGACATGGACTGGATCGAGGAGCCGCTCGGAGACTGGGATCCGGAGGGCTACGCAAACCTGCGGTCCAAGACCAAGACCCTGATCGCCTACGGCGAGAAAGAGTGGACAATACGGGGATTCGAGCGGATCCTGGCGACCGGAACCGTGGATGTGGTGGGTTGTGACCCCGGTCGGGCCGAGGGGATCACCGGTTTCAAGAAGATGGCCGACCGGGTCGAGCAGCATCGACGCCAGGCCAACGCCCACGCCTGGTCGTCGGCCATAGTCACTGCGGCCAGCCTGGCGGTGAGTTTCAGCAGTTCCGCCTGCAAGCTATTCGAGTTCAAACCGCTGGAGAACCCGATGCAGCACGAGCTGGTGGCCGATCCGTTCGACCACCAAGACGGCTGGGTGTATCCGCCATCCGGTCCGGGGCTGGGAATCGAAGTAGATGAGGCGGTGGTGAACAGGTATCGAACAGAGCGGGTTCTCGGTTAACGAAGCGAAGAAAGGAAGGGCTATGTCTTGGAGCGTGGCTTCCGGGCTTGAAGGGCAAGGGGTGATAGTGACGGGTGCGGCCGGTGGCATCGGCCGGGCAACCGCGGAGGCCTTCGCTACCGCCGGGGCCAGGGTAATGGCGGTGGATCTTCACCAAGAGGCCGCCGACGAGACGGTACGCGGCATGGAGGGCGACGGTCATATCGCGGTGGGGATGGACCTGACCGACCTTGATGCGCACGCCGGGCTGGTGGACCGCGCCTGCGAGGAATTGGGCAGTCTCCGGACGTTGGCCCACCTGGCCGCGGTTCTCCGCCGGCGCGATTCGGTCGGTGACGTTACCGAGGAGGATTGGGACTTCCAGCTCGACACCAATCTGAAAGCCGGATTCTTCCTAGCCAGGGCGGCGGCCGATGCGATGGTCCAAGCGGGCGCCGGGGGCAGCATCATCCTGTTCTCCTCGCAGGGTTGGTGGACCGGCGGCTTCGGCGGATCCGTCGTCTACTGTGCTTCCAAGGGTGGCATCGTCTCGATGACCAGGGGCTTGGCCCGCACCTACGGACCCGATCAGATCCGGGTAAATGCCATCGCTCCGGGGCAGGTAGACACGCCGATGCTGATGACCGACCTGGATCCACAGGTGTTCGAGGCCATCAAAGAGGCGACTCCTTTGAAACGGGTAGCCCATCCGTCCGAGTTGGCCGGAGTAGTGGTGTTCCTCGCTTCCGACCACGCCTCATATGTGAGCGGCGCCACCCTCAACGTGAGTGGTGGCTTCCTCATGTATTGAAGCGTTCAACTCGGGTTTTCCCAGGAGATGCTGACATGACCCTGCCTGCGAAGATGCATATACCGACACGACCGCGAAGACTTATTGCGTGGGTAGGCGAGCAAAGTTAGGCTGACGAACGCAATGATCTTCTCTCCCTCCCATTCTCGGTGACCCGCCCGCTCCGCTTCTCGGGGGGAGTCCTAGGCGCAGCCTTGGTCCTAGCGCTGCTGGTGACCGCGTACCCGGATGGCCGAGGCGGTCCGGGCGCGTCGCTACACCAACCTCAGGCTCAGAACGACGCTGCCGAGCAGGTACCGGACCCCGACCTCCGGAATAGCGAATACCCACCATATCCTGGCGGAGGCTCGGCCGTAATCCGGTCTGCGTTCGGATCGGATGTCTCACCTGACCAGAATCCTGTACACGGATTGCTACCTGAAGATCCGGCTCATCAGTCCGGAACGGACGCGCACATCGTCCCGAATACGAGGATCTGGACAGGTAGCGCCGACCTCCTATGCCAGAAGTTCAGGGCGTGGTTATCCGATCTTCTGTCCGGCTGTCTGTGGCACCTGGACAGAAGAATGGCCTTCGACGGTGATCTCGATCGAACATCCCCCGGCGGTGATATCAACATCGGGACGGTTTGGCGGATCACCAAAGGCGGTAACGTCAATGTGGCGGTCGTGGACGAGCCTTGGAACCCCAACCACCAGGATCTGGTGGATAACATCGACCTCTCTTATTCACATGACTATTCAGGTACGTCGCCGGGTGAGGTTACCGGCCACGGAACGCGGGTTGCCGGGGTTATCGGCGCCAGAGACAACCTGGTAGGAGGTCGCGGGGTCGCGCCGCGGGTCACGCTGTACAACTATAATCTTTTCTACGAGTCGAATCCCAGCAGTGATAACCAAGTTGATGCCTTGACACGAAACGTAAGCCGTGTTGCAGTTTCCAACAACAGTTACGGAGGACCAGGCTTCATACGGCTCGTGCCATGGTTGGAGGAACTGAAGGAGGCGGTCGATGTCGGGCTTGAGACCGGTTTCGGCGGTAAAGG
>CAZEZF010000156.1:0-3644 GCA_964516495.1 uncultured Acidimicrobiia bacterium | reverse complement strand
CTAGTGTTCTGCGTCAGGAAAAGTCGCGAAAATCGCCGCATCAGGGCCCTCCCCCACCGCCACCACCTTTGGCCGAGACGCGTCCTCCCATACCCCTGGCGGGGCAGTCCCGAACGAACTTTGATCCCTTCACGCGGTCCGGGTCGACGTCGGAAGCGGACCGCCGGTAATTACGGTTAATCATCAACATACAGGGTGGGCAGGACAGAAACGGTCCCCCTTCCCGCCGACAGCGGTGCCGACTGAGAACGCAATACGGATCCCGGTCGCCGAAATACGACTTCTTAACCCCGATTTTTCATGCAGGGGTTTGAATGGGTAACCGAGAGAGATGCTATGAACCCCTGACCCGGGAGGATGGCTGTGTGGTGGCCTCGCCTGGGCGGGGTGCGTCCATCACCCGAAGGTGAACCCGGGACGTTCCATGATGCTGCGCTTGACGTGACCTTTTTGAATTCGGTGTGTTTGGGGCATGAAGAATTGGGGTTAAGGGTTACAAACCAAGTGAACCAAAGATTCAGGACACTAGCGGGAAGCCGCCAGCAACACTGCCGGAACCGCCGCCTCCAGCACACCCTGCCCGTAGCCGCCTTCCTGGACGAAGACTGTCGGTAGACCGGTCCTTAAAGCCGCACCCAGCTTCGGATAGTCCTCATCTTCGAGGGAAAGCACCCGATCCAACCGATGGGTATCCACACCGAGCGCTACCACCAATACCTCGGCCCCGAATCCGGCCACCGTCTCCAAGGCCCGGTCGAGAGCCGTGGAATACCCGTCCCAGACGGTTCCGGTAGGCAGCGGAAGGTTGAGGTTGGCGCCCGCCCCGGATCCGACGCCGGTCTCGTCGGAGAAACCCGTAAAGAACGGGTAGTGGACCTCCGGGTTTCCATGTATGGAAACGGTCAGAACGTCTCGGCGGCGCCAGAAGACGCTCTGTGTTCCATTGCCATGGTGGGTGTCCACATCCAGCACGGCGACCCTGATACCCCTCTCCGCCAGCCAAGCGGCGGCAAGAGCCACATTATTCAGGTAACAATAACCACCGAAGGTAGCTTGAGCCGCATGGTGGCCGGGAGGGCGACTCAACGAATAGACGACCCGTTCGCCTCGCGTAACGGCTCCGGCGGCGGTTATGGCACAGGCGGCCGATGACAGGGCCGCTTGCCAGGTTCCTTCAAGAATCGGATCCACATCGTTGGAATAGACACCGAGTTGGGCGTCCACATGAACCGGCCGCTTCCACGTGGTTCCGGGTAACGGTCTGATATAGGCAACCGCTTCCCCGTCCGGAGGCCCGCCGGTGGCTGCCCGCCATCGGGAATGCGCCTCCCGCAAGAAGTCGAGATAATCGGGCTCGTGGACCAGGTGTAGATGACGTGGATCGAGGTCATCAGGTTGTTGAACCTCGAAGATGTCGTGCTGAGCCAAGGCTCCGAGAATGCGTTCCGCCCGCTCGGCCGTCTCGGCCGGGGGCAGGAGCACTCCCCCGAACCGGTGTGGCTCAACCGGGTCGTGTTTCCGCGTGTCAGGATGGAAGTAAACGATCATGATGGTCCTGAATCCGCCCGAATTGTTCTCGACATGATTCTACGTCGGCGCCCGTTCCGGCAAGGAGTGAACCGTATCCGGCTTCCAGACGTCTGACCGAGAACCACCCCGGTATGGGAAGCCGACGGTCCGCATACCCGACCGGACGGCGCCCGACCATTTACACTCCTACAGGTGCTGACATGCAACTTGCTAGAGTTCTGACAGTCACAAGAGACAGATAGGAAGAGTCGGCTAGCGGAGAGGACAGATTCGTAGGTGGACCCGGTCATCTCGTTCGCCGATGTCACCAAGCACTTCGGAAACACGCACGCCCTCGATCACACCTCCCTGTCGATCCGGAAGGGCGAATTCGTATCGCTGGTCGGACCCTCCGGGTGCGGCAAGTCGACGGTTCTGCGGTTGGGATCGGGCCTCACCCGACCATCATCGGGGGCCATCACCCGTTCGTCGGACAGTATCGGATACATCTTCCAGGAACCCACCCTCATGCCATGGCGCACCGTTGAACAGAACGTGCGGTTCCTCGGGGAACTTGACGGAATGAACCGGGAAGAAAACAGCCGCCGCACATCCGAGGTGCTCGCCCTGGTGGGTTTGGAAGAGTTTCGCCGACACTATCCCTTGGCGCTTTCCGGTGGAATGAAGATGCGGACCAGCATTGCCCGGTCCCTGCTCCTCGATCCTGACCTGTTCCTGTTCGATGAGCCTTTCGGCGCTCTCGACCAGATCAGCCGGGCAAGGCTCAATGAGGAATTGACGGGGCTCTTCGCCGATCGGCGCTTCGCGGCCTTGTTCGTCACCCATTCGGTGGACGAGGCGGTGTTCCTGGCATCCCGGCTGCTGGTGATGAGCAAACGCCCGGGTCGGATCGTGGCGGAGTTCAAGATTCCCTACGGTTTTCCTCGCGATCCGTCGATCAGATACGAACCGGAGTTCGCAGTTCTGGCGGGCAAGGTAGCAAATGCCCTCGCGGAGGCTTCATGAGTGAATCAACCGTCACTGTCGCGGCCGAAGCCCCGGAATCCGGAGGGAAGACCAGATCGATACTCCAGGTGGCGGTCCCGCCTACCCTGGTCTTCCTGTTGATCGTGCTCTTCTGGTACGGGATCACCTACTTCGTGCTCGAACCGGATCGTCGGTTTCTCCTACCACCCCCACATGACATCGTGCAGGAGGGGATACTCGATCTGGAGACCCTGGCGGAAATCGGCGGCGGCCTCTACCGAACCACCACCGTATCCCTGATAGGGCTGGGAATCGCTTTCGCCTTGGGGTTCTCGATGGCCCTGGTGATGAGCCAAGCCAAATGGATCGAACGTTCCCTGTACCCGTGGGCGGTCGTTTCCCAGACCGTACCGATCCTGGCGCTGGTTCCCCTACTCGGATTCTGGTTCGGGTTCGGGCTCATGTCGCGGGTAATCGTGTGCGTGATCATCGCCCTCTTCCCCATCGTGATCAACTCCTTGACCGGTCTGCAATCGGTCGAACCGAAGCTGCATGACCTGCTCACACTGCACAAGGCAAGCCGCTGGACGCGAGCCCTCCGCCTACAGATCCCCGCGGCCAGACCGCTGATCTTTACCGGACTCCGAACCTCGGCCGGGTTGTCGGTGATCGGCGCCATCGTCGGGGACTTCTTCTTCGGTCGCGGCCAGCCCGGTCTCGGCATACTTCTCGATCGCTATAGCCGGCGGCTCAAGAGCGAGGAATTGTTGGCGGCCGTGATCGCCGCCTGCCTGTTGGGAGTAGTCGTTTTTTGGATATTCGGACTCATCGGGCGCCGGGCGGTAGGTCATTGGGATCCGTCCTGGGCTAATGAGGACGAGGTATGACCAACCCTTCAATCTGCAGTTTGACCGTTCTAGGAAAGGAACCTGAGATGGTAAGACAACGAATAAGGCGGCTCAGGAACCTGATCGCCGCTGTAACGGTAATGACGTTGGTGTCCGCTGCATGCGGCGGCGACGAGGATGACACCGTCGTCGAAGAAACCCAGGCGCCTACTACCACCCAGGCCGCTCCGGTCACTACCGCCGCCGACGCAGCCATGCCGGAGGAGGAGATGGTGTCTTTGGCGGGGGTTTGTCCTGATC
>CAZEZF010000155.1:0-3797 GCA_964516495.1 uncultured Acidimicrobiia bacterium | reverse complement strand
CTGGGAAAATAGCCGCTTGACGGGCTTGACGTGGCCTTTTCGAGGTCGGTGTGTCCTGGGGTATGAAGAATTGGGGTTAAGAAAAAGAATCGCGAGCAGGCGGGAATCCGACCCTCGGCCGCCGCAGGACATGTCATCGGGGACAACGCACCAGCGAATCAGGGCAGGGTACCGGGCGTGGTCCTTTCCTGGGTATCCTTGAAGACCCTACCCCCTTTGATCACCGCCACGATCCGGTCCGGATCCGCCAGTACCTCGATCTCTTCGAGGGGTCGGCCCTCCACCAGGATCAGGTCGGCGTCCTTCCCCACCTCCACAGTGCCGATCCGGTCCTGCAGGTGGAACAACTCGGCGTTAGCGGCGGTGGCGGCGCCGATCGCCTGCGCCGGGCTCATGTATCGGGCTTTGTTGACAAGTTCTCGACCTCTCCGGTCTTGTCGAGGGCCGACGATGTCGGAGCCCGAACCGACCTTCACCCCGGTTTGACCCATTATCTCTATGCTGCGGCCGACCTCGGCCTCCACGGCTTGCAGCTTGGAGAGTTGGGCAGGGGAGAGGCCCGCCGCCTCCGGATCCGCCAGCAGGTCGTACTTGACCGCCAGGGTAACCACTGCGAAGGCTTCTGATTCCACTATCCGGCGGGCCGCGTCCTCGTCGAGGATGCTGGCGTGTTCGATCGAACGCACCCCCGCCGACAGAGCCCGACGAATCGCGTCGGATGTGTGGCAGTGGGCCAGTACGTAGGTATGCCAATCGGCCGCCGCCTCGACCGCGGCCCGCAATTCCTCGTAGCTGAACTGGAGGCTGTCGAAAGGATCGGTGGGGGACAGCACTCCCCCGGAGCTGAACACCTTGATCTGCGTGGCGCCTTTACGAAGCTGCTCACGGGCCGCCCGCCGCACATCGTCGACGCCGTCGACCACCTCGGGGGTTGCGGACAGTCCGGGGATACTCCCCTGGGGATGGACGATGTGGTGAGCATGGCGCAGGTCCCCGTGTCCGCCGGTCTGGGACAGCACCGAGCCCGAAGGAAGGATGCGAGGTCCGTCGATCACACCCCCGTCCACCAGGCGCGCCCATCGGGGATCGAGGCCGCCTGCATCCCTGACAGTAGTGAAGCCTTCCTGCAGAGTGTTCTCGATGATGCGCCGGACCGCGAAGACGTAGTCGATCCAGGGCAGGTCGCCGATATCGCCGGCCGACGAGACCAAGCCCATATGCACATGGGCGTCGGTCAAACCGGGCATGAGGGTTAATCCGTCGGCGTCGATCACCTGATTCGGGGAACTGCCCACCCCGCGCCCGATACCGGAAATCGATGATCCTGATACGGCCACGTCCATGCCCCCGGCCGGATCGGCGCCGGTGCAGTCAAGGAGTTCGGCGTTGCGAATAGCGAGGCTGGTCATTCACTTTCTCCCTGGTAGTCGAGTCGAAGTTCGGGGATGGCAAAACTACCGCGGTCGATGATGAGACGATCATCCACCCAGATGGAGTGGTTTCTGGTAGGTATGTCGAAGTGGAACGGCGCCCGGTTCTCACCGCCCAGGGTCCTCATGAAGTTGGCGCCGAACGCGATGAGCATGTTGCCGTAATAGCTCTCGGTGTCCATCACGCCCCCTGACTCCCAATAGCGAAGCCCGAGAGCGTTCCAGTTGGCCCGGTGTTCGTATCCCCACCCGATGTGGGATACGCCATACGCGCGACTGTCCTTGGCGGACTCGAAGTGATCCCGGGCTAGCAGAGCGTCGGTCCCTCCCTCTATCGACACGATGCCGCCCTCCCGAAGCTCCATGCGTATCGGACTCATCACGTAGCGACCGAGGTTCAGGAGGCAGTCCCCTTCATCCAGTACCAGGACGCCATCAGCCGAATGCTCCAGCGGGGCCACCACGACCTGGCCGGACGGCCAGTGATCCCAGCGCCCCGGAGTGTCGGAGTACCCGTATTGGGTCATGACGGGGCGGCCCCGGTAACTAAAGGTGAGGTCGGTCCCGGCGTCCGACTCCAGACGCAGCGTGGTACCGGCTTGGAGGAGGGCCTCGCTGACCTCCGCCCGTCGCCTGATCTCGGGGATCGGAAACATACGGCGCAGCATGTCCTCGGGTTCAAGGAGCATCAGGGTCCGGGCGCCGGCGTCGAGGGCGGCGTTGTGGGCGTCGCTGTAGATCCATTCGGTGGTAGGCGTCGCCACCACCAGATCGGACCCTTTCCAAGCGTCGACGATCGCCTGCGATTGCATCCAACTCTCGTCGGAGGCCACCACGATCCGGAAGTATTCGGCGCCGAGCACCCGCGCCGCGGCGCCGAGAGCGACGTTGTAGGCATCGTTGCTCATGGTGTCGGTGAACCCGAGCACCGTTTCGCCCGCCTGCACGTTACATAGTTCCAGGTGGTCTCGAAAGAGGGGAACGAGTTCCGCTCCCACCGCGGAGGTGGTCGGTACTCGGCGCATCAGTTTCTACCTCCTGTGGGCTGCCGTGAAACGTATACTACGGCTGATGTCGACGGCTTTCCGGCTTTGCCGGTCTCGTGTCCTGGGGAACCCGTGAGCCTTAGGTTCGGTCTGATCGGTACCGGAGGAGGAGGACACCTTTTCGCCGGGGCGCTGGCCGGACATCCCGGTGGAGCGCGCCTGGTGTCGGTCTGTTCCCGCAACCGGGACAAGGCCGAGGGGTTCGGCGCCGGGTACGGGGTCACCGAGGTGTATACCGACTGGCGCGAGCTGGTCCGGTCGGATATCGACGCGGTTTGTGTGGCGTCGCCCACCGGTGACCACGCCGAGATGACCATCGGGGCTGCCGCGCGCGGGATCCATGTCCTAACCGAGAAGCCCATCGCCACGACCGTCGCCGACGCCGACCGGATGATCGAGGCTTGTGAACAGGCCGGGGTGACGCTGGGATGCATCTACATGTATCGGTTCCTGGAGACCGCCAATTGTATGAAGGAGGCTGTCTGCGGAGGGCTGATCGGTCGTCCGCTCCTTGCGGAAGCAACCGGTCATTTCTTCCGTGACCAGGCGTACTACGACTCCGGCGCCTGGCGGGGTAGGTGGGAGACGGAGGGCGGGGGTTCACTGGTCACCCAGACCAGCCACACCCTGGATCTGATGATCTGGATGCTGGGGGATGTGGAGGAGGTGGTCGCGTTCTACAGCACCTCGCCGCTCCATCGGATCGAGGTCGAGGACATAACAATGGCGGTGCTGCGGTTCGCCGACGGCGCTCTTGCCAACCTCCTGAGTACCACCGCCGCGGTCAATCCCCGGCCCCGCACCCTGACCATAGGAGGAACCCTCGGTACGGTGAGCATGGTGGATGATGACCTCGTCCGATGGGATGTGCCCGGTGGACCCTCACCCGAGATAGCGGCGTTTATGGACTCCGGTCCGGTTGACAGGGGAGACACGCTGACGACGGCCGGTTACGCCGATTCCAGCCTGCACTTCCTCCAGATGGAGGACTTCGTGGCCGCCGTGGAGGAGGGGAGGAAGCCGCTGGTCGACGGCCGGGAAGGTCGTCGAACTACCTCGGTGATGGAGGCCATATACGAGTCCGCCCGTCGCGGGCGGTCGATCAAGCCTGGCTGAGGGAAGGGAGTTAGTGTTCGATCAGCGAGGTTACCGCCGATCCTTAACTTGCAACCGGGTTGATGCGAAGCCGACTAAAACTACAGTCAGTGCTCTAACCGACTGGCGAGCATCAGACATAAGCACTTGGTGATCGGCTTCGATTCCGTTTAGCCCTGATTCTTCATGCCCCAGACACACCGAACCCGAAAAGGCCACGTCAAGC
>CAZEZF010000154.1:0-3978 GCA_964516495.1 uncultured Acidimicrobiia bacterium | reverse complement strand
CCACGTCAAGCCCACTCTCACGACGCGCCCCGGCGTTCACCTTCGGGTGAAGGGTAACACCCCAGCCAGGCGAGGCCGTCAAGCGGCTATCTTCCCAGGTCAGAGAGTTTATTGCATCTTTCTCGGTTACCCAATCAAACCCCTGCATGAAAAATTGGGGTTAATCGAGCCCGAACAGGCGGACGGCTACTCCCAGACCGTCCACCAACTCGTCGACATCGTCAGGCGTGTTGTACACGTAGAAGGAAGCCCGAGCGGTGGCCGTGAGGCCCAGATGTCGCATAAGCGGTTTGGCGCAGTGGTGCCCAGCGCGCACCGCGACGCCGTGCTCGTCGAGGATGGTAGCTACATCATGGGCATGGATACCCGGGATGTCGAAGCTGATGGCGCCCCCTCGGTCGATGGTGTCGGAAGGACCCTGGACGGCAAGACGGGGTATTTCGGCCAGCCTCTCCAGAGCGTAGGCGGTCAGAGCCCGGTCGTGTTCCTGAACCTCATGCATTCCTATCGCAGACAGATAATCGACCGCCGCACCCAAGCCGATCGCCTCTACGAATGGAGGGGTTCCGGCTTCGAACTTGTGTGGCACGGGCGCCCAACTCGATTCCAGGCGCTTGACATCCCGGATCATTTCACCCCCACCCTCGGCCGGTTCCATCTCCTCCAGCAACTCCCGTCGTCCCCACAGAACACCGATCCCGGTAGGCCCCAGCATCTTGTGCCCGGAAAACGCCAGGAAGTCGGCCCCGAGGGTCTGCACATCCACCGGTGCGTGGGGCACCAGCTGGGCGCCGTCAACCAGCATCACCGCTCCCACCGAATGGGCCATCCGGGCGATCTCTTCGACCGGAGGCATCGTTCCCAACACATTGGACATTCCCGACAAGGCAACGATCTTGACCCGCTCGTCGAAGCTATCCCGAGCGGCGGACGGATCAATACGGAAGTCGTCGGTGATCTCCAGGTAGACCAACTCCGCTCCGGTGTGCCGGGCGATTATGTGCCACGGCACGATATTGGCGTGGTGTTCCATGATGCTGGTTAGTACCCGGTCTCCCGGTTTGAGGGTGTTGAGTCCCCAGCCGTAGGCGAACAGGTTCATCGCCGCGGTCGCGCTGCGCGTGAATATGACCTCTTCATCGGTCGTTGCGTTGAGGAAGCGGGCTACCTTGGTGCGAGCCTCCTCGAATGCCTCGGTCGCCTCCTGGGAGAGGGTGTAGGCGCCCCGATGGACGTTGGCGTACGATTCCCGATAGATCCGAGTGATCGTATCCAGCACCTGGGTAGGTTTCTGAGAACTTGCCGCCGAGTCCAGGAAAACCAGGCGGCGATCATTTATTCGCCGATCAAGGATCGGAAAGTCGGCTCGGATCGAGGAGTGGTCGATCACGTCACTCCTACCGATCGAAACGCTTCGTAGCCGTCGGCTTCCAAGCGCCGAGCCAACTCCGGCCCGCCCGTGGCCACGATTCGGCCATCGACGAGGACATGCACGGTATCGGGGCTGATGTAGTCGAGCAGCCGCTGATAGTGGGTGATGATCAGGAAACCTCTCTCCGGCCCGGCCAGTTTGTTGACTCCTTCGGCCACGACCCGCAAGGCGTCGATGTCGAGGCCCGAGTCGGTCTCATCCATGATGGCCAACTCCGGTTCGAGCACCGCCATCTGCAGTACCTCGTTCCTCTTGCGTTCCCCGCCTGAGAACCCTTGGTTGACGTAGCGGTCGGCGAAACCGGTGTCCATGCCGAGAGACGCCATGGCGTCCATGACCCGGAGGCGTAACTCCAGCACCGTGTAGTCGATGCCGGTTCGGTTGCTGAGGGCGGTTCGGAGGAAGTTGACCACGGTTACGCCCGGAATCTCCTCCGGGTACTGGAATGCCAGATACATTCCCATGTTCGCCCGGGTGGGCGGGTCGGCCTCGGTGATGTCCTCACCCTTGAACAGCACTCTTCCCGAGGTTATTTCGTAGGAGGGATGACCCATCAAGGTTTTCGCCAGGGTTGATTTACCAGAGCCGTTCGGACCCATGAGGGCATGGATGTCCCCTCGGTGGGTGGTGAGGTTCACTCCGCGGAGGATGGGTTGGTCTTCGATCGAGACGTGCAGATCCTCGATGGCGAGCAGTGGGACGGTTTGGGTCAAGAGGCGCCTCCGATGGGCAGGTCCGGGTTTTCGCCAAGGGTAATTGCCGCAGGCGCTAGGTGGTAACCCGGCTTGAGAGTGGGGTACAAAGCGAGCGGTTTGACGGCCCGTCTTGTATTGAGCAGACATTACATCATCGGTCAACGATCCGTGTAAGGTTTTCACACCGCCCTATTTGGCGGGACCGTCCGAGCGGTTCGAGCTGTAAATCCGAATCGTTCCACGATCTTCAGCGGGTTCCCGGTCGGAAGATGCAGCTTATCGTTCTTAACCCGACTCTCATGCAGGGGTTTGAACGGGTAACCGAGAGGTATGCAACGAACTCTCTGATCCGGGAAGATAGCCGGTTGGCGGCCTTGCCTGGCCGGTGTGTGACCCTTCACCCCCAGGGTGATTTCTCGACACGACACGAAGTGGGCTTGACGTGGCCTTTTCGAGTTCGGTGTGACGGGGGCGGGGGCATGAACAACCAGGGTTAACCTCTGATAGGCTGGGTTCTGTGTCCTCCGATGCCCTGATACTCATCGGGTTCGTCCTGCTGTTGCTGTTGGTCCTGGTGGCGGCGGCGCGGCTGGTGAAGCTAAAGGGGGGGCGGCCAAGGGAGGCGCCGGTCTATATTGTGAACGATGCTGTTGACTTGGCGGTGTCGTCCCTCGATAGTGTCGTGCTGGAGCGAATAGGTAGGACCGGGGTCCGTAGAATCATCGAGTGGTCCACGCATTATCTCCAAGGTTTGGCCGTCCCGGCCCGACAGCGAAAGGGCTTGCAGGTGGTGGCCGGCGGGCAGGGGGCGGCAATAGAGTACATCCGTGGGGAACTGGCTCGGCGAGGGCACGACTATTCGTTGAGCGACATTGCAGAAGTTCTGGCAGCGGAAGCGGCATACCTGGCCGGGATCGGTGCGCTGGGTGAGAGAGTGAAGGAGCAGGAGCTGTTATGAGAGCACGTTGCGGTCGATGCCGTACGGAATTCGACGTCCTAAGGCCTGGTCGCTACGCGTGTCCGGGTTGTGGCGCTACCAACGAGGTCCGGGGCGGCCAACCGGATTCTCCGGGCGCCCGTCCTCCTTCCGACGCCCGGAGGGCAGGCCCTTCGAGTCCCTTGGCGTCCGCATCTCCGCCGCCCGAGAAGCCGTCCCGCCGTACGCGGTGTTCCGATAAGCGATGCGGGTTCAGTTTCATAGTCGGCGACATTGCCGTGGCGCGGTGTCCGATGTGCGGCGCCGAGGTCAATACCCGCGCCCGGTTCAGATGAGGATGAGGCCGGCGGTAGAAGCCGGGGAGACGGCCCACGCGGCGGCGGTTGGCGAGAATCGTCGGGTTGGGGGTAGGCGAACAGGTAAGGGTCCGAAATGCCTCGACTGAGTCGATTCGAGAAGAACCGTTTCGTAGGTGTCCGGGATACGATGATCGTGTACGACTGTAACGACGACCGCCAGTTTTCCGTACTTGAACAGCGGTTGGAGAGGGACGATCTCATGGGCCGTAGGTTGGTGCAGACATATGGCCCTGATACCTTGGCGGAGGCTCGCAACAGGGGGTTCAAACCGTTTTAGCTCCGATTTTCATGTAGGGGTTTGGATGGGTGATCAAGCGAGATGCAAAGAACTCTCTGACCTGGGAGGATAGCTATTTGGTGGCCTCTACTGGCCGGGGTACGTCCAACACCCTGAGGTGAACGCCAAAACGCCCCACGAAAGTGGGCTTGACGTAAACGCTACCATTTACCGGAAGGTTCCAGACCCGGGGCGGGTGGACAGTACACTCACGGTGCGAGCATTCGCCGTACAAGGCTTCTAATGGGGGTCCACCACTTCTTCTGGTTCATCTGGGA
>CAZEZF010000153.1:0-4234 GCA_964516495.1 uncultured Acidimicrobiia bacterium | reverse complement strand
TGGCGTGGCTTTTGCTACATCGGTGTGTCTGGGGCATGAAGAATCAGAGTTAACGAAGTGGTAGAGGCGGTTATCGATACCGATGTCAGGTTCACTGTGGAGTTCAAGGAAGGCCGAAACAGTGCAAGGATCGACGCCTCAAAATCGTATACTCGCCTGGCGGCGTTTCCGCTCATTCGTGTGGGCGAGGATCCTGACATACCTGCACTCCTGCTGAGGGCCCGTTATATCGTCGAGATGGCACGGAGTAGTGAGTATCTGCGGGTTGCGACCTCGACGGTCGGGTTATGGGTGGATGTGACGGAAGGGCGTAAGAAGTATCGTCCGCTGGTGCGGCTGGAGTACGACCGCTACCCAAGTACGGCAGGTCGAGCCTCGGCGCACGTTCATCTACATGCGAACTCGCCGGAGATGGCCTGGGTGTTATGGGTCGAGTGGTCGTGCTGCGCCTGACTTGCACGCGTTGCATTTCCCGGTCGGAGGGAAGCGGTTCCGTCCCACGTTGGAGAACTTCCTGCTGTTCCTGGATCGTGAGAAGCCATATACCGATTTCAAACCGAACCGGAAATCGGCGGTGTTGATTTTGCTTCAGGAATGGAAGCATCGTCAAGCCGCCGCCACTGTCAAGAAGTATCCGGAGATCGCGGCAGGCGTGTTGGAGGAACTCGGCCACACCGTAGGTAATTGCGGCTAGCCGAATCCCCGCGATCAGATACACCGGACGGCAACTGAAGCCGTCTCCCACGGACACGGCGTCGGCGAACACCGGCCTGCCCACCACAACCTAGGAGGGTGCTGAGAAACTCCCGGCTTGGCCGACATCCGATGGTGAACTACCTGGTCAGCGGACGGAGGGCCAATCCAATCACCCATTTTTGGGCGCCGTCCTATAACGAGAGCTTGCCGATCGCCTCGACCGCTGCCGGGTTCTCCAGGCTGGTCAGGTCTCCGGGTTCCTTCCCCAGAGCGCGGGCGCGTACCACCCGACGCATGATCTTTGCCGAGCGGGTGCGGGGAAGATCGTCAACCAGGCTTATCGCAGCCGGTCTGAACGCCTTACCCAGGCTGCCGACGACGGCCTCGGACAACTCCCGTTTCAAGCCTTCCTCGTTCTCATGGGATTCGCCGGTCGTCACCGCATAAACCGCGATCACCTCTCCCTTGACCTGATGGGGTATCCCTATCGCAGCCGCCATAACCACTCGGGGATGGGCGACTACCGCCGACTCGATCTCCGCCGGTCCGATGCGTTTTCCGGCGATGTTGAGGGTGTCATCGGAACGTCCGTGCAGGTACCAATACCCGTCCTCGTCGATAGACGCCCAGTCACCGTGAACCCAAACGTCCGGCCAGCGGGCCCAGTAGGTGTCGAAGTAGCGATCGTCGTCACCCCAGAAGCCTCTTGTCATTCCCGGCCATGGTTTCGTGCAGACCAATTCGCCCACTTCGCCCTGAACCGGCTTCCCCTCCTGGTCGTAGACATCCACCGCCATGCCGAGGGATGGTCCACCCAAGGAGACCGGTTTGATCCCTTGAAGGATGTGGGCGGTCAGCAGACAGGCCCCTACCTCGGTGCCTCCCGAGATATTGATGATCGGGCGCTCCTTACCACCTATATCGTCGAAAAGCCACCACCAGGGATCCGGATTCCAGGGTTCACCGGTGGAACCGAAAGCTCGCAGAGTTGACAGATCGGCCGCTGCTGCCTCACCGGCGCCATGTGGTTGGAGGGCGCGGATCAGGGTAGGGGATATGCCGAGAACGGTGATACCCAGAGACTCGACCAAACGCCAGGTTCGACTAGGGTTCGGGTAGTCGGGCGCGCCGTCGTAACATCCCAGCGAGGCCCCGTTCGCCAACCCGGCGACCACCATCCACGGTCCCATTATCCAGCCCATGTCGGTCATCCACATCACCCGATCTTCGGGTCGGAGTTCGAATTGGAAGGCCCCCTCCACCGCCAGCTTCACGCTCAACCCACCCTGTACATGAACTACACCTTTAGGTTTACCGGTGGTACCCGAGGTGTAGGCGAGCAGCACAGGATCTTCGGCGGCGGTCGGAACGGCGCCCATCGGTCGGGCGTTTTCAAGGGCGTGCTCCCAGTTGCGATCCCTTCCCGGGGTGATCGGGGTATCGGTCCGCCCGAGGTTGGAAACAACCAGTACCGCAGGGCTCGAACCGGCCATCTCGATCGCCCGATCGGCGGTCTCCTTCATAGCCACCGGCTTCCCCCGTCTGGTGTAGCCGTCGGCGGTGACAACCACCGAGGGATTGGATGCAGCCAGGCGTGAAGCAACCGCTTCGGCGCCGAAACCCGAAAAGATCGGCACATATATGGCGCCGATGCGGGCCGCCGCCAGCATCGAGACCACCGCCTCGACCGTCATCGGAAGGTATACAGCGACAGTATCACCCTTTGACGCCCCTGCATCGGAGAAGGCGCCGGCCGCCTCTTCTACAGAGCGGAGCAATGCACCGAAGGTGTATGACCGTTGCTTGCCATCCTCTCGTTCCGCCAGCAGCGCCACCCGGCCGGGGTCCTCGGTCGCCCATCGATCCACGCAGACCTCCGAGAGGTTGATCCGGCCCTCCGAAAACCAGCGCGGACGGGCGATGCCTTCACTGATGTCGAGAAGGGTCTCGAATGGTTTCGAGAAGGGGATGCCCAGGTAACGGATCGCCTCGTTCCAGAACCACTCTATGTCACGGATGGAGCGGTCAACCAACTCGGCGTAGCTGTCGATTCCATGCAATCCCATGAACTTGACCGTTCGAGAGCGGTCCAGATCCTCCGTGTCGGCCCTCCAGACAACCTGTTTCGTTTCCATGGTGAGAGTGCTCCTCGTTCTTGGCTTCGCTGAATGCGAGTATTCCACCCTATCGGACAGGCCGCCGCGCGTTATGGCGCTTCGGTTCCCCGATGCCCGAAAAGCTGATAGTAGGATCCGGCGAATGGAATCCTCGCCCGGCGACCGTGACGCAATGCCCACCTGGATTCCTCGGCTACTCGGTCTGGTAGTGGCGACAGTTCTCGGAACCTTGGCTCTGGTTTGGGTGCTCGGTCGGCTCCGCAGCCTCCTTCTGGTGTTGTTCCTGTCGTTCTTCATCTCTTTCGCTCTCGAACCGGGAGTTAACTTCCTGGCAAAGCGTGGTTGGCGGCGCGGGGTGGCTACCGGAGTTGTGTTCTCCGTGACACTCCTGGCCGGACTGCTCTTCGTGGCCGTGACCCTGCCGCCCCTGGTGGGGGAGATGGCGACGCTCGTCTCCAACGTACCCGACTGGCTGCGGTCCGGGAGCGAATTCGTATCCGAACGGTTCGGATTGGATATAAACCTCTCCAACCTCTCGACTGATGTCAACGACCTGCGCGGGACCCTGCAGGAATACGGAGCGTCGCTGGCGACAGGGTTGCTAGGCATCGGGGGAAAGGTGCTGGGGCTGGTGGTACAGCTGTTCACCATGGCTCTCTTTACGTTCTACCTGCTTGCCGACGGCCCTAGGTTCCGGCGACTGGTCCTGTCCCTGTTCCGTCCCGAACGGCAGACCGAAGTGGTCCGCATCTGGGAGATAGCGATCCAGAAGACCGGCGGTTACGTCTACTCCCGGGCCCTGCTCGCTCTTGTCTCGGCGGTATTCACATACATCGCTCTCCTGATTATCGGTGTTCCCTTCGCTCTCGCGCTGGCGATCTGGGTCGGAGTGATCTCGCAGTTCATCCCGGCAGTGGGAACCTACATTGCGGCGGTGGCGCCGGTAGGAGTAGCTCTGACCGTGAGCCCGCTCACCGCCCTGATCGTGGTCGTCGTATTGATCGTCTACCAGCAGATAGAAAACGTTGTTCTGGCACCGCGCATAACGGCTCGGACCATGGCCCTTCATCCGGCGGTGGCCTTCGGGTCGGTCCTGGTAGGAACCTCTCTGCTCGGGGCGGCCGGAGCATTGGTGGCGTTGCCGGCGGCGGCCATCATCCAGGCCTTCATATCAACCTATGTGGAGCGCCATCAGGTCGAAGAGTCTGATCCGGGGTTGTCTGACCAGGCCACGGAAGCGCTGGAGCCGGCTACTCGGGAACTCTGAAAACCACCGGTTCTCCCGATCTCGAGGGCTTGCGCCCATTGATCCCGTAACCACGCCTGCATGTAATGGGGTAGTGCTCGCCGCTTGGGTCCAGTTCTCTTAACTCTGATTCTTCATGCCCCAGACACACCGATGTAGCAAAAGCCACGCCAAG
>CAZEZF010000152.1:0-4314 GCA_964516495.1 uncultured Acidimicrobiia bacterium | reverse complement strand
TTGACATGGCCTTTTTGAGTTCGGTGTGTCTGGGGCATGAAGAATCAGGGTTAACGCAGTTTCGCCCCCACTCAGCCCGGCGAATCGCAACCCTACGAGCCGGAGTCCGCGAATAACACTACCCTGACTCGGCAGATTCCTCTTCCACCGGCCATTCCACACTGGTAGCTTGAATTAAGGAATCAGGCGGAGAACAAGGCGGTCCACCCATGGACTATGACGATACGTGGCATTTGCACGCCAGATGCCGTAACAACTATTCCCATCTCTTCTTCCCTCCCAGTACGTTCGAGCGCAAAGACGCTCGCCAGCGGCGGGAGACACGAGCCAGGGCCGTATGCAAAGCCTGCGAGGTGCGCACGGAGTGTCTCGACTACGCGCTCCGAATCAGAGAACCATATGGAATCTGGGGTGGGTATACCGAATCCGAACGCCGGGAGCTAACGGCCATCTGACCCTGTTCAGGCCGAAAAGACGCTTCCCTCGCCTGTCAGGGAAGCGAGCGATACCTGCCCGCCCACCTCCCGCTCGTCACCGTAACGAACGGTAATACCGCAGCGGTCCATCCACTCCAGTAACGGAACCGCGTACTTCCTGGTCAGGCCGGTCATATCCCGGAAGGCCGCGACCGTAAACCTGGCGGGCAACTCCGACAGCCGGTCCATGAGCGTCTCCACCTGGGCGGGTAGATAGGCGAGATCATCCGAAATCCTTATCAAAGAGCCCCTGCGGACCAGCGCGTGGAGAAGTTCGGGGTCCATCTCCAACTCCTTCAACCTCGGCGGGGTCGGACCGCTCTCCTCGAGCTTCGCCTCGATCCGTCTCCACTCCAGTTCGTGCTCCTCGTCCAGGCTCGGAGTGAAACTCGTCAACGCAACCACAGATCCATGCTGTTCGAGGCCGTCGGCGTTCTTCAGAGCCGCGGCCAGAGTCTCCAACCCCACATCCAGCAGGCTGGCTAGGCTGGCTTTGGAGATTCCCGGCCGCAGCGGACTCTGCTTGTGGAAATCGCGCGTCAGGGAACCAGCCCGCTCCACAAGACCGTCGACGTAGGAGGCGGCAAGGAGCAAAGGTCCGGCCGGGATCGCTCCCTCCGTAGGGGCGCCGCCGGAATGGGCGGCCAGAATCGCCGCCTTCTCGACTCCTCGCCATTCGAGGAGGGCCGCCGCCCGGCCCGCAGAACCCAGACCCAGGGACGGACGCAAGACTGCCCCGGCCGCCCGGGCATCCCTTCCCTTACGGGGAGCAACCGGCTCCACCACCCGACCTCCGGCCACGATCAGCCGCCGACCTACATCACGCAGAACGAACCTATCCCCCATCCGCACCGGTGCCGGGGTATCGACCCGGAGCACCGCCACCGCCTCTTCATCATCCGAACCCAGGGGTGTCAGGCGAACCGGCCAAACACCGCTACCGAGATGAAGTTGATAGGCGCCGCGCCTTGTCAGGGGCACCTGCATATAGCGAGCGGTGCGAACCGCCACCAGCAGTCGGGAACTCGGCGCCCATTGACCGGGATGACCGAGCATGGACCCCCTCGCCACAGCCCTTCGGTCCAAGCCGGCTATTCCGGCGGCGGTCCGAGTGCCGGACTGAACGGTGGTCCGTTCCTCTTCGTGCGCCTGAAGGGAGCGCACCCGGCCCTGATGAGCGCCCGGGAAGACCTCTACCTGGTCGCCGACCGAAAGACATCCTCCGACCAGGGTTCCCGTCACCACCGTCCCGGTACCCGACACCGGAAACACCCGGTCGATCCATAATCTGGTACGACCGGAGGACCTCTTCGGAGCCTCCTCGAGCACCGAGACAAGGGCTGATCGGAGTTCCTCCAACCCTTCTCCGGTAACCGCGGAAACCGGAACGATCGGAGCGCCTTCCAACACGGTGCCCGACAGTTGATCCTCGGTCTCCAACACGGCTAGCTCGACCAGATCAGCCTCCGCCCGATCGATCATGGTGATGGCCACCACCCCGTGACCGATTTCCAGCAAATCCAGGACCGCCAGATGCTCCTCCGACTGCGGCATCCAACCCTCGTCGGCAGCCACCACCAGCAAGGCGATGTCGAAACCGCCCGTCCCGGCCAGCATGTTCTTTATGAACCGCTCGTGGCCCGGAACGTCCACAAAAGACACCTCGATCCCGCCCAGCCGGGTCCAGGCGAACCCCAGATCGATGGTCAGCCCACGTTCCTTCTCTTCCTGCCAGCGATCGGGGTCTCTGCCGGTCAGGGCGCGCACCAGCGTCGACTTACCGTGATCGACATGACCGCCGGTGCCTATGACCGGCATGCCGCGCCCACCAGACCGGCCAGGACGGCGTCATCCTCCTCGTCAACCGCTCTCACATCGACAACGAGGTCTCCGGCCGAGCGCCGGGTAACCACCGCCGGATCAACCTCGAGCAGCCTCGGCCACAGGTCCTCGCCTCGCCCTTCGATCACCAGCACCGGGGATGGAACGGTCATACCCGGAACCGACCCGGCCCCCACGACAGCTTCGGAGTTTCGCAACAAAGGGGGAACGCCCGCGTCGCCGGCGACCGATTCGAGCCGCCCGGACAGAACCTCGGTGGTTTGCGTGACCATGCTCCAGAAGGGAATCTCGAGGGTTCGTCCCTCAGCATACAGTTCGGCGGTCCTGGAGAGAGCCGCGATGGCGGCCCCGTCAACCCTGACCGCCCTGGCAACCGGGCTGGCCTTGAGTCGTGCAATGAGCTCTCGCCTGCCGACGATCACTCCGGCCTGGCGCCCACCGAACAGTTTGTCGCCGGAAAAGGTCACGAGGTCGGCCCCGGCCTCCAACACCTGTCTCACCCCGGGTTCGTCACCGATCCAGGCGGGGGGAGGACCTTGGATCCAGGGAGTCGTCGCGTCCAGGAGACCGCTCCCGACATCGTATACAACCGGAAGATTCTTTGATCCGCCCAACTCCACCAACTCCTCGATCCGCGCCTCCTCGGAGAAACCGGTCACCCGGTAGTTGGACGGATGGACCTTGAGCAGCATCCGGGAATCTGATCGTAGAGCCGACCGGTAGTCCCCGATCCGGGTTCGGTTGGTAGTCCCCACCTCCACCAGCCGGGCGCCGGAGGACACCATCAGATCCGGAAGGCGGTAGGAACCCCCGATCTCTATCAGTTCCCCTCGTGAAACCGGCACCGAGCCTCCGAGCGCCAGGGTGTGCAGGACAAGAAAGAGGGCCGCGGCATTGTTGTTTACCACCAGCGCCGCCTCGGCCCCCGTCAAGCGGCTGAAGAGCTGTGACAGGTATGCGCCTCGGGAACCCCTCCTACCCCGGGCCAGATCAAACTCGAGGTTGCTATAGCCCAAGGAGGCGGCGGTAGCCTCCGCCGCCGCCTCCTGATGGAGAACAGCCCGACCGAGATTGGTATGCAACAGGACTCCGGTAGCGTTTATAACTTTGCGAATCCTGCCGCCGGCGAACCGTTGCGCTTCTCTGAGGGCGGTCTCGATAGGATCTACATACCTCCCTTCGAGCGCCGCCGTACGGGCGACCTCAACACTCTCTCTGGCTATCTCGACCGCCAGTATCGGCGCCAATCCGGGCGTGAGGTCGGCCGAGATCCTCGCCGACAACGCGTTGACGGATGGAAGTCGGCGAAGGTGATCCATCAGATAGCCCGGGTTCTTCATGCGAAGGCGTGCGTCTGTCGTGTGTGTGCGGTGACCCACCTGATGGAACCTCCTGACCCGGAAACACGGAACGTGGCGATGGCGTCGCCGGATGTTGGCGGGATCTCTTCCCGCACGGCGCAGTCCCCAAGGCTCCGATTGCTCGCGCAGCCCGGGGTTCTGGTTATGGGTGTGGCGTCCATATGAATAATCGGGATTAATGATAGGGGCTGGATAAGCTGGACCTGATGGGTGCCATGCTGGTCTTCGCCTTCCTGACCGTTCCGATATTGGAACTGGTCCTGTTCATCTATGTAGAGGGGAAGGTGGGTCTCGTAAGGCTGTTGCTGTTGATCGTGGCGACTGCCCTTATCGGCGCCTTCCTGGTTCGCCGGCAGGGCCTCGCCGTACTGTCACAGGTGAGAGGAGATCTGGCCTCCGGTGAACTACCGGGTCGAGGATTGGTCCACGGCGCCTTGGTTCTGGTGGGAGGAGCGCTGCTGCTGACACCGGGTTTTCTAACCGACACCGTCGGTTTTTTGCTGATGGTTCCGGCCGTTCGGGAGGGAATCCGGCGCTTGGGAACCCGCATCTTCCAACGCCGGGTAATCATTATCCGATGAACCCTGATTCTTCATGCCCCAGACACACCGAACTCAAAAAGGCCACGTCAAGCC
>CAZEZF010000151.1:0-4317 GCA_964516495.1 uncultured Acidimicrobiia bacterium | reverse complement strand
TGTGCATCTCTCTCGGTTACCCATTCAAACCCCTGCATGAAAAATCGGGGCTAGGCCATCAAGAGGTCGGGCGCGGCATGCCCCGACCCGAAACATAGAGATTTCATCCGGTTGTCAAGCGATGGGTAGCGCACCGGATTCGGGGTATCGAAGGGTCCGGCGGGTGCTCAACATGTTCACACCGAGAAGCGCACCAGCAGCACATCACCGTCCTGAACCGGGTAATCCTTGCCCTCGACTCTTATGACGCCACCGGTCGACCTGGCGCGAGACCAACCCCCGTGACTTATAACCTCGGTGATGGGGGCTACCTCCGCCCGGATGAACCCCCTCTCGAGGTCCGAATGTATCTTCCCGGCGGCCTGGCGAGCGGTGCTGCCGTCGGCGATCATCCAGGCCCGCGACTCGCGCGAGTTCATGGTATAGAAGGTGATCAGGTTGAGGGAGTCCTTGATTGCTCGCACAGTCTTGAGCCTCACCCCCTCCCCCAGCTCCAGACCATCCGCAAACTCGGCGCGGTCCTCCGAATCGAGTTGCATCAACTCTTCTTCCAGAATCCCGCATACCGCTACAACCGGATCAGTGGGCGGCGCGATCTCCCTCAGAGTTCGAATGTGTTGATCCCATCCGGTCACGTCATCGTCGGCGTTGACGATCCAGATGCAAGGCAGCAGGCTGAGCGGCGCCAGATCCCGGAAGGCCCTCAACTCCGGCGCCGACCAGGCGGTCTGCCTTAGGGGGACACCTTCAACCAACAACCCGCAGGCCCGGGCAATCGCCTCGGACGCCGGGCGTAGACCCGGGTCGGCGGACGCCTCCTTGGCGATCCGGGCCCGGCGGCGATCGAATATCTCGAAGTCGGACACCGCCAACTCGACCAACAGTTCTTCAGCCTGTCTGACCGGATCGACGCCGTAACTTCCGGCCGGCGCCCGGTCGGAACCGAACCCTCTCAAGACCACCGCAAGGGCGCCGGGTTCCTTACCCGCCCCCAGGCGCCGTACCGATCCGGCCCGCACCGCCGGAAGGTCATGGAGATCAACGCCCGCTTTGGTAACCCTTCGAGACCCTTCCAGTTGCGCCACCCGGTCCAACAGCGGGTCATCGACCTTCAGGACCCCGATGTTGGGCTCGATCGTGGTCTGCGGATGGGGAGCGGTCAGGGCCTCCAACCCCGTAAGGGCGTTGAACAGGGTGGTCTTACCGACGTTGGAGAATCCGAGTAGCGCGATGCGTGTCATCCGACCGCAAGGCTAACCGGTACAGGCCTCCAACCGTGATCCGATGATGGATTTGAATGCCGGAATCCGCATCGATGACCTACGATTCATCGTGTGAAACTGGCAGTGATCGGCGCCGGATCGTGGGGTACCACCGTGGCCGCCCTCGCCGTGACCAATGCAGATGTGATCCTATGGGCGCGGCGACCCGATCTGGCGGAATGTATCAATCATGAGCGCGTCAACCGTGACTACCTGCCTGACTTCGGCCTGCCGCCGGGCCTTGCCGCTACCTCGAGTCTGGTGGAGGCTCTGGACGCGGTCGATCTGGTGGTGATTGCGGTGCCGTCCCATGGTTACCGGTCGGTGTTGGAGCGGGCCAGGCGCCTCATCCCCTGCTCTACCCCGGTGATCAGCCTCACCAAGGGGATCGAGGTCGATACCGGACTACGAATGTCACAGGTAACCGCGCAGGTGCTTAAGGATCACGACCCGGACACGGTGGGGGTGATGTCTGGTCCGAACCTGGCGGTGGAGATCATGGAGGGACAACCGGCCGCCACCGTTATAGCCATGGGTGACCCGTCCATCGCCAAGCGTATTCAACCGGTCTTCACCACCCGCCATTTCCGTGTCTACACCAATCCCGACGTAACGGGCGTCGAGTTGGCCGGAGCGGTCAAGAATGTGATTGCGATCGCCGCCGGCGCCTGCACCGGTCTCGGTTTCGGAATGAACACCATATCAACCCTGGTGACGCGTGGTCTGGCGGAAATGACCAGACTCGGACTGGCCCTCGGGGCGGAACCCATCACCTTCGGAGGTCTGGCCGGGGTGGGCGACCTCATGGCGACCTGCGGAAGCACGCGCAGTCGCAATAACCGGGTCGGCTACCGGCTGGGCCGAGGCCAGACCATCCAGGCAGTCGTTTCGGATATGAACATGGTGGCGGAGGGGGTCAAGACAACGAGGGCGGTGCTGAAGTTGGCGGCCCGACATCGGGTTGAGATGCCGATTGTCGAAGCGGTCGGCGGGATGCTCTATGACGGACAGACCGTCCATGAAGCCATGTCGTCACTCATGCGCCGGGAACCGACATCGGAGGCGCACGGAATCATTCCGTGAGGACTCGGGATGCTGATCCTTCTTTCTTCAAACGGCGACGTCGGTCGGGGTAGCATGGCGCTATGACTTCTCAACTTCGTATCTACGATATCAAGCCCGGCATGATGGAGGAGTTCGCGGCGAAGGTGGAGGAGGAGTTGATTCCCATCCGCCAAGACCACGGCTTCACGCGATGCGGTCCCTGGATCATCAAGGAGACCTACCAGTACGCGTGGGTGGTCCACTACGAGGGTCCCGAAACCTTTGAGAGCGTAGACCAGCGTTACTACGATGATCCCCGGCGCGCCGAGATGACGTTCAACCCCATGGACTACATCAACCGGGTCGACGCCCGGATGCTCACGCCTCTGTAGAACCGGTCAACCTACCCGCTTTCGATTATTCGTCGGCTGCTTCCGTCCGCTGATCCGGGTCGCCTTGGCTGCGGTCCGGACTCGTACCTATATCGGTTTTTTTTATCGATCTGACGTTGGTAACGGCGTATAGGGGTTGGTTGTGTCCTCGGTGGGTCGCATACTGGTAGGTAGCTACAAGCACCAGCGGTCCGAGTTTGCGGTACCGACCGGACCGGAGCGGGATCATTTCGACGTTCCACCCCCCTGAGGGGCTTGGGAAGACGCGTTCGAACCTCGGTTTGGTGGTGGCGGGGGTGGGCCCGGAACGGTAGGACATCGGCGGATGTTTTTCGCGTTCTGCAGGAGGCGGCTGGAGATAGCGATTATCATTCCCGATTCGTTCCCCGTGCCCCCTTTATTCCCGAGACCCTTCCCCGGGCATCCGGTAGAACGAGTCCTACGACCCGGACCACCGACCAGTCGCCTATCCCGCGTTTCGAGGGTACATCGGCGACAGCCCGACCGGGCGAACAAAGAGAGCGTACTTCGGCGACGAACTGCGGATTGCGCCGCTCATCGCCTCCACCGCCACCGATCGCAACCGGCGGTCGGTCAGTTCGGCTCGAAGATCGTAAAAGTACCCTTCTGATCGTCGTTGACCACCGCAAACCGGCCGACCGAGATATCGGTCACCGGAACACAGACATCCCCACCCAACTCGGTGACCCTGGCCGCCGCGGCGTCGGCGTCCTCCACCTGGATATAGACCATCCAGTGAGGTGGTATCTCACCCCATTCCTCGGTCATTTCCAGCACTCCGCACACCATGAAATCCCCGATAGCAGCCACGTGATAGTCCCCTCCGTGCGGGGTCGGCATCTTGCTCCACTCCCAACCGAATAGGGCGCTGTAGAAACTCTGGGTGACCGCCAGGTCACGGGTGTACAGTTCGTTCCAGGCGAGGGTTCCGGGACTACGGATGGTCTCCGCCCCGCCGAACTCAAGGGCTTGCCACAGGAACACGGACGCCCCGGACGGATCCTGCATCAGGGCCACCCGCCCATTGCCCACATCTTGGGGACCCATCATGAAGACCGCTCCCAGCGACCTCGCCGACTCCGCCGCGCTGTCCAGATCATCGGTGGCAAGATAGGAGAACCAGTGTGGGGGAACCCCTTCCGGCAGCATGCCCGGCATCTCAGGTCCCATGGCTCCGACCCTCTTGCCGTCCAGGGTGAAAGTGGTGTAGATCATCCCCGAATCACCCATCGGAACATCCGACCACTCCCAACCGAAGAGCCCTCCGTAGAAGGCCTTGCCCCGATCCTGGTCAGGGAGATAGATATCCATCCAACAGAAGGCGCCATTCGGATGCTTCACGTTCACTCCTTGCCAAACGTCGATTGCCGGACCGGTCTTGATCACATGACCTAGCCCCGGCGCCGATCCTAGAACGTGGACGGCGGTAGCTGGAATCGGCTCTTCTTCCTAGCCCCAATTTTTCATGCAGGGGTTTGGATGGGTAACCGAGAGAGGTGAAATTAACCACATGAACTGGGAAGATAGCTGCGTGACGGCCTCGTCACCCTAAGGTCGGGACATCCCGTGAAAGTGGGCTTGACGTGGCCTTTTTGAGT
>CAZEZF010000150.1:0-4569 GCA_964516495.1 uncultured Acidimicrobiia bacterium | reverse complement strand
GAGTATCCGTAGTTGATCACCCACCGAGCCTATCGTGTTCAGGAGTCTTGCCGGTCGCGGCTCGGGTGCGATTCTCAGGCGGCGAGTTCGTACTCCAGGGCGGCGCGGACCTGGGGGATATCCAGGTTGAGGTCGGCGGCGATCTCCTCGATGCCGTCGCCGCCGGTTTCAAGATCTGCGATTGCCCTGGTTGGAACCCGGGTTCCTTCAATGCAGGGCGCGCCGGCCTGGATCTTGGGATTAAGCCAGACCCCTTCAGCCGGTCTCCAAACGGACGCGTGCAGATCAGGTCCGAACTCTATCGGGTCCAATAGTGCCTCGATAACCGTCGAGAAGGATCCCTGGCCGCCCTTACCGACATCGACCCACTCATTGAAATCCCCGAAGAACCCGGAACCGACGGTTGCCAGTTTCCGATGGGCAAAGGGGTAGTTCGTATCGACACGGGTTGCCACATATACCCCGCCCGCTCTGACTTCCCGTCGGGGAACTCCCCGTCGGATCAATTCGGAGATGACCCATAGGCTTATCAGATCAAGAAAAGTCATGAACAGGTCGGCCTTAACCGGGTGCAGAGGATCGACGCCCTTGGTCCAGCGGGCGACCGTCTCGGGATGTCTCCGGACTATCCGGGCTGCCTCACCGAGGTCGTAGATACCCTTACCCAGCAGTGGACCAGGGTAGTAGGTGTTGATATCTTCAACCATTACAGACTTTCCAGATCGTACGAACTTATAAAACAAACTACTACGCCCTGGGGGAGGAGAGACCCATCCGGGACCGAAATCCGGTACCTTTCGGCTTTTCCCGGGACGATGTTTGAATTCTAGGAGGGTGCTCAAATAAGACGGGGTGGGGTTGGTCACTGCTCTCTGACCAGGGAGTTTACGATCGGACATCGGGCCAACTGGGGTTTTCCGTACCCCTCCTAGCCCCGATTTTTCATGCAGGGGTTTGAATGGGTAGCCGAGAGAGATGAAATGAACTCTCTTACCTGGGAAAATAGCTGCTTGACGGCCTCGCCTGTCCGGAGCGCGCCCTTCACCTGTAGGGTGATCGATTGACGCGCCGGGAAAGTGCGCTTGACGTGGCCTTTTCGAGGTCGGCGTGACGGGGGCATGAAGAATTGGGGCTAGGTCCAGGTGGTGACGATCACCGCCATGACGACATGTCCGATGAGGCCGATCCCTCCGTTGGCGACCACCAAGGTCATCGACCGACCTTCATAGTTGGCGTTAATCCAGGTCTGGGCTACTACGAAGGCTATCCCTGTCGCCAGGCCGAGCGACAGCCCGTCACCGAAGGTCGCCCCACCGGTCGCACGGGCGATCATGGCAAGAACGGTCGCCATTATGAAGTACCCGAACAGCGTTCCGAGGTACGTCCACGGGTTGGGTCCCCCGCCGGTGGGATCGACTCCGGTGGCTTCCATCCACCTGCCGCCCATTACCCGCGGTTGGTACCAGATAGCGGCCAGTCCGAAAAAGGCAAGGGCTGCCAGAACGATTGCCAACCAGTTCAATTCGTTTAAATTTAAAAAGAGCATGATCCTCCAATCTCTGATTACAGGCCAAAGATTAGACCTTAGCGGGGTGTAGAGACGGGGCGAGAACTAGCATCCGGGTAGAGGGCGCTGAAGGGACAACAAAATGCACAAGAGCGAAGCGGCACAGATCCTCGCCAATGTTGAGAGGCGCCAAGCCGACGACCCGAAGGCCGGGCTGAGCGGTTCGGGATTCTGGAAGGTGGTTGCGGCTGCCAAGACGGATACACAGTTGAGGACCGAATTCGGTGACCGGATCGCATCGATCGATACCGAGGCCTTCCGCCGTTGGGCTCTGCTGACCGTCCCGTTTCCTCTCGGTACGGCGGCGGCGATCTTCGGAACCGCCATAGGCCTGCTGCTGGCGGCTCTCTCCTATAACACTCCTGATCCGTCCAACGGAGTCTTGCTCCTGGCGGGGATGGGAGTCCTTCTGGTCGCCACTCATGGCTTGGCCCATCTGCTGGTAGGTCGGCTGGTGGGGATCCGCTTCACCCACTGGTTCATCGGAACCATGGGTCGCCCGCAGCCGGGGGTGAAGACCGACTACGTCACCTACCTGGGGGCCGGCGCCAGGCAGCGGGCCTGGATGCATGCCTCGGGGGCCATAGTGTCCAAGGTCATTCCCTTCGTGTTGATCCCGGTGGGGCTTAATGCCGGAGTTCCTTCCTGGGCGACGACCCTGCTGGTCGTGGTGGGAGTGGCCTCCGTGCTCACCGACGCCGTGTGGTCCACCAAGTTCTCTGATTGGAAGAAGTTCCGGCGGGAGATGGCCCTAGCCTCCGGATCAGACTGACCCTCCCCGATCGTTTACCGAATGCCCGCCTGCGGAGCTTCCCCTTCCGCGCCCTGAGATGTACGGGCTGTTTCGGAAGCCAACCAGTTGGTTGTTTCGAACCACTTCTCGTCATGTGCATCTACCCTTCGCGCGGTCACCCGACCCGATTGGAACACCTCGATGATCGGTTTCCACAGGTCACGGTTGGCCACCTTCTTGCCCTGGGCGTTTCGCCAGCCCTTCTGTAGCCATCGTTCCCACCAACGGTTGACGAAGCAGTTCACCAGATAATCGGAGTCGCTCACCAACTCGATACGGCCATCCACCGTGAGCAAGCAGTCGCGGGCCGCGGTCAACACCATCCGGGGGTTGGTTGTGTACGGTTCGAAGCCGCTTCGGTACCTGACCCGGGGTACCATCCATGCCCATCCACCCGGACCGGATCTTCCCGCTCCGTGTCCGGCGATGTAGGCGGTGGTTCCATCCGACGGGGCGTCTCCTAGCGGCGTGCCGGACGGTCGGTCGATGGGGCGGTGGTCGCGGTTGTTCGGATCGGTCGAGTCTTCCTTGCCCGTGGCATTTCCATCCGGATCAACTCCCCGCTGGGCGAGTGAAGCCTCCACAGCTAACCGATCCGCCCGGTCGTTCCACTCGTTGCCGGCGTGCCCCTTCACCCATCGAAAGCGGATCTGCCGGGCCTGATATGCCTCTACCAGTGGTTCCCAAAGGTCGCGATTGGCGACCGGTTGCTTCTTGGCATTTACCCAACCCCGCCGGATCCATCCCTTCCACCATCCGTTCCGGAAGCAATTGACCACATATTTAGAATCGCTGACGATCTCGAGCGGCCCGGTGATGGAGTTCACCGCGTCGAGGGCGGCGGCGAGTTCCATTCGCTGGTTGGTGGTATGCCTGGCTGCTCCGCTCCGGAAACGCCCGTCCGGAATGACCCATGCCCATCCACCCGGACCGGGGTTCCCCGAACAGGCACCGTCCGTGTAGACGACGGTGCGGGAGGAGTTCCCTCGGTCGCCGGGTGGTCTCGTAGCCGGAGATGGGCGGTCGGCTCGGCGGCTTTGCTCGGGTGTGGGCACCTGTTTCTCCTCGTGTTTGAGCGCATTGGTAGCCGACGGCGATGTTATGAACCCCCAATTCTTCATGCCCCGTCACGCCGAACCCGAAAAGGGCCGCGTCAAACCCGCTTCCATGGGCGTCTCGGCGTTCACCTTCGGGTGAAGGGTAACACCCCGGCCAGTAGAGGCCGCCAAGCAGCTATTTTCCCAGGTCAGAGAGTTCCTTGCATCTCTCTCGGTTACCCATCCAAACCCCTGCATAAAAAAATTGGGGTGAAGGCTTCCACACCTTCGGCGGGTCTGATTTTGTCGGCTGCTCGGTGTGGTGAAGGGAAAGATACCGAACCATGTTGTCCTATGAGGAAGCATCCGGGTACCGTCGGACCATCCGATCAGAGAAAGGCTGGAAAGGTATGGATCTCAACGGAGCCGTGGCGGTGGTGACGGGAGGAGCTTCGGGTCTGGGGGCGGCCACCGCCCGCAAGTTGGCCGGCGCCGGAATGACCGTGGCGATACTCGACGTGAACGATGAACTCGGCGAAGCGCTGGCCGCCGAGTTGGGTGGTGTGTTCGCGCGCTGTGATGTGACGAGCGAGGACGACATGGTCGCCGCGGTGGATGTGGCCGCTCGACTGGGGGAGATCAGGGTGGTGGTGAACTGCGCCGGGATCGGGCCGCCCTGCCGCACGCTGGCTCGCGACAACTCCCCGCACCCGCTTTCGCTGTTCCGCAAGGTGATCGATATCAACCTGGTGGGAACCTTCAACACCATCCGGGTGGCGGCCTCCGCGATGGCGGGGAACGAGCCCGACGATCAGAACGATCGGGGGGCCATTATCAACACTTCGTCGGTGGCCGCCTACGACGGGCAGATCGGCCAGGCCGCCTATTCGGCGTCGAAGGGAGCAATCGTCGGGATGACCCTTCCGGTCGCCCGCGACCTGTCGGTTCTGGGAATCCGGGTCAGCACCATCGCCCCGGGTATCATCGACACGCCCTTGCTGGCCGGTTTACCCGAACCGGCCAAGGCGTCTCTGGGGAAGCAGGTTCTCCATCCCAAGCGGTTGGGCCAACCCGAGGAGTATGCCGACCTGGTGATGTTTCTCGTGACCCACCCCTATATGAACGGTGAAACCATCCGCATGGACGGAGGAATCAGAATGGGTCCGCGTTAG
>CAZEZF010000149.1:0-4628 GCA_964516495.1 uncultured Acidimicrobiia bacterium | reverse complement strand
CAGAGAGTTCTGTGCATCTCTCTCGGTTACCCATTCAAACCCCTGCATGAAAAATTGGGGCTAACTTCGTGAGGGGTACCTGGCGGCGCGATGCGCGCGGGGGAGGCCAGGTCCCTGATGGCGCACCCCTTGATGTAGGGCGATGCTCGGGGCGCTCAGTTCAGTTTCCCTGGTCTCGGTTGCTCAAATAGATCTTGCGGATATGGCTGATGACGCTGCGTGGGCCGGTGCGCCAGCAGCGTAGCGGGTCTAGGCCGTCGTGCGCCAGGCACATGTTGCACGAGACGCACGCCGTTGTTCCGGTGTGGCCCGCTTCCAGTTTGCGAACCAGATCGGGTTCGCGGATTAAGGGTCGGGCCATCGCCAGAAAGTCCGCATCACCGCTAGTAAGGATGTCGGTCATCGCCTCTGTGCTTCGTATACCACCCACCAGGATCACCGGGACACCCGTGGCTGCCTTCACCGCCCGTGCGAAGGGTCGGTAGTAGGCTTCGTCTCCGGCCGGTTTCCATGCTCGCTGTATCAGCAGGTTGCGCCACGCCTGTGCGGCCCCGACCGCCACATAAGGTCGGATGTTCTCCAGATAGCTACGCATCACCCCGAAGGTTGTCTCGAACCCGTCGATCCCTCGCTGCGCCAGGACACGAGCTCGTAACAGCGATTCTTCCTGTTGCAATCCGTCAGGGATCGAGTCCTCGACGGAGAGACGGGCGGTAACAGGAAAACCGGCGCCGACCTGGGCGCGTACCGCATCGTACACCTCGAACATAAAGCGGCTGCGGCGTTCTGCGTCTCCTCCCCAATCATCGGTACGGGTGTTGGCATGTGGTGAACAGAACTCGGAGATCAGGTAGCCGTTGCCTCCATGGAGGTGGATGCCGTCGAATCCGGCTGCGACCGCTCTTCGAGCCGCCTGGCCGAAGCTATCGATCAACGCCTTGATGGCTTCGGGAGTCAACTCCTCCGGTTCGAGGTTGTACATGGCGTTGGGCACCGGAGATGGGGCTACCGGCCTGACGGCCGGCATCGTGGTCTGGCTGCCGCAATGGCCCAGCTGCGCGAAAATCCGTCCCCCGGAATCGTGAACCGCATCGGTGGCTTGCCGAAGAGCGGGAACCACCCCATCGTGATGGATGCCGGTCTGGTTGGCGCTTGCCTGGCCGCGGGGCTCGACATACATGTGACCGGTCAGGATCAGACCCGCTCCTCCGGCGGCAAGCCGACGGTACAACTCGAAGTAGGCCTCCGTGACAACCCCATCCGGCCCGGCCATCGTTTCGGAGGTGGCGGCTCTTACCAGACGGTTGGGCAAGGTCAGGGAACCGATGCGTCCCGGTCGTAGATATAGGGGTGTAGTCATGACGCGCCTTCCTTTCCTCGTTTCGTGAGGATCGAGCGAACCCTGCCGATGTCTGTCGCGCAGGTCTTGGAAGCCATCCAGTAGCAGAGTCCGGTGGGAATGAAGAACACCTGAAAAACGGTGAGACCGATGGCGTAGTTAAGCGGTGGGCCGAACCGGGAGGTCAGGAGGCCGGCGGCCACCACTGTCAAACCATTACCCAACGTGCGGGAGAGTCCGTTGGAGAGGTTTCCCAGTCCGAAAACCGTTCCCCGGTGCTCAGGCAGGTTCACGTCGGAGATGAGGGCGTACCAGTTGGGTGAATCGGCCGAGGTGAAGGCGAGAGCCAGAACCGAAAGGAGGAAGGCGCTCGCGGCGTACGGATTGGTAACCACACTTGCCAACGTGGAGAGAACGATTCCGATGCTTCCCTGATCGGGGGGAATATCGAGTCCGGTAAGCGGTACGAAGAAGAAGGTCACGAAGAAGGGGATTGCTCCCAGGATCCCCACCATGGAGACGAGGGCTCTGGCGCGGGGCGTTCGTTGCTGGAAGCGGTCGCCCAGATAGCCGGACAGGATCGATGTGACGCCGCCGATCTGGAAGAGGGCGCCGAACACCGAGCCCACCGCGGTGGCTGTCGGCAGGTCGTATCCGAGGGCTTGCACCTTGCTCTGGTAGAGGAGCGGCACCCAAATGAGGGACCCGTACGCCAGTTGAGCGGTGAGGCCTTGCAGGATAAGCCAGCGGTTCGTTCGTATCTTGATCAGCGGAACCAGGTCCGTTCTTTCGATCCGATAGTCGTAGTCCTGCCCCGACGCCAGCACCTTCGCCAATTCCGGTTCGGACCGACCTCGGGGCGCATCGACGGTTGTCAAATAGAGGAGTGCAATTCCCAGGCCGATTATCCCCAGGCCGACAAATGGGCTACGCCAGTTTTCAGCGCCCAGCACTCCTCCCACCAGTACCCCGAAGAAGCCCCCGGCGCCTTGGGAAAGACCCCAGAAGCTCATCGCCAGACCGCGGCGGCGCGGGCCTACGAAGTCGGAGATGATCGAGAATCCGACCGATGAAACCGCTCCCAATCCGATACCGACCACGATCGACCACCATATGAGCGTGGCCAATGATGATGACCCGGCTACCAGGATGAGCCCGATGCTCCACAACGCCGACGACCAGAACAGAAGCGGTTTGCGGCGGGAGCGGTCGCCGTAGTAACCCCATCCGACCGCCGTCACCGCCGTTACCAGGATCACCAGTGCGGTAACCATACCGACGGCGCCCTCGCTCAGATCGAGGTCGGCCGCCATGACTTTGGTGAGCACCGGATATAGCGCGATGGCGGCGTTGTCGAGAGACGCCAGAAGCGTGAACACCGCGATCGTGTAGACGATGCGCCCGCGCTTTCCCCGCCGTTCGGAGGTTGTTCTCAGCATTCCTACAGTCTTGCATCCCGGCCACCCGTCCGGCGCCGGAGACCACCGGCGACATAGGCTTACCGACTCCGTCCCGGTAGATCTGAGGCGGGATGGGCGTCCATTAGGCCATGTCCATCAAGCTAACACCCGGAAAGATACGAAGTAAGCTAAACTATCCTTGGTATGCTTCGAGAGTACAGTTGTTACAGGGCATTATGAGCGGTGACTTGTTTGTTTCTGTATGATTGTTCAGAATAGTTAATTATTTTTTTCCCGTGGTGAATCGCGACTGCGGGTGAACCCGATTCGAGTAGGAGAAGATAATGGTTGATCGTGAATACGACAAGATACTGGGTGCCCAGGAGGTGGCGGACCTCCTGGATATGAATGTCCAGATGGTTCGGAAGTACGCCCGGGAGGGGAGGCTTCCGGCCTACCGCCTTGAAGGAGGAAGGACCTTCAAGTTCTTCCGCAGCGAGATTCTAAGTGAAGTCAAAAAGCATCCGGTGGTCGTGCAGGAGACGGCTTCGAACCGGTGATCGGTCAGCCGAGACTTGATCGTCGGATGGACTCGGCGTGTTGGTACTCGTGATCCAGTAGTCCCCACACGGAGTGATCCATCCAGCGATCGCCGATTCTCAATTCCTCGCGCAGGACACCTTCCCGGACGAAGCCCAGCTTTCGAGCGATCCGTTCGCTGGAGATGTTGCCGCGAGCAACCCGTACAACGATGCGATGCATGTTCAGTTCTTCAAAACCGATTCTCAGCACGACGCGAGCGGCTTCGGTTGCGATGCCCAAGCCGGTTTCGTCGGATCGGACCCAATACCCGATCTCGCCACTTCGGAAAGTTCGGGAAACGTGCCAGATGCTCACGTTTCCGAGATGTCGAGTCGGGTCTTGCGGTCGGCGGATGGTGAAGTCGTAGGCTTTGGTCTCCCGCCATGACTGCATGCTGTCCTTTATGAACCTGGCCGCCGAAGCTCTCGAGTAGGCCTTGGTCGCCCAAGGCAGGTATTCCGCCAGTTCCCTCTTGGATACGCACACCGCTTGGAAAAGGCCGTCGATATCGCGGCGACTGAAGGGCCGAAGCAGTAGTCGTTCGCTGTAGCGATTCGCTGAGGTAATCGGTTCCCGGGATGATCTCCGCATGTCTGAGCGAGACTATATGGAAAAAGAGGTGAATGGTCGCCGGATATGTCGATCCCGCACCGAATCTACATACTATGTGGGACATGGCGGATCGCTGGAACAGTCTGATAACCGACCCGGGCCCTGCGCCCCGTTCCGACCTGCCTATGGCGGCGGTGCTGGCGCCCCTGTATGAGGATGGGGTGAGTATCCGTATGGTTCTGATCCGTCGCCCCGACCACATGCCCACCCACGGGGGAGATCTGGCTTTTCCGGGGGGTAAACCGAAACCGGCTGAGACACCAATCGAGACCGCCCTGCGCGAGGCGCGAGAGGAAGTGGGGATCGATCCCGCTGATGTGGAGATCCTCGGCTATCTTCCTCCCATCCATACGGTTTCCTATCCCAGGATGGTGGTTCCCGTCGTCGGCAGGCTACCAGGTATCCCTGAACTGGTTCCCGATCCGAACGAGGTGGACCGTATCCTGACTCCCTCCGTCGGATTCCTCAGGGATGAGACACGTTGGCGGGTCGAGAACTGGAAGGGTCGGCAGGTGTACTTTTTCGACATCGACGGGGAGGTGTTGTGGGGCGCCACGGCGAGAATGGTTCGGCGTCTTCTGGGGATGGGCGACTACTGAACCTCCCATTCCGTCGGGGTCTGGAGGCGTTGTTGGTTTATACCCCGATTTTTCATGCAGGGGTTTGAATGGGTAACCGAGAGAGAGGCAATCAAC
>CAZEZF010000148.1:0-4660 GCA_964516495.1 uncultured Acidimicrobiia bacterium | reverse complement strand
TCTTGGGTCGTCCCGGCGTTCACCTCAGGGTGAAGGGTAACACCCCAGCCAGGCGGGGCCGTCAAGCGGCTATCTTCCCAGGTCAGAAAGTTTATTGCATCCTTCTCGGCTACTCAATCAAACCCCTGCATTAAAATTGGGGTTAACGCGGGGAGGTAGGTGGTCGGGCTGGCGGGATTTGAACCCACGACCTCTTGACCCCCAGTCAAGCGCGCTACCAAGCTGCGCCACAGCCCGAACTTCTGCTAAGTGTACCACCATCCGGGGCGCCTGCCGCTACCACAGCGCCGACGCACCCGTTTGCCGGCTGCGAGGAGGGATCGGGATGGTCGGTCTCCCACATCCGCGGCGACATCTACGGGGATGTGGGATCGAGAATGGGGAATCGAGAATGGGGAATCGAGAATGGGGGATCAAGGGATCGAAGATGGAAGACTGAAGGCTAATGTGACAGCGCAAATGATGACTTGCACACCACCCGAGTGTCCGGCCCGCACGCGATTTCCGAAGCTCCGGAAACATGAAACCCGGACCGGAAGGAGGCGGGATTGAAATCCGAAGGATCCACCCACCGCCGCGAAGACGAACCGGATAGTGGCCTATGGACGGTTCCGAATCTTATCTCCGGCCTACGTATAGCGGCAATCCCTCTCTTTCTATGGCTACTACTAGGTCGGGACCAGCCCGGAACAAGCGCCGTCTTGCTGGGTCTGGTCGCCGCCACCGACTTTCTGGACGGGTTCGTAGCTCGAAGACTCGGGCAGGTTTCCGCTATCGGGAAGATCCTTGATCCGCTCGCGGATCGCCTCGTGGTGCTCTCTTCGGTTGTAGGGGGTCTTCTAGCCGGGTTGGTCCCATCCTGGCTGGGATGGCCACTGATCGGTAGGGAACTGGTCGTAGGAGCAGTAAGCCTCTACCTGCTGGGAACGTTGAGGCGTCGGATCGAAGTTCGCCGGTTGGGTAAACTCGCAACCGGGTTCGTATTCACTGCAATCCCGTTCTACTACCTATCCGGTACCGAGTTCATACCTGTTTTCTGGAACTGGTTAGGGACGTTCGTAGGAGCAATTGGCCTAACCTTGTACTTGATAGTGACCGTGCAGTACCTCAACGACATACGCCGGGAACCAGACTTCCAGACCCTGATCTCCCTAATACTGTAATCCTCCATAGACCCATGTTACCAACCACAAACGTAAATCTAACCACAACTTGAAAATCCGTTTTCCCGTCTAGTCACTGCGCTAGCGGGTTTATAACACAGAGCGGAACATCAACATTGATGAGGGCCGGCTCATTACTATCGGCCTCGCTTGTCGGCCACCAACGTCTCGTTCCTGCGGTAAAGGGAAACACCGACACCCCGACTCGCGCGAGCCGGCCCAGGGCCTGCTCGCGTTGTGCGTCCGGCGTTCACCTTTCGACTGAAGGTCGCGGCCGGCCAGGTGAGGCGCCGAACAGCTGTTTTCCCAGTTCATAAAGTAAATTATGACTTTCTGAGGCCCGTGCCAACCCCATACACGAAAGATCGGGGTTAAGGCCGAACGTTTATCCCAAACGTTATATCCCAAACGTTTATCCCCTCAGCAACTACACTGAGGGTATGGCCGATAACAGTCCAGATACCCCGGATGCGGATCTGACAATGATCATTGATCCGGACCTTACGATGGTTATGGAACCGGATTCTACGGATGACCAAGACCCTGATCCTCAAGCTGAGGATACAACCCGGAAAGGAGTTGAAGGCCCCGAACCTATCCCTGAATATGCGCTGGTGATAGTCAAGGGACAGCAGAAGGGACGAGAGTGGATTCTGTCACCCGGCGTAACCTGGGTAGGTCGCCACCCCTACAACGACATCGCCTTGGATCACATCACCGTCTCACGCCGCCATTGCCGACTCGGCCTTGACGCCACCGGACTATCAATCAAGGATTTAGGCTCGACCAATGGCTGTTATGTGAACGACCGCTTGGTCGACAAGGCCACGCTCAAGGCCGGAGACCGGATCATGATCGGAACGTTCCACCTGATGGCGGCTCGAAGGTCTCGAAGGTCATGAGCGGAAGCCCAGGCCTGAGTATCGGCAAGGCCACGGAGTTACTGCAGGAGGAGTTCCCTGATCTAACTATGTCGAAGGTTCGGTTCTTGGAGACCAGAGGCCTGATCGAACCCTCCAGATCGTCCGCAGGTTACCGACAGTACCGGACAAGGGACATAGAGCGCCTCCGCTTCATACTGCGGCGGCAACGTGACCATTTCCTTCCCCTCAAGGTGATCAAGTCGCATTTGATTCGCTGGGAACGGGGCGAGTTGTCCGATCCGGACGATGAGGACGCGTCGGAGATACCCGACCTTCTTCCCGATTCACAGACACCCGTCCACGAGATGCGCGAGTTAGCACGACGCGCCGGTGTGAGCCGAAGCGTCATCCGCCAGCTCATCCAGTATGGACTTCTGTCTCCGGAGGAAGACGAGGGCGCCCTCCGGTTCAGCGACCGGGATGTCGATGTAACCCACCAGTGCAAGGCGCTCCTGGAGTTGGGTCTCGAACCAAGACACCTCAAGATGATCCGAACAATGGTCGACAGGCAACTCGACCTCATAGATCGCCTCACCATCGCACACCGGAGAAATCGAAGTCCGGACGCCCGCCGCCAAGCCCGCGAGGTGGTGGACAGAGCGGTAGAGGCTATGCGTCTCATCAACAACGCCCTTTTTTTGGTGGAGGCCAAAGCGATTCTCAACAAGGATTGAACCCTCCTATGCAGCGTTACGCCAGGATCACATTGCTGCTCGCGCTGTCCCTTATCTTATGGGCGGGCGGCGCGCCGGACGGTCGGGCATCCCCGACTCCCGGCAACCACCTACTAGCTCCCGATCCCCCCTCGGTAACCGCCCGGTATTGGATACTGTATGACGAAACATTCGCAAAGGTACTGGCCGAAGAGTCTGCCGACGAACAGGTCGCCATCGCGTCAACCACCAAGATAATGACCGCGTTGGTCGTGATCGAGCGGAGTCATCCGGACGATCTGGTGGCGATCACTCCCCAGGCAGCCTCGACCGGGGAATCCGAAATCGGCCTGGTCGCCAACGAAGCACCATGGTCCGTCGAGGATATGCTCGCCGCCCTTCTCCTCAGGAGCGCCAACGACTCGGCCGTAGCCTTGGCGGAACATGTGGGTGGATCGGTCTCCGGATTCGCCGATCTGATGAACGAGAAAGCGGCCCAACTGGGGCTTACCAACTCCGGATTCGTCAACCCCCACGGTCTGGACCAAACCGGTCACTACAGTTCGGCGCGCGATCTCCTGAGTCTATCCATAGCCGCCATGGAGCAGCCCAGATTCACTCAGTTGGTCCAGGCGCTCAGCGTCAACCTTCCGGACGCTCCTGACGGATCGCCCCGGGTAGCGATAAACCGCAACCGGCTCATGACGGACTTCCCGGGCGCCCTAGGTATCAAGACAGGCTATACGGGTAGAGCTCTCCAGACCTTTGCAGCCGCAGCAGAAAGAGGGGGTAGGCGCATCTATACAGTGGTGCTCGGGTCCAGTCAACACTTCGACGACGCCGCCGCTTTGCTCGATTACGGTTTCGCACAGTTCGGTCCTACAACCCTGGTTCCAGTGACTTCAGAGCAGCGTAGGCCGCTTGCAGGTGGACTCGACATTATCCATAAAGAAGGCTTCCAACTATTCCCGGGAACAGCGCCGGACGAGAGCGGTTCTCCACCAACCCTCCCCACATCGCATGAACAGGCGCCGCCAACTTTGCAAGCAATCGAAGTGGAAGCCGTCGAAACTCCCGAGCCTGAAGAGCGCCCGCCGAGCGTAACCGAAACGATCGAAAGGCAAACTCAACTCCCGGGCATTCGAGAAGCCATCCTATGGTTTCAACGTTATTGGACCCGGTAGTCCATGACCGCAACAGCCCACCACGACATTGTCCAATCTAATACGACGCTAATACGACCATCCATCCTGCTACGACGGTTCCCTTATGATACGCCGGTTGCGCTATGTGGTAGTGCTGATAGTCTCACATTATGAGCGACGCTGTTCCCATGGACCTTGTCGGGGTCCGCATAGAGTATCCGTCCAACCAACCAATAGTGCTGATCCGGGAATCCGACGGTAAACGGTACCTTGCCATATGGATCGGGGCGATGGAGGCAACCGCGATTGCCTACGCATTGGAGGGCGTCACCACCGCGCGACCCTTCACGCATGACCTCCTGCGCATCACTACGGAAACCCTGGGAGCTCAAGTAACACGGGTAACCGTGACCGAGTTACGCGATAGCGTCTACTACGCCGAGATACTTCTCATCCAGGGAGACCGCGAATTCAATGTCAGTTCGAGACCCTCGGACGCCATCGCCTTGGCCGCTCGAACCGGATCCCCCATCTTCGCCACCGCAGAAGTGCTCGAAGAAGCGGGTATCGAGATAAAGGACGAGGACCAGGAAGCCGAGATCGAAAAGTTCAGGGAGTTCCTTGAGGATCTCAGCCCGGAAGACTTCCAGGCCTAGGTGGACAACCTTGCTCCCTGACCACCATTCATCCCCGGACCACCACTTGCCGATCACCCATTCACGGCTATCGAGTATCGTCGACCTCCTCCAGTGGATTTAGATTTTCAGTTTATCCAC
>CAZEZF010000147.1:0-4813 GCA_964516495.1 uncultured Acidimicrobiia bacterium | reverse complement strand
TTGATCTCGAAACCCACTACCAGCCCGTCGTTTTCCATCCGGAGGTCGAGTTCCGCCCCCCGCGTGGGTCGCCCAATAGCCTGCGGTCGCACGCGGGAAACGAGCCAGGATCTGCTCGATAATCGTCCATTCGGCAGGGGGATATGGCGGGTGAGCGGGTGTCAACGGCCCTCCTGACGCGTCGCCGACCCTCTTCGGGCCGGTCAGGTAAGTGTTCTACTGATCGCGAAATCTGACCGTTGTTATATCCGTCGGGCCGGACATGGGTGACGGCCGACCGTCGAGTACCCAATCATCGTACCGCTTCAGGAACGTGACCACCTGGGCCCGAGTGAGGGTCTTATCCGGGCAGAAGTTGGTTCCATCACCGCATCCCGATGTGATACCGTTGTCCACCGCCCACTCGACAGCATCGTAGGCAAAGTGGCTAGGCGGTATGTCGTCGAATCGTTGACCTTGGCCGACGGCCATCCCGGCGACGAACGCGGCAATCGTGACCGCCACGCCCACCACGACCAGTAACTTCTGCTTGTTGGACTGCATCAATATCTCCTCTTGATGGTCACTATCGGTATTCCGCAACCGGTGGGGGTAGAGCATGAGCTTACCTTCCGCCAACCGGCAGACCCTGGCACGGGTGATCGGGGCAATCGCCTTGATAGTCGTTGAGAGCTATCTGGCGGAGGTCGTCTATCGCCTTTGCGAAACGGAGGTCCCGAGGCCGGGCTTCCGGTTACGATTCAGGCCGGAACCCGACAAGGAGATGTCCGTTGCGCAGAGTCCCCACTACATCAGCCGCAGGCGCCGAACTGGTGCCGATGTTCAAGGACCACATGGAGTTATGTGGGGTGGGTCCCGGCCAGACGGTGATGGCTTTCACCAACACCCAGAGCAACCCGGCCTACATAACCGCCCTGATGGGGGCGGTGCGAGTGCTGGGCGGCGACTTCTTCCAGATCATGGTGGCGGCGGACGACTCCTGGATGAAGTCGCGCACCATCGTCGACGCCTGGAAAGGGTGTGACATGGTGGTTGGTTTCCTGGCCAGCATGGGATCGCACTGGATCTACTCCGACGCCCACAACGAGGCTTTGGCGGCAGGGGTGCGATCCTTGATGATCGAGGAACCGGAGGATCATTTGCGGCGGCTCTTTCCCATCCCGGTAATCCGGGAACGGGGAGAGGCCAGCGTCAGGTACATGGGGATGGCGGACACCATGCGGGTCTGGTCGGAGGCCGGCACCGACCTCACGGTCCGCTATACGGGTAGGCCACTGGGTTGCCAGTACGGTTACACGGACGAGCCCGGCCGCTGGGACCATTGGCCCTCCGGTCAGTGCGGGGTAGCGCCGCTGGAGGACTCGGCCGAGGGGACCCTGGTGGTGGACTCAGGTGACGCCCTACTGCCGATGGGTAAGTATGTGGAGCAGCCGATTCGGATGGAGATCAGGGAGGGGAATATCGTCTCCATCGACGGTGGCGCCGATGCCCGGTTGTTGAAGGACTTCTTCGAGCTCCCCAAGGACAAGCGGGCCTATGGGGTTTCCCACATCGGATGGGGATACGAACACCGGGCCAACTGGAACGCCCTCGGTCTGCGCTTCTGGGAAGGTGGGGGAGTCATGGACACCGAGAGCTACTACGGCAACATGCTGATCGCTTTCGGCGCCAACTTCTTCCGCAAATTGGGCGGTGAGAACCGGGCCGACTTCCATTTCGACATCCCGACTCGCAATCACTCCATCTGGATCGGAGATATGCAGATCATCGACCGGGGGAGCTTTGTCGCGCCCGGCTTCGAGTTGGAATAGCGGGGTATCAAGCATGCGACTCGAAGGAAGGATAGCCGTCGTAACCGGGTCCTCTCGTTCTATCGGCAGGGCGATCGCGCTCGGGTACGGACGGGAAGGGGCCAAGCTGGTGGTCAACTACCGGAGCGACGAAGGAGCGGCCCTGTCGGTAGTGGCCGAGTTAGAGGCGATGGGTTCGGAAGCTATTGCGGTCCGGGCGGACACGTCGGTGGCGTCGGATGTGAGTGACTTGATCGGCGCCGCCGTCGATAGGTTCGGACGGATCGACATCCTGGTGAACAACGCCGCCATCCTGATTCGGACCCCGTTCCTCGAGATAGAGGAATCCGAATGGGACAGGATCATCGAGGTGAACCTCAAAGGCTTCTTTCTCTGTGCGCAGGCGGTTGCCCGTCAGATGGTTGGTCAGGGAGACGGCGGCGTGATCATCAACATGTCGTCGGCGGGAGAAACCCTCGCCGGGCGGGATCTGGCCCACTACTGCGTGGCCAAGGGCGGCGTGCGGATGCTCACCCGGCAGTTGGCCTTCGAGTTGGCGCCTCACAAGATACGCGCCAACGCCATCGCCCCGGGATTGATCGAGACCGACATGAACCGGTCCGATCTGGCGAAGCCGGAGTTCCGTGAGTACCGCCTCTCCATGATCCCGCTGGGGATAATCGGAGTCCCCGAGGACATCGTGGGAGCGGCGGTGTTTCTCGCATCGGATGATTCCAGGATGGCCACCGGTTCCACAATCTATCTCGATGCGGGCCAGACCGTCGCCTGACTTGTCGATGGGCGCCCGACGCCGGTCCCGGTCGGCTGCTACCGATCAGGTCCAAGCCGTTACGGGCAGCGGCCTGTACGGAACGCTGCCTGTCGATGGATCCGGGCGGTTTCGTCCGCCCTTGACGGCGCATTACCGCCGTTTTGGGCCGCTCCATGTCTCATAGGACGACGAATGCATCAATCTATTGCCGACCGTTGCGTGTCGATATCAAGGCCACAGAACGCATGTCCGTACCCGAGTTGGCCGGTTCCGTTCCGATAGCGATCCTTCCACCCCTGTCCGGCTTGAGAACGCATGAGGTATTGCTCGGTGATGGCGCTCTCAACGGTTTGATCGGCCAGGGCCGCACGGCCGAGGTGGTCCGAAACCTCTGTCTGCGGGTCCACCGGAGTTGGCCGGATGATTGGGATAGTCTGGTCGGTCACATCAGCGATTTGTTTGGTGTTCAACTCGACGAACCGCATCACTCACCAGGGAGTGATGAGATCATGATGACCTATCGTGAACGCGGTATTCCCCTCGACTTTCCTCGAGTGGACGCGGTCTTCAACAGACCTATTGATTCTCTCGTACATATTTGCCAACCCGGAGCGACGTTGCTGATCGATGAGCCCGACGCTCATCTCGAGGTACCCGTCAACGTGAGATTTACAAACTGGTGTCCGATGTCGCGGTTCTGTCGCCGAACGGGCGGAAAGCCGAAGGTAGCTGACCCGGCGCGATCCGGGTCGGAGGCTGTGATTCCCCGTTCATGCGACGGTTGGGCGCTCGGATTCCCATGGTGGCCGAATTGGTTGAGTGTGGGCAGGCGAGAAAAGGTAGGCTAGGTGTGGAAAAGTAGTGTAGGTGTGGAAAAGTAGTGTAGGTGTGGAAAAGTAGTGTAGCTGTGACCGGACTAGGCGACTACCAGCCGCGGATCGCCGACTATCAATTGCAGGAGTTGCTGGGCTCGTTGCCCGCCGTAAGCATCGAAGGTCCTCGGGCGGTGGGCAAGACCCGGACCGCCCTTCGGTATGCCAACACGGTCTACGATCTCGATGATCCGGAGGTTCTCAAGAAGGTTCGCGCCGATCCGAAGGTCCTGACGGACGGGGCGTCGCCGATCCTCATCGATGAATGGCAGCGTTATCCGTCGTCATGGGATATTGTCCGGCGCGCGGTCGACCGGGACTTCAGTCCAGGAAGGTTCCTGCTTACCGGATCGTCTCGTCCTACCACCTTTCCGGTCCACTCGGGGGCGGGCCGGATCGTAACGATGCGCATGTGGACCACCACACTTGCGGAACGGTTTCACCGGTACAGCCGCCCCTCGGTCAGCCTTCGCTCGCTTCTGTCCGGGGAGGCCCCCGACATCGGGGGAGTCACCGACCTCACCGTCGAGGACTATGCGGGTGAGATCGTGGCGGGCGGCTTCCCCGGCTGGTCCAATGTAGAGGGAAGACCGCGTCATCTGCTCCTCGACGGTTACCTGCACCGTATCGCCGAGCATGATTTCCCGCTCGCCGGCCACCGTGTTCGCAATACGGCAGCCCTCCGCCGGTGGTTGACGGCCTACGCCGCAGTGACGGCGACCACCGCGTCTTACGAGGCCATCCGTGACGCCGCTACTCCGGGGGAAGGGCAGAAGCCGGCCAAGACCACCGTTCAGGCCTATCGTGACACTCTGGAGGCGATGTGGGTGCTTGAACCGTTGGCGGCGTGGCTTCCGGTGGGGAGTCATCTCAGTCGGCTGAAGCGTGGTCCGAAGCACCATCTGGCGGATACTGCGCTGGCGGCGAGACTGTTGAACATCACTGCGAGATCGTTGACGGATGGAAGCGCCGCGTTACCTGTCGGGGGGACTCGGGGGTCGGGCGACGCCCTGATAGGCGCCCTCTTCGAGTCGCTGGTCACCCATGACCTGCGGGTGTACGCCCAAGCCGGAGACGCTCGCGCCTTCCACATGCGCACATGGAATGACCAGCGTGAGGTGGATGTCGTCATCGAGGCCGGGGGGAGAGTCATCCCGGTGGAGGTAAAACTCGGTGGAGAAATATCCCGGAGGGATACGCGGCATCTTCGTTGGCTGCGCGACCGGCTCGGTCCGGGAGTGATCGATGCGATGGTGATCACCGCCGGTAGGCGATCCTATCGTGATGAGGATGGCATTGCGATAGTTCCGGCCGGTCTGTTGGGACCATGACAGGATCCGATGTCCATTAACCCCAATTTTTCATGCAGGGGTTTGGAT
>CAZEZF010000146.1:0-4837 GCA_964516495.1 uncultured Acidimicrobiia bacterium | reverse complement strand
GACATGGCCTTTTTGAGTTCGGTGTGTCTGGGGCATGAAGAATCAGGGTTAATACCGGTTGACAGCTTCGCCAAATGCTGGATCAAGTGCTAGAAAACTACTAAACAACGTCCAGTCGGCCCGCTAGTTGCTAACGAACACCCAGGTGGAGGCATCGCGGTCAACTCATCCCCGACTTTTTACACACCCTCCCGAAGGATATCGTGTAGCGTTATCGGGATGTGATACCAGTAGGGTGAAAGTCCCTACCGAGCATTTCGGCATTCCGTTCTGTCGATACGGAGCCAGAGGAGGTTTTTATGCCGGCAGACAACCAAAAGGGCAGCGAGGGTCTCTCCAGACGCCGATTCCTGCGGCTTGCCGGAGGCAGTGTCGGCGGCGCCATAGTGCTTGCGGCGTGTGGATCGGATGATCCCGCGCCTGAGCCGTCAACCACGGCTGCCGCGGCGCCGCCGAGCACGGCGCCGGACACGACCGCGGCCTCGCCGGGGACGACAGCAGCCACGGCGACTACTGAAGCAGCCTCGGACGGAACCACCGCTACCACGGCCGCTCCGACCCCGGAGGAAACGACCACTACGACCCGCGCCATCGAGCGAGGGCTACCGGAGATCGAAGGCCATGTCGTAGTGACCGATCCTGCCCGGTACCCTTCCAGCTTCAACGAGTCGCCTGAGATGGCCGCTCGGGTCGCGGCCGGTGACCTCCCGCCCGTCGCCGAACGCCTACCGCGTAATCCCTTGGTAGTGGAACCGGTGCATGAGATCGGCGCCTACGGGGGTCGGGAGCTGCGGCGCGGCTACATATCTACCGTGAACGATCGTCAGAACGCCAACCGCTTCAACGGTGGACCTGACAACCTGATCTACTGGGACTACGCCCACCGGGCGCTGGTCCCCAATATCGCGGCCGGCTTCGAGATGAACGCCGATGCCACCATGATGACGATCTACCTGCGTGAAGGCATGAAATGGTCCGACGGCGCCCCCTTCACAGCCGACGACATCGTGTGGTGGCGCAACCACATGAGCCTGAACTCGGAAATCACGGCGCCTCCCGGACAGCTCCGGGTAGGCGGTGAGCAGATGGTCGTGGAGAAGATCGACGACTATACGGCCACCTTGACAGCGGTGGCGCCCTATCCGCTGCTTCCCGAAATAATGGCCGGTTGGGGATCCATCAACGGCCAGACCATTACCGGCCAGTTCGGTCTCGGAGGGTTCGCTCCGGCCCACTACCTGCAGCAGTTCCACGCCGATTTCAACCCTGACGCGGATGCGTTGGCTCAGGACGCCGGCCAGGATAACTGGGCCACATATCTGAAGAACCGGAATACCTGGCAGCTCAATCCCGAGCTGCCGACCGTGACTCCGTGGGTGATGACCCGGCCGATAAATGATCCTCCCTGGGAGTTCGAGGCCAACCCCTACAGCATCTGGGTGGATACGGCAGGCAATCAACTACCCTACATCCACAAGATCAGCATGGCGGGGGCCGAGGACCGGGAAGTGCTGGTGCTCAACGCCGTCGCGGGGGAGTATGACTTCCAGGACCGTCACCTCCAAGTGGCCAGCCTTCCGGTGCTGTTGGAGAACCAGGAACGGAGCGGATACACCATCCACCGCACCCCGGGTGTTGAATCGGACTTCGGTGTGCGGATCAATCTGGCCTACGACGCCGATCCGGTGATCGGTGAGTTGATCCGTACCACCGACTTCCGGCGAGCCCTGTCGATGGGTATCGACCGGGACGAGATCAACGAGGCGATCTTCCTGGGAACGAGTCAGCCCACCTCACCGGCGCCTTCGCCCGAGAGCGTCTACTACCCGGGTCCGGAGTGGACCACCAAGTGGGCAACCCTGGATATCGAGGCCGCCAACGGGTTGCTTGACGGGATCGGCCTTACCGAGAAGGACGGCGAAGGCTTCCGCCTGCGCCCGGACGGAAGCGGCGACCGGCTCGTGCTCCTTTACGAGGCGCCCGCCAGCTTCGCCGACTTCCCCGCCGCGGGACAGTTGATAAGGGAACACTGGCGAGAGATCGGAATCGATCTAAGCGCCGGACCGGCGGTAACCGGTGGACTCCTCGTAGAGAAGGCCGAGGCCAACGAGATCATGCTCTCCGGCCATGTGGTGTCCTCTCCCGATCCGTTCCGGCTGCAGGACCTGATAATGCCTACCCGGACCAACAACTATCCGGGCCTCATCGGGATCCCCTACGCCAAGTGGCGGGCCACCGACGGGGCCGACGGGGTGGAACCGCCTGATCAGTTGATGATCAAGGAAGGCTGGGCCCTGCTCGATGCCGGGCTGGTTGAAACGGATGAAGCCGAACGGATCCGTATCGCACAGGATATCTACAAACTCCATGTAGATCAGGTGTGGTCTATCGGAGTGGTCGGTTTCGGCCTGGCGATCTACGGGATGTACCTGGCGAACAACAATCTCGGCAACGTACCGGGCCGGATCCTCAATACCCTGGACCAGCGCGCCCCTTCAAACGCTCTCCCACCGGCTTTCTACTGGAAGGCCTGAGAGGCGCCGACCAAAGGTAAGGGGTTATAAGGGGGGCGCCCGGCCCCGGCGCCCTCCTTACCTTGCCCTGTACTCAGAAGGGCGAAGGTCGGCGATCACGTTCCCGGCGGGCGAACGCGATGATCCACAAACCTGAAACGACGATAAGCACCCCGGAGAAGAGGGCTTGACCCCAGGTTCGCCAAACGAGGGCGAAGAACAGCAACACGATTCCCAGCCCCATCGGTACCAGCGCCATCCATTTCACCAGCTTCAGCATGATGGAGTCTCCACTCCGGTCGGCAAGGGAACGGTGGTCATTCCGACACCTTTCGTAGGACCAGGTCTCCGGTCCTGACTGTCCGGTAGTCGGGTACCCGACCGGCGCCCATCGAATAGCCTCGCATACCTGCTCCCAAGAACTCGAGGGCGGCCAGCACCCGGGAAGTCGAGGCGTTCGGATCCTGCAGGAGGAACTTGGTGAACGGAACACAAGCGTTGAGAACATCCGGAGGGTCCAACTCCAGATCCCCCTCCGACGTTCGAATCACCAAGCCCGAGGCTACCTGGTCATGACTCACCCGTTCATCGAGGTCGACTATGACGTTCTCGCCGGCCACGCCCAACGGCGCCGAGCCGAACCTCTCCTCGATAAGCCGGTAATGGCCGCTGAACCCGATGCTCATCACCCTCTCGGGACGGTGCGCGACCGACTCCGCCGGGTGGGAACGGTGGTGGCGATCAAGCAGCCGGTCGCCGTTCACCCGGGCGACAACACCGGAGTCGCAAAGCTGGAAACTATCCACCGCTACCAGGGGAGTTGTCCGGTAGACCATCCCGTCCGTCGTCTCCGTGTTGAGCTTCACCCTCTGGATCTGGGCTAGGACTATGACGCCCATCGGAACGAGGCGGGTCTTGGAAGATCCGTTCTCCGATCCGGATACCGTACCCACCCGGTTCATCCCGCCACCTCCAGGATCTGCTCTACAGACATGTCTTCGATTCCCATATCCGCCATGGAACGTCCTTCATCACGGTAGTCCCGTCCGGTGACCGCCCCGGCCAGAGTGATGATGGCATCGATCACCGGGGTGTCAACTCCGGCCACCCTCGCCAGTTGGGTGACGGGTACCAAGCCGAACGGAACGTCCTCGGTGATGTACCGTCCCTCCATGCCGTGCGGAACGCCTATTCCCTTCATCACCGTCGACGCGAGTCGCCTCTCCGTATCCATAGCGTCGGATCCGGCGATACCGTAGGAACGTTCCAGCCAGTCGAGGTGGCTACGGTGGGGGATTCCGAAAGCCCGGGCAACCGCCATCCGCTCGGCGTCCAGGACCTCCATCGCCCGGACCACCGAAGCAGTCAGCCCGTCGGCGTAGAAATCGAAGTCGCCGCCGTCCATAGCGCCGGCGTTCAGGACCGCCACAATCGGATGCGCCACCGGATTCATATTGTCGAAGCTGGTTTCGAGCACCGACGATGCGCCTTCGATATCGGGAAAGACCGGTTGGAGGAGACCCAGCACTCCCGGTGTCCCGGAAGGATCCAGCGCGGCTACCGAGAACGCTCTCTTGACACCGCCGATATGGACTCTCCCCGGTTCAACCATCCGGCAGGCATAGGCCAGGGTGTTGGTCTCGGCCAAGCGTACACCCGCCGGAACCCCGAGATCCGACCATATTCTCCGTACTTCCAGGGCGCCTCCGAACCCACCCGGATGGAGAACCACCGTTTCATCACCGCTCAGCAATCCGGCAAGTTCGGACGCTATGTAGCGGTGGGCGAAGCCGGGAACCGAGACCAGGATCAGATCCGCGCCCGAGACAGCTATGCTCATATCGGTGGTGGCCAAGTCCAGCGCCCCGCTCGCCTCCGCCGCTCCGCCGGCCCGGATGTGTCCTATGGCGGCAAGCGGATCTATCACATCGGCAAACCGATCATAGAGACGTACGGAATGGCCTGCCTGACCACACCAGGCAGCTGTGGCCTGCCCGCCGTTGCCTGCTCCGATGATCGCTATTCGCATGTATTCGCCATCACTTCCAGCCCGATTTTTCATGCAGGGGTTTTGAATAGGTAGCCGAGAGAGATGAATTAACTGCATGACCTGGGAAGACAGCCGCTTGGTGGCCTCTTCCGGACGAAGCGCGCCCTTCACCTATCGGGTGATCGCCTGACGCGCCGTGAAAGTGCGCTTGACGCGGGCTTTTCGAGGTCGGTGTGACGGGGGCATGAAGAATTGGGGCCAGAAGGGAGGAACTGTCATCCACGGTGTCGAGCGAGTCGATCAGATCCGTCAGCTCATCCCAACCGGCGGGAGC
>CAZEZF010000145.1:0-4852 GCA_964516495.1 uncultured Acidimicrobiia bacterium | reverse complement strand
CCTGGGAAGATAGCTGCGTGACGGCCTCGCCTGGGGCGGGGCGCCCCCATCACCCTAAGGCCGGGACGACCCAGGAAAGTAGGCTTAGAGCCGGGGGGTTTGATCCGCGACTCGCGATGCCTGATTTCAGCTGGCTGCTCTCCGTCGTTCGGCAAGCCACCGCTTACGCAGTCGCCGTCGTTCATCTTCGGCGTAGCCACCCCAGACTCCAGCCTCCTGGTTTGTCTGCAGGGCGTACTGGAGACAATCTTCGGTCACCAGGCAAGCCGTACATATGTCCTTGGCTTCTTCGATCTGTTCGATAGCTAGCCCGGTGGTACCCACCGGGAAGAAAAGAGTGGGTTCGGAATCCCGGCAGGCAGCCGCTTCTCTCCATTGACGCGTGGTTATTGTCAGCACTTCCTTGGTCCTCTAGGTGCCCGGGTGCTTTCCCGGGCGTTCTCTGGTTAGGGGTGATTCGTGATTTCCTCGCCGATGACACCGTGGGCAATTCCCTGGAACGTCCGACTTTGTGAATAGATTCACAAAGTTAGGCCGCAAAGCAGCCGCATCACCGACCGTTGAAGGACATTAGCCGCTGGTTGGCCACACCGCAAGCCTTTTTTTGTATCGTCCTGGATCATAACTTTTAGAACCTTCTTGATGGGACATACAACATAGGGTATATAGTCGGTATGACAGTACATCTAAAGACACTTAGCCAGACATTCTTCGTAATCGCTCTGATACCGGCGAGCGGCCTGCTGCTCCTGCGAATCAGGAAGGAACCTTGGATCCCTCCGCCTGGTGAGATTCTCTCTTCACCTCCCGCGGAAGCGTTGTACGGGTGCGTATGGCTCGCGGCGCTGGCCGCAGTGGCTTGGCTCGTTGCCGGTACGGTGCTGGCGATCTTCTGCTACCTCTTCCGTATACCCGCGGCGATTCGGGCTATCGAGTGGATGACCTTCGGTCCGATGCAGCGTCTGGCCCGGAGAATCGCGGCGGCGCTGCTTGCTATAGGCTCCGTTTCCGTCGGCTCTCCGGCGGGGGCAGCCCTCCTGCCGCCGATTCCCCATGTGGTCGAAAGTAACCGGCATGCAGAAGGTGGCGCAGCACATGGGCCGCTTCCGATCCTGGCCGATCGGGAGGGTGGAGTTCAGATCGGGATGAACCTCGCCACTCCACAACGCGGGATCGTCGGAATATCGTTGCCCGTTCCTATCCGGTCGGGTTTGAGCCGGCGGGCCGCGATCGAGGAGCATGTGGAGTACGTCGTCCAACCAGGTGACAGCATGTGGTCGGTTAGTTCCCGCCACGTTCGACGGAGTGCAGACGCTCCGGTTACCGCCTCTCGTATTATCGCGGTGTGGCGGCAGGTAGTGGACCTGAATAGGGAACGGATCCGCTCGGGCGATCCGGACTTGATCTATCCCGGAGAGACCCTCATTCTTCCGGGGCTCTCCTTTCCCGGTGGGAGTTGACCCCAATTCTTCATGCCCCCGTCACACCCACCTCGAAAAGGCCACGTCAAGCGCACTTTCCCGGCGCGTCAATCGATCACCCTACAGGTGAAGGGCGCGCTCCGGACAGGCGAGGCCGTCAAGCAGCTATTTTCCCAGGTAAGAGAGTTCATTTCATCTCTCTCGGCTACCCATTCAAACCCCTGCATGAAAAATCGGGGTTGATAAGGACCGCCCTCGAAATCCTGGTTTCGCGAACCGGGATCTGTATACCCGCGTGGCGATTTTCGCGGTCTTCTCCTGTACCCAGGAAGCCAGGAGGGTACCAAAAAGACAAGAGTGGGTTGGCCCTCCCCCGCTGACCAGGGAGTCTATTCATCGGAAGTCGAGCCGGCAGGGGGTTTCAGGACCCTCCTACAGCGATGCGGGGAGAAAAGTGATCCGGACCGAACGGTAGTGGTTTTCTCTATTGGGATCGACCAGAACCACCGATTGCCAGGTTCCCAGAGCCATGGCGCCGTCGAACACCGGGATAACCACGCTCGGCGTTATGAATGCTGGGATTATATGGTCGGCCCCATGTCCCGTCATGCCGTGTCGATGATCCCAACGGTTATCGCGAGGGAATAACTCGTCCAGGTGTCGGACCAGGTCTCGATCCGACCCGGATCCGGTTTCGATGATTGCCAGTCCGGCCGTGCTGTGGGGGATGAAGACCGATACCAGACCGTTTCCCCTTCCTCGGACGTAGGAGGCTATCCGTCCAGTGAGGTCGAATGCAGCCGATGCCCCACCAGTGCGGATCCGGATTACCTTGCTATCCATGCGTCAGTTGTTGTCACCCAGAAAAATCGCCGACACCGAACTGTCCATGAATATGGCCTGGAGCGCTTCGGCCAGTACGGGAGCGATGGAAAGGCGGGTGAGCTTGTCGAAGTTCAACGCATCCGGGTGGATCGGGAGGGTGTCGGTTACCACGACCTCATCGATAGGAGCGTTCTTGAGCCTGTCGATGGCGGGTTCTGACAATACCGGATGGGTTACCGCTACGCACACGCTCCGAACACCTTTGTTCCTGAGAAGCCGGGCTGCGTTTACCACGGTTCCGGCCGTATCTATCATGTCGTCGACGATCACCGCATGTCTACCTCGAACAGCGCCGACGATCGTCAAGGCCTTCGATTGGTTGGGAACCTGGGTAGCTCGTCGCTTGTGGACGAAGGCTACGAACGCCCCCAGGTAACGGGCGTACTTCTCGGCTCTCTTCACCCCCCCGGCGTCCGGCGAAACCACTGTCGTGGGTCCGTTAAGACGGGTCTTGAGGTATTCGCTGACGATAGGAAGGGCGGTGAGATGATCAAAAGGATGGGGAAAGAACCCTTGGACCTGGCCGGTGTGGAGATCGATGGATACTATCCGGTCTGCTCCGGCGGCGAGGAACAGATCACACATGAGGCGCGCGGATATCGACTCACGGGGCAATACCTTCTTGTCGGCCCGGGCGTAGCCGAAGAACGGCACCACCGCGGTTATCCGGTGGGCGGATGCTCTGCGAAGAGCGTCGATGAGGATCAGTTGCTCCATAATGTGGAAGTTGATTTCCGGGGCATGGCTTTGGATGACGAAGCAGTCGGCGCCCCGAACCGAATCGAGCGGACGCGCGTAGACCTCCGTGTTGGCGAATTGGGACAGTTCCACGTTGCCGAGTCGTACCCCGAGCTCATCTGCTACATCGCTGGCCAACCCCGGGTTGGCCGAGCCGGTGAAGAGCATGAAACGCTTACGGTTGACAAGCTCCATACTTCAGCGGACCTCATCGTCTCGCCGGCTTCGGCGCCGGCGCGTGTATCCGGGAACTTCCCGTTGTTTCGACCGCTCGATTCCCAAGGCGTCCTCCGCAATGTTCCTGGTAATAGTTGAACCTGCCCCGATGTACGCATCATCGCCGATTTCGATCGGCGCTACCAAAACGCTGTTGGCGCCGATTTGAACCCGCCGTCCCACCTTGGTGCGATGTTTCTTGATTCCGTCGTAGTTGGCGGTTATGGCGCCTGCCCCTACGTTGGACTCATCTCCGAGTTCCGTGTCCCCGACGTAGGCGAGATGGGGGACTTTGGCGCCTCTGCCGACCACCGAATTCTTGACTTCCACAAACGTTCCGGCCTTTGAACCCTCGAGCAGTTCTGCGCCCGGTCGCAGGGACGCGTAGGGACCGATTTCCACGTTCGGTCCGATGGAGACCTCCCTCAATACCGAATACCATACCCTGGCGCCGGCGCCGATCGCGCTGTCCTTGATAAAGGCGTCGGGTCCGATCTCGGCGCCGCGGGAAATGGAGGTGTCTCCCTCCAGATGGACACCGGCGTACAGGTTGACGTCGGCTTCCAAGGTGACCGTCGAGTCGATGTAGACGCGGGTGGGATCCTGCATCCACACCCCTGCGTGCATCCATTCCCGGTTGATACGATCTCTCATGATAGTGTTGGCTTGAGCCAACTGGTCCTGCGTGTTGACCCCCGAGAGTTCGTCGGCGCTGGTCCGGTGAGCGGAGATCCCATGACCTTCGGCCGCGAGAATCGCCACGACGTCCGGCAGGTAATACTCGCCTTGGGCGTTGCTGCGACCCACATGGTCGACCGCATCCTGGATCAGGGATCCGTCGAACAGGTAGATACCACCGTTGATCTCGGTTATTTCCCGTTCGCGTGTGGTCGCGTCGGCATGTTCCACAATACGCTGCACGCGATCCCATCCATCCCGCACGATCCGCCCGTAACCGGTGGGATCGCTCATTTCAGCGGTCAGACAGGTCGATGCCGATCCGGTGCGGCGGTGCAGATCAGCCATACGGTTGAGCGTGGTGCTTGTTATGAGGGGCGTGTCCGCCGGCACAACCAGAACATGGTCGCCGTTGTGCAAGGTCATATGTCGGAGAGCGACCTGTAATGCGTGTGCGGTTCCTAGTTGCTTCTCCTGGACAACCGGGATCACGCCTTCAGGTAGCGCTTCCCTGACCTGGCGGGCCACCGGCTTGACCACAACTATTGTCCGGGAGGGTTGCAGGACATCTACCGCGTCGAGTACCCAACGGATCATCGGGTATCCGGTTACCGGATGGATGACTTTGGGAAGGGCTGACTTCATGCGGGTACCGTCCCCCGCCCCCAGCACTACCGCCTTAATAGCCATGGATGGCTCCTTCGTCGAGCTGGGGGGACAGGAGTCGAACCCGTACCGGCGGGACCAAAACCCGCTGTGCTGCCAATTACACCACCCCCCACCCTTGGGATGCGATCCGTCAGGAGTCTAGTTGGTCGAAGCCTATCCAATTCCCCGGATGGCTGACGCGAACGTCAACGTTAGTGTACCGAGGGTTCAAAGGAGTTCCTACCGTGAGTCCTCGATCCGGGCGC
>CAZEZF010000144.1:0-5007 GCA_964516495.1 uncultured Acidimicrobiia bacterium | reverse complement strand
ACCACCGCACCCCCTCTGACCAGGCCAAACGCGAAACACCCGCCAAATTCGGGTCCGGCCGTCTCATCTCCACATCCGCCGGTGATCAGCATTGGATTGGTCCTCTGTCCGCTGACCAGGGATTTTACCATCTGACATCGGCCAAGCCGGGGGTTTCTCAGCACCCTCCTAGCCGATAGCGACCTGTCCTTCCTTTAGGAGGCGGCGAAAACCGGTCTCGTCAAGTATCGGTACCCCGATTGATTCGGCTCTGGCCAACTTGGCACCTGCCGAAGTACCCGCGACCAGCACGGTGGTCACACCGGATACAGAGGAGGTGACCCTCCCTCCTCGATCCTCGATCTCCCTCTTGGCTTCGGCCCGAGTCATCGACTCAAGACCACCCGACAGGACCACCGTAACCCCCTCCAGGAGCTTTGACGTTTCCTCTTCCGGTTCAGGATCGGCTAGGCGGACCCCTCCTTCGCCGAGTCGGGCTACCAACCGTCGGTTCCCCTCGTCGGAGAACCATCGCACCACCGACTCGGCTATTACCGGACCTACGCCGTCGATAGCGGCCAGGGTGTCGACGTCCGCATCCTGGAGCTTGGCCATGCTCCCCATCTCTGCGGCTAGCAGCCGGGCCACCGAACCACCTACATGGCGGATTCCCAGGCCTACCAGCAATCGGGCGATCGGATGATCCCGAGCCGACTCGATGCCGTCCATCAGGTTCCGGATCGAGATCTCACCCCACCCCATGTAGTAGGGGGAGTTCCCGGCCCGGGGACTGGCATCATCCTCAGGCTGGATGAAGTGCCGGGGTGCAAGAAAGAAGATGTCGGCCGGTCCTTCGATCAGACCCTTGTCAAGCAGGAAGTCGATGGTCTTGTAACCCATACCCTCGATGTCCATCCCCCCGCGCCCGGCGAAGTAGAACAACCACTCACGCAAACGGGACGAACAGGCAAGACCTCCGGTGCAGCGCGCCACCTTCTCGCCTTCAGGCCGGGTGATAGGCGCGTCGCAGAACGGGCATCGGGAAGGCATCGACCAGGCTCTTTCCTCGCCGGAGCGCCGGGAGAGCACCGGACCTACCACTTCAGGAATCACGTCTCCCGCCCGACGAACCACCACCCGGTCGCCTACCCTGACATCTTTACGCCGGATCTCATCCTCGTTGTGCAAGGTGGCCCGCTCCACGTTGGCGCCGCCCACAAACACCGGCGCCAGAATCGCAAACGGGGTGGCGGCCCCGGTCCGTCCGATGTTGATCTCTATCCCTCTCAGCCGGGTTGTACGTTCCTCAGCCGGGAACTTGTAGGCGATCGCCCACCTAGGCGCCCGAGCGGTATGACCCAGTTCGCCCTGTTGGACCAAGCCGTTGACCTTGATCACCACCCCGTCGGTCTGATAGGGAAGATGGTCCCGATCCGCCTCAACCTGCTCAATGTAGGCGGCGGCTGCCTCGACATCGGGCGCCACCTCCGTCCGGGGATTCACCCGCAACCCCAGTCGACTAAGCAGATCAAGGGTCTCCTCGTGGGTTTCGAGCGAAGGACCACCTTCCATGTAGCCCACCTGGTAGACCCATATGGACAGGTTACGCCCCGCCGTCACGGCCGGATCCTTCTGTCGCACCGACCCCGCCGCCGCGTTACGGGCGTTGGCGAAGAGACGCTCCCCCATCTCCGCCTGGCGGGTATTCAACTCCTCGAAGGCGGGGATCGGCATGTACACCTCCCCTCGAACCTCCATGACCGCCGGCACCTGCGCCTCTCCGATCAGCCGCAGGGGAACCGCCGGTATGGTGCGGATGTTGGCGGTGACATCCTCGCCTGTTACTCCGTCTCCTCGGGTGGCTGATCGGGTCAGCACCCCCTGCTCGTAGGTGAGGGAAACCGCCAAACCGTCGATCTTCACCTCGCATACCAACTCACCGGGCGGGCTACCGAGCCGGCGGGCCATCCGAGCCAACCAACCCTCCAGTTCGGCGGTGGTCTCGGCATTGTCGAGCGAGAACATCCGCTCCCGATGCCGGACAGGAGAGAACAAACCGGACGGATCTATCCCTACCCGTTGAGTCGGCGAATCAGGGGTGACCAGATCCGGGTAAGCCTCCTCCAACGAAACCAACTCCCGACGTAAGAGGTCGTATTCGGCGTCGGATATCTCCGGCGCCTCCAACCCGAAATACCGATGATCGTGGTATCTGACAGCGGTTCTGAGTTCCTCGACCCGAGAGAAGGCGTCGGTGCGGTCCATAAGGACCGAGGGTAGTTGCTGTGGGTCACAACTCCGACGGAGCCCGGGTTCAGGACGCGGCTTGGATGATCCCTCCGCCGACTACTTCGTCCTCCCGGTAGAGAGCCATGGTCTGGCCTTGGGCAACAGCCAACTGTGGTTCGGAAAATCTGACCAAGACCACACCCGGGCCCTTTTTCACATCCGCCTCCACCGCCTTTCCGTGCGCCCGGTACTGTACCGCCAGGGACCCGGTGACCGGCCGATGTACCCAACTCAAATCCCCGACGACCACCTGCTTCACTCCCAGATCCTCCTTCGACCCCACGATGACCGTGGAGGTAACCGGGTCTATCCCGATAACGTATCTGGGTTCACCGACCGCCACCCCCAAACCTCGCCGCTGACCGATCGTGAAGTTGGTGATCCCTCGATGGAAGCCGAGCATCGTCCCATCCCGGTCAACAATCGGCCCGGGAAGCGGGTTCACCCCTTGAGCGGCCAGAAATTTGCGGTAGTCACCTTCGCCCACAAAGCAGATATCCTGGCTGTCGGCTTTGTTCGCCGTCCGTATTCCCAGGTCAGAGGCGATTCCCCTCGTCTCGTCCTTGGTCAGTTCCCCCACCGGGAACCACAGCCTGGCCAATTGTTCCTGGCCCAGCATCGACACCACGTAGGACTGGTCCTTGGCCGGGTCGACGCCCCGCCGCAACCGGTAGCGGTCCTCTTCGACTTCGATGCGGGCGTAGTGACCGGTAACGACGGTGTCGCAGTCGAGAGCGTCCGCATGGGACAGCAGTCGGGAGAACTTGACCGTCCGGTTGCATTCGACACAGGGGTTGGGAGTCTTCCCGGAGATGTAGTCGTCGATGAAGCCATCCACCACCCCGGACATGAACTCGGCGGTGTAGTCCCAAACGTAGTAGGGGATGTCGAGGTGAGCAGCCACCCGGCGGGCGTCCTCCGCATCGGACACCGTGCAACACCCGGTCGTGGGGGCTTCCCCGTTAGGGCCCTTCCAGAGCTTCATGGTGACCCCGATCACGTCCCAACCGGCGTCCTTCGCCAGGGCGGCCGCCACGGACGAGTCAACTCCGCCCGACATAGCCACCAAAGCCCTCATCTGAGAGCCGCCACTTCTCGGGCCACTATCCGAGCCGCCGCAGGACCCTCATCTCGAGGCGTAGACCACCCGAAGGAGAACCTCAGGCACTCCCGCGCCTCGGACGGAGTCATCCCCATCGCTTCCAACACATGAGATACGGTAGCCGCCCCGGACTGGCAGGCGGACGCCGCCGAGGCGGACAGACCAGCCAGGTCGAGTCGAGCGATTAGCACCTCGTTTCGAATCCCGGGGATGCGAACATGGCTGGTCTGAACCATCCGCGGAGCGCCGCCGGAGGTAAACACCACGTCATCGACAAGGCGGGAAAGGGTGGACTCGAATCCGTCCCGCTCCGCCGCTACCCGCATCCGGAAGTCTTCCCGCTCCGCCTCCAATACCTGCATCGCCGCGGCCATCCCCATCACAGCCATAACGTTGTGGGTGCCGGAACGGCGTCCCAGTTCCTGCCCGCCGCCATGGATGAGCGGTTCCATCCGGATACCCGAACGCACATACAGCAGGCCCACCCCCTTCGGACCCCCGAACTTGTGGGCGGAAAGGGAAAGCAGATCCACACCTATATCCTGCACATCGACACGCTCGGACACATAGCCCTGCACCGCGTCGGTATGGAAAGCAACCGACGGTCGGACAGCTTTGACAGCATCGGCCACCTGCTCGATCGGTTGGCGCGCCCCGGTCTCGTTGTTGCCCATCATGACCGAGACCACCGCGGTGGTCGGGGTCACATGGGACACCACCTCGGTCGGGTCGACAACTCCATCCGGGTCGACCTTCACAATATTGAGCGGGCATCCCGACACTTCCGCGAAGGCGGCGCTCTCGAGAACCGCGTCGTGTTCAATGGGGGTGGTAACGATTCCTCCCCTACCGCCGGACGCAAAGGCCGGTCCCTTGACCGCCAGGTTGTCGGCCTCCGTACCGCCGCCGGTGAAGACGATCTCCAGCGGATCGGCGTTAAGAAGTTCGGCGATCAGGTCGCGGGCGTCCTCGAGCGCGTTCTTGGCTCGGCGCGATACGTCATGCCCTCCGGACGGGTTGCCGTAGTTATCGGATCGGAAAGGCGCCATCGCCTCCCAGGCTTCGGGCCGGAGGGGAGAGGAGGCGGCGTGGTCGAGGTAGAGCATAGGTCAGATTGTCGCACGGAATGGCTGCTGAAAATCACCTTGATCCTGCATAGGTCGGCAAGTTCTCCGCAAATGCACGATTACGGTCGCCGGAACTCGTGATCGGTATCCATTTAAACCCATGCCGTCAGCGTTATCTATGTCAACCGCCCCTCCAGGGGAAGAACGATCCAAAAGTGTGTATTCACTACCCGGTGGTTATGACGGATACCTCCATACCTTACGTAGGATCGTTGATGCTGCTGATAGCTCTTATCGGTCAAGAGAGACACTCATATCTCGCCTCTGTTCGGAACTGCACATTTCCGCCAACAACAGCGCAGATATCGGGCTCATCGGATTTTAGTGGGGAGTGACGGTGGCGAGTAGGTTCCAGTTGGGTTTGCCCGCGTACAGGAGTGCCCGTATTCGGTAGTTCGTGAAGTTGCGGAACCCGAAGGCTACCCGCTTGATGCGTTTGATGAGGTTGTTGAGCCCTTCGGTGGCATCTGTTGGTTACTTCGGGTGATGTGCCGGTTGGCGATCTGGGGG
>CAZEZF010000143.1:0-5028 GCA_964516495.1 uncultured Acidimicrobiia bacterium | reverse complement strand
ATTTCACCTCTCTCGGTTACCCATCCAAACCCCTGCATGAAAAATTGGGGCTAGAAGACGATCAGGCCTCTTGCCTGTTCTCCGGCCGCCAAGGACCGGAAGGCCTCGTCCGCCTCATCGAGGGTGTACCGCTTGGTTACCAGCTCGTTGATGTTGAGCTTGCCTGCCATGGCCAACTCGATCATCTTGGGGAACTCCACCATCGGGTTTCCGCTTCCATAGCGGGAGCCGATGATCTTGCGTTCTCCCTGCATCATCAGGAACGGATCGACCGCAAATGTCTCTCCGGTGCCGGGCAAACCCAGTATGACTTCGACTCCTTGCTTGGCAAGGATTGTTAGGCCCTCCTCCATCGCCCCGGTATGGCCGACCGCCACGATGCTGTAATCCACACCTTCGCCGGTCAGGTCATCGATGACGCCGCCGAGATCCTCCGTACGGGAGTTGACGGTGTGGGTAGCGCCGAATTGTCGGGCGTATTCGAGCTTGGAGTCCACCACGTCGACACCGATTATCGGGTAGGCGCCGGTCACCGCCGCTCCTTGCACGGCGTTGAGTCCGACTCCCCCGCAGCCGATAACGGCCACGCTCTGCCCGGAGCGGACACCGGCGGTGTTGACTACCGCCCCGAAACCGGTTGTCACCGAACAGCCGATCAACGCCGCAAGGTCGAGAGGGAAATCCTTGCGGATGCTGACGGCGCCTTCTTCAGGGACCACAATGTATGACCCGTAGGTGGAAGGTCCGTAGTGGTGGACATCCTTACCTTGGTAGTGGAAGCGGGTCCGGCCGTCACCCATCCGTCCGGGTGGAGGGTTGTTGATACAGAGAGCCGGGTAGCCGAGGTGGCAGAGTCGGCAGTTGCCGCAGTCGGGCGCCCAGGAAACGATGACATGATCCCCCGGAGACAGAGATCGGCAGCCCGGTCCGACCGCATCCACCACCCCGGCGCCTTCATCTCCGAGAACGATGGGCATCGGGATACCGGTGTGGGAACCGTCGGCTGCGTGCAGGCAGCTGTGGCATACCCCACTGGCCACCATTCTTATGCGGACCTCTCCGAAGCCCGGGTCGTCGAGATCCAACTCCAACATCTGCATCGGGCGCCGGGGTTCGATGAGGACGGGTGCGATGATCTGCATCAGTTACCTTTCGCGGCGGGATCTGTTCCGTAGGCTACGTTAGGCATTCAGGACGACCGGCGACGGCAATCCGCCATGTTGGGGTGACCGACCGGGCGACCTTCGACTCATCGACGATCGGTGCGCCACCACACCGTGCAGTGGTGACCCCTCTGATTCCCGACGTACATGCGGCCGCGGTCCTCGGTGACCTCCGGTTCTAAAAGCGGTCGAAGTTCGGGATGTCTGCCCGCCGGCAGAGCCACCCGACGACCGTAGAAAGCAAGTATCTCATCCCAGTTCTCGAACCATAGGGTCCCGCCGGGCCGCTCCCAACGCTCTACCCGAGGATGGATGCCCAACTCTTCAACGACCACCTCCACCAGGTCATCTACCGACGGACCGTCGGGCCGCTCAACATCATGCACCGCACGGAAGAGGTCGGCGGTCATTACCCGGGGATGGCGGTCGGTCATCTCGATCACCACTCCTCGGCGGGCGATGTCGTGCAGGGCGGCGATGAACGGACCGATACCCGGTACGTCGTACACGACATGGGCGGAGATGGCGACATCCACTTTGTCGACCTCGGTTGCCGCCCCCGGCCAGCGGCCCCTGACCAGTCGCGCCGGAACCCCTAGTCGATCGGCGTCCGCCTCGAACCCGTTGGCCATCGTGTCGTCAGGTTCCACGGCTGTCAGGTGGTAACCCGCTTCCGCCAGCGGCAGGGAGGCGCGGCCTCGTCCTGCTCCGACATCGAGCACAGAACCATGTTCGCCGAGCAGGTCACGGGCGATATCTAATGTGACGGGGGGAGGGGCCGTTCGCGCCGCAGCCGACATGCGTTTCCAGATCCACGACGGCCACCCGTAGGGTGACTCATCGGCGGCGTCGAGAATCCTCCGGGGAATGACCCAGGACTCCAATTGTTCCCGCCAGCTATCGACGGCGTTCAAACCGATACCCCTTGATCGGCCACTCGCCGTGTATAACTTTCAATGGTTGTCGATTCCATATGGTTGCCATTCTATTCGATGATCTAACCGTTCCCTATATGGGTAACTGTTGATAGGTGAATAGTCCTTTATCTCGGAACCCATCACCATCAAGGTTGTTATAACCTGGTGTACGCTCATAGGGTGTATCTAAGTATACCTTAGCTTCTACAGTGCTAAAGCGACCATGACTCCACCGTATTTCTACATGCCCCTTGACATGGACCGCTCGGGATAGGGACCTGTCAATGAGATTCGCCTTCCACCGAACGGTGGGTTGGCCCATATCGGTGTCCGGGTATACATCGAATGATTCAAAAATGTAGCGTTGGCGAAAGTCCCATGGCGTATCAACACGGTAGCGCATAGGGTGTTTTCCGGAATCCACGCCCAGGATGAAGTAGGGGGCTGCGTGGAGTCGCAGGAGGCTCCATAGCATCTCTTCTCGTTCGCTACTTGTAGTCCCCATGGAATCTTGCCAACGTTTGGCGGAGACCTTCGAAACAGTTCTACAAAGTTGCTTGTAGTATCCGATCAAGGGCTCCGGCCATCGTCGAGTAAGCGCCTTCTTCAGCCGATCCCGGTCCTGAATCGTAAGGTCATCCACCGATCGTGGGAGATCGGTCGGGCCTACATGGCCCCGGCAAGCCTCATACAGTTTCTGGTGCTCGCTAGGCGCCACCTCGGCATACCAGCTCTTCTGTGCTTTGTGGCGAGTGGATAGCAAACCGTCGAAGAGATTGAGTGGTGATGCGTTGGTAAGGATGTTCGACATATACTTGCAACTAACCAGGTATACATAGTCTATGCGCAGGTCGGCCGGTATCTGTTTGTTGCCCGGTGACCGGTGACTACCTTTCCACTCCACTCGCAAGGGACTTCGGCCCCGGAGGCCGTCAGGTGAGGAAGCGAACATCTGACCATTCTTCCAAGCATCGTTGAATAGTTCAGGATGCACGCCGTCTTCCTTGGCTTTCGCGAGCCGGTCGAGAGTATCCGGGGTCACATTCAGTAGTTGCGGTGAGGGGGTCGAGAGAGCCTTGTCGACAGAATCCATGCCGAGCATTCCAAGCCCGGTAACGATTTCGGTCAGTTCGGTTCGTAGGTCAGGCAATGCCGAGAGGCCGGGCGCCGGCCGTTCCGGGGATGAGCGAAGGTCCTGTTCTCATGGGATCAGCCTTTTGAATAAGAACCGCCGGGTTCGGCTTGCGCGACACGGGTTTCCGCCAGTTTCACATACCCGGGGTCGATGTCATAGCCGACAGCCTTGCGGTCGGTTTCGACAGCCGCTACCAGCGTGGTTCCCGAACCCATGAACGGATCAAGAACCAGGTCGCGCTCGTAGGTATACAACCGGATGAGGCGGGCCGGCAGCTCGACCGGGAAGGGCGCCGGGTGTCCGACCCGTTTGGCGTGCGCGGGGGGTATATCCCACACATCCAGGGTTGCTTCCATGAACTCTTCTCGATCGATGGTCGGTTCGTGCGGTAGTCCTTCGGCTTGCCGCCGGGATCGGGTGAGAGCCCGGTCGAAGCGACCCTTGGAAGCGATGATGATCCGCTCGGTCAGGTCCCTGAGCACCGGGTTGGCGGGGCTGCGCCATGAGCCCCAGGCGCACGAGCTTCCGGCGCCTTTGGCTTTTTGCCAGATGATTTCCCCACGCAACAGGAGGCCCAGATCATCCTGGAGGATACGGATCACGTCTGAGCTCAGGCTGCGGTAGGGTTTGCGGCCCAGATTGGCGACGTTGACGGCTATGCGTCCACCCGGTTCAAGGACCCGCACACACTCTTCGAACACATCACGCAGCAGCCTCAGATACTCGACATAGGATGTCGGCGCCTCGCGTCCCGCCACCGCCTGTTCGTACTCCTTACCCACGAAGTAGGGGGGCGAGGTGACCACCAGAGCAACACAGTTGTCGGGGAGGCGGTCCATCTTGCGGCTGTCGCCGAGAATGACTTGGGGTTGGTCAAACCCTTCCGGCGACTTAATACGATCATCCGTGGAAATCTCAGGCGGAGCGAAGCGGGCGTAGAAGGCGGATGCATCGTGCCCTTCGCGCCGTCCGGCGCCGAAACTCGAGGTCGCCGTGCCTCTCCGCGACCTTCTGGCATTATCCACGATGCGATCACCTCCTACCTTCGCTTGATCTTACATCGTTGTAATCTCCCAAGTTAGGGATAGGGGGTGACATTTCCGCAATTGCTGTCGCCAGGAATGGTCGGATCAGAGGCTCTCCCTTCGGCGCCGATCAGAACTGCTCGCAGTCCTTCCGGATGAGGTATCCGGTTTGCGCCCGCCGGCTTCTCCGGCAACAATTGAGTATTACGGTCGAACAAGGATGTCATGGGCTCGCTGATAAAGAAGCGCCGCAAAAAGATGAGCAAGCACAAGTACCGCAAGCGGATCAAGGCAAACCGCCACAAGAAGAAGCGCTGAGCCTGCTTAGCCGGGACTACCGAGGTTTTAGGAGGGTGTTCCCATACCGAACGGGAAACACGGTCCGCCTTCCTTAGAACATGCACCATGTTCATCGGTTGACGGTCCGAGAAGGGGTTCCACGCTATCTCGCTACCTCGCTACCTCTTGGAGTCCTGAAGCGTTGGATTTTTTTGTCAGACGGCCCATTTTTCGTGGTGGGGGGCGGGCTTTGTGTCATAGCCCTATTGCATACTGGTAGGTAACCGTAAAGCGCCAAGCGGCCCGTCTTGGGTACCTGACAGGCCGGTCCGGTCCGACGCCATGTTGAACGTACGAACCCCGGTTTGGGGTATGGCGGGACGCGTTTCGACGCCGAGGAGGCGGCGGTTGGGGGCGGGACCCACTTGGGGGAATTCATCGACCGGAGGGTTGTTTTTCGCGGTTTCAAGGTTCCAGAGGCAGGTAACAGGCGGCGACCACGGTTCTTA
>CAZEZF010000142.1:0-5043 GCA_964516495.1 uncultured Acidimicrobiia bacterium | reverse complement strand
ATTTCACCTCTCTCGGTTACCCATCCAAACCCCTGCATGAAAAATTGGGGCTAACACCTGGGTTGTCGCATCGTTCTAAAGCCGGTAATACATGAAGGGCGGGCTGAGATATTGGGATCACCTAGCGTTCAGAAACCAACCCATCGCGCGCATCAGTGCAGGCGTTCAGAACTGCGCCGGAGGGCGGCGACTCCGCGCTGTTCCTCGGAGAGGCCATCCGTCATGGGTAGGTTCCACGGACGATGCGCGCAGTTGACCTTCTCTCGGATCTACGATGAAAACGTGTGTCGCCTACCGGTACGAGATGCGCCAAGACCGATCACACCGCCTCCGGAAAGTTGTTGGATCGTGATTCTCCGGGTCTGTAATCGAGGGAGTCAGACTTCCCTGTAGGTGATGCCAAGCATCTCGGAGGTCCGGGCAAGGACATCGCCGTGGTGGCCGGGGAGAAGCCCGGCATGGTGGGTGGCCCCGGCTTCGCACCAGCGGGCGTAGGCGTCCGCCACATCCCCGGAGTTGAACCGGAACATCCCGTTGGGCCCCTCCATTTCGTGATGTTTGGAGTCCAGGATGCGACCTTCGGCGCCTACCAGCACCCACCCGCCGGTGTGGTTCACCGGGGTCAGGCTGATAAGAGTGGCGGGTCCTTCGGGTAGTTGGAAGGCCACCGCCGTTCCGGCGCCATGGTCACCCATATAGTGGTCCTCGGGCAGCAGGCGCACGGTCGACGAAGGGGATCGACTGCTCAAATCCCCCTCCCCGCCGTTGGCGACCAGTATCCAGTCACCCTGAAAGTCCATCTGGTACAGCTCGCAGTAGAGGGCGGATCCGGCGAGTTTCTTGCCCAGCATCAGGGCGATGCCGGTGGGGATATCTCCGGTGCAGGCAAACGGTGTGCCCGACCGGGTGCAGAGCGCCACCCCTAGGCAGGCTGTGATGCCGACCCCGGGATTCCACCGGAGGGTGTCGCTATGGCAGTTGACCGCTCCGGCGTCGGCGTCGTGCATATTGCATAGGTCTTCCATCGCCAGAGCAAGCCGGGACGAACGGGCCAGGGTGGGAGAATCTACAGCCGACGCGTCGAAGCGTTTCCGAAGGTCATTGTCGAGGGCGGTTACCCGTTCGTCGTCGACTGCGGCGAAGGCGGCGGCTATCTCCTCCGATCCGACATCGATGACCCCGACTCCGAGGCTTTCGAGTTCCTCGGTAGTCACCTCCACATCCAGATAGCCGGAGATCGGAGCGCCGATGGCCAGCATCCGGGCGTTGCGGACCATGGCCGCAGCCTCCACCGCCTTGAGAGTGTCCGAGATTGCGGTATCGAGTTCGTCCGAGTCGACCGTGGATATCAATGTCGTGAAGGACCTGCCTTCGCGAACCAGGACATTGGTGAACATGACCAGCCCCACCGGAAGGCTGCGGCGGGTGGCCTCCTCGGTGGCGTAGTCGTCGGGCACTTCCGATAACTCTTGGGCGCCCACAGCCACCAACGGTACATCCGGCAGGTTCCTGACAGCCTCCCAGCCGTAACTGGGCGGCGCCGCCATTGTCGGGGCGAACACGATGACATCCACTCCGGCCTCCGCAAATACCCGACCGGCCGCCTTCCCGGCCTCATCGGAGTCGACTACTCCCGGGTAGGTGACCGATCCGAACTGTTCCAGCCGTGTTTGCATTGCTTCGGCGAAGGCGGTTCGATCGCGTCGGAACTCGGGCGGCATGGCCGCATCGAAAAGCCCGAAGTAAACGCAGAGCAGCCCTATTCGGAGCCGTGGCCGGATTGCGCCCGTAGACATGGGTTCCCTTCTCGTCGTGATTAGCGATTGTCGCACAGAACGGACCAGCGCCGCGTCAATCAGACGCAGGGGACCACGCAGATCAATATCGCGAACCCGAGGGATTCGATCATGTCAACTCTTCTGGCAGTTGCTGGACCTAAAGCTCCTTTACCGCTTGCGGGTGCAGGGTTCTAAAGTACTCGGCCATGAGGTCCAAAGCCGCCACGGTAGAGGAGTACTTGGAGGGCCTTCCCCCGGACCGGAGGGAGGCCGTCTCTACGGTACGTGCAGCGATCCTCGGAGCGTTGCCCGAAGGGTATGTGGAGGAGATGCGCTGGGGCATGATCTCCTATGAGGTCCCTCTCGCAATCCAGCCCGACACATACAACGGCAAACCGCTCATGTACGCCGCCCTCGCCTCACAGAAGCACCACATGGCCGTGTACCTGTCCGGTGTCTACGCCGATCCGGACGCCCGAGCCGATTTCGAAGGCAAGTACCGAGCCACCGGCAAACGTGTTGACATGGGCAAGAGCTGTGTGCGGTTCCGCCGCCTCGACGATCTGCCCCTCGACCTGATTGCGGAGGCGGTCGCCAGGCATCCGGTCGCCGAGTTCGTTGCCCTCTACCACCGGGGTCGGCGCCGCTGACCCAACGTCACGAACCGAGCAAACACCATCCCGCGCCTGGACGCGTTCCCATACAGGCTTTCCGCCGGAAGTTCTGACCTACCTCCGGGTGCGAGAGTTCTCACCGGTCCGGAGGTGGCTCTTCAGTCGAGGTGCCAAACCTCGTCGGCCCAGTAGAGGTTGCCGTCGTCGTCCACCAGGCTGAGGATCACATCCTCGAACCACTTGGACCAGCGGGCGTTCACCTCGGTGCCGCCTATCTTGCCGAAGGCGGTGGCGACATCCGGATGGGCCTCGACATAGGCGATGACCTGGGTGCCGCGGCGGAACAGGCTGTAGTTCTTGAGACCGGCTTTCTTGATCTCCTCGACCAGTTCGGGCCAGATCTCGTCATGGCGTTTCTTGTACTCGTCAGCCTTGTCGGGATAGATTTCAAAGGTGAAACAGGCTCGCTGCATGGGACAAACCTCCAAGACGTAGTTGCCTGACGGACCCTAGCATTTGTGGGGGTGGTTCAGGCGGACAGATAGCCTACGGGGTGCCGTCACAATCATCGCGCCGCCCGGTCCGGACGCGTTCATCGCCCGAAGGTGAACGCCTGATACGATCACGAGAACAGGCTTGACAAGGCCCGTTAGATGTCGGATGTGTCTGGGGCATGAAGAATCGGGGCTAGTGTCATGGGGCGTACTCTTGACGGTGGATAGGAGGGCTGATGGGTGCGAACGATCGGGTAAGGGTGGGCGTTATCGGCGCCGGCTCGTGGGCGGCGGGTAACCATATTCCCGTACTGAAGGAACGTGACGACGTGGAACTCGTCATTGCTGTCCGGAAGGGTCGGGATGCTCTTGAGTTATTGAAAAAACGTTTCGGGTTCGAGCACATCTCCGAGGATTATCGGGACGCCTTGGATCTGGACCTTGACGCGGTGGTGGTCGGAAGCCCCTCCGTGTTCCACCATGAGCATGCCAAGGCGGCCCTCGAAGCCGGGGCCAATGTCCTTTGCGAGAAACCGGTCACCATCGATCCCGCCGAGGCGTGGGACCTCGATGCAACCGCCAAGGAGTTGGGTCGCCACCTGGTCATCTCCTTCGGTTGGCACTACCGGCCCACGGTGGTCGAGGCCAAGCGGATTATGACCGATGATGGCGGTGTAGGGGATATCGAACATGTTCTGGTGGCTATGGCGTCGGGCACCAGAGAACTCCTGAAGGCCACCGGCAGCTACGAAGGTTCGGCGACCGACTTCATGCCTGACTGGGATACCTGGACCGACCCGGCCATTTCGGGCGGTGGTTACGCTCCGGCCCAGCTGAGTCACGCCATGGGGCTCGCCTTCTGGTTGAGCGGTGACCGCGCCAAGGACGTGTTCGCCCTGATGAATAACGTCGGGGCCCGGGTCGACCTGCACGACGCCGTCAGCATTCGCTACCAATCAGGCGCCACCGGGGTTCTGAGCGGCGCCAGTTGCCCCAGTCAGGCCGGTATGGGCGATATTCCGGACGAACCATGGCCTCGCCACCAACTCCAGGTGCGTTTCTACGGTTCGGAGGGTCAGTTGATCGTTGATCTCGAGCGGGACTTCCTCTGGCACTTCCGTGAGGACGGGGTGGACAACAAGGTCGATCTGGTCGACCACGCCGGGTTGTATCAGTGTGACGGACCCCCCAGCACCCTGATCGACCTGACCAAAGGTCTCGACGTGCCGAACCGTTCCCCCGGGGAGGTGGGCGCCAAGTCCGTGGAAGTGGTGGCGGCCGCCTACGAGAGCCTTCGAACCGGAGGATTGGCCAGGGTAGCGGGCGTCGACTGACCACATTGCGGGTCGGCGTCGATTCCTACTCGTACCATCGATTCTTCGGCGAGGTTCGGGTAGGGGAGCGGGATCCCGGGATCCGCTGGACGACCTGGGAGTTTCTGGACCGGGCCGCCGAGTTGGAGGTTGACGGGGTAAGCCTGGAGACCTGTTACTTGGACTTGGAAGACCGGGCCTTCCGGGAACGCTTGGCGCTGATCCTGCATGAGGCTGGTTTCGAAGCTGTACTGGCCTGGGGCCACCCCGGCGGTCTGGAAATGGGTACCTCCCGGGAGCGACTTGACGACCTACTGGACGTTGTCGATATAGCAGCCTTGATGGGTATCTCGCTGGTGCGCCTGGTCGTGGGCACATACACCCACTGGGGTATGGAACCTGTCGATGCTTCGGTCGCACGGCTCGTACCCCGGGTGACCGAAGCCTGCCGTCATGCCGCTGAGCGAGGAATCCGCCTTGCGATCGAGACCCACACGGCGCTCCCCGTAGCGTCACTGGCTGAGTTGGTCGACCGGGTAAACGCCCCCAACCTCGGCGTGGTGCTCGATACGGCCAACGTCATCCGGGTGGGCAGCGACCTGATGGAAGCCACCCGCCTGCTGGCGCCGCTCACCGACATGGTCCACGTCAAGGACTTGGACCTCTCTGAGTCCGACTTCGGCAACCCCGGTGGCTGGTGGCCATGCACGTCCCTCGGCGCCGGCGACCTCGACCTTCACGGTGTGCTGGCCGGACTCCGGTCGGTCGGGTTCGGAGGCCTGATATGCGTCGAGTTGGCCACCCTCCCTCCCGGCAGCCAGGAAGACCGCATGGTTGTCGAAAG
>CAZEZF010000141.1:0-5439 GCA_964516495.1 uncultured Acidimicrobiia bacterium | reverse complement strand
ATTTCACCTCTCTCGGTTACCCATCCAAACCCCTGCATGAAAAATTGGGGCTAAAGCGGGGCAACTCCAGTCCGCTGGAGACCACGGTTATGCGTCAGCGAATCCAGGAACCAGGACGGCTAGGTGTCGGTTTCCTCTACAACCCTCGCCCCGAACATTGCTTCGAGTAGGGATTGGGGATCGGTGGTGGAGGGTGGGGCTTCCGCCAGGCTGTCCTTGTCGGGTAGCGGTTCCGTCTCCCTTGCCGGATCAGCTCCCTTACTCCTGTCCCTGTCCGTCTCGCCGGCGCCGGAGGAGCGAAAGGAGACGGTTACGGAGGCGTCCAGCAGCCTACCCGCCAATCCGGCCAGGTATTCATGAAGCTTGGAATCCGAGGACAGCGTTTCCAGATGGAATTCGTGCCCGGCCGGAAGCACGAAGATGAGCTCCGAACCCTCTATGCCACCCGGCATCGCCTCCCGGAAGAGGGCGCCCCGCCGTACGCTCATTTCCTGCGTAACCCCTGATACCAGCTGCGGCCATATACGGTCGAGATCGGCCGGAGTGGGTTCCGCCGTCCTGCCCTCATTCTGTTCAGGTACCGGCGGGACGCCCGGGGCATGCTGCGGGTCCCGACCGGAGACCTCGAACTCGGCGGATTCCCTCCCGTAGTCGGGATCCGGCTCGGGAAGGTCGGGTTGGAAATCCGTTCGGGGAACTGTGGTCGTCACGACGCTGGGGCGGGTCGGGCTGCCGGAGGATGACACCGGCGGCGAGTCCCGGATAACGGGCGAGACCGGTCTTCCGGATCCGACCCGCTCCAGCTTTTCTATGCGGTTGAGCAGCGCTTCGGGGCTGCTGTCCAGTTCGGGTCGAACCAGCTTCAGGATTGCCAACTCCAACATCATCTGCTCGTCACGGCCCTCTCGGAGCTTGATAAGGGCATCCCCGAGGATGTCGATCGCTCTCATCACGCTGGAGGTCGGAAGCTTTCGGGACGCCTCTTCCCATGCGGAGATGACCTCGGACGGTTCTTCGGTGATGCTCTGAATCTTCGAGGTGTACATGGAGAGGAAAACACCCCGGAAGAACGCGATGGCGTCTCCTGCAAATCTACGCAGGTCCACTCCGCGGGCAGCTAGTTCGGCGACCAACTCAAGGGCCGACCTGGCGTCCGATGTCACGATTGATTCGACCAGGGTCGCCATCGCCTGAGGGCCGGCGATCCCTCTGGCGGCCCGGACGCCCTGCCTGGTGACGGAACCGTCTCGCGCCGCGACCTGCTCGAGCAGGCTGAGCGCATCCCGCACCGATCCGGCAGCCTGGCGGGCCACCTCTATGAGAGCTTCCTTTGAAGCGCGGTAGCCTTCGCCTTGACAAATCCGGTCAAGGTGTTCGGCGATCAACTCGGAGTTGACCAACTGGAAGTCGAACTGCTGGCTACGCGACCGGATAGTGTCGAGCAGCCGGTAGGGCTCGGTGGTGGCCAGTACGAAGTGGACATGTTCCGGCGGTTCTTCGAGGGTCTTGAGGAGCGCGTTGCCCGCTGACTTGGTGAGCATGTGCGCTTCGTCGAGGATGAAGATGCGCTTCGCTCCTCCCATTGAGGCAACCGTCGAAACGCTGGTTCTGAGGTCCCTGATATCCTCCACCTTGTTGTGGGAAGCGGCGTCGAGTTCCATGACGTCCATCGACGATGAACCGGCCACCTCTCCACAGGACAGGCAGCTGTCGCAAGGTTCACCGGACCCGTCTCGGGAGGGGCAGTTCAGGGCCTTGGCGAAGATGCGGGCTGTGGTGGTCTTCCCCGTACCGCGAGGTCCGGCGAACAGGTAGGCGTGAGCTACCCGACCGTCCACGATTTCTCTCGCCAGGGTTTCGGTTACATGTCGCTGACCTATCACCTGGTCGAATCGTTGCGGCCGATACTTCCTATACAGCGCCTGATACTCCACACCGGTGATCGTACTCTCTTACGAACGCTTAAGACCGGGAACGGACGCCGAGTCGATGGGTTGTCACGAAGCTATCCGGTGTCCCCGATCCATGTATTGGATCGGGAAGGCCGGATTCCTTGATATCGTTATAGCCCCTAGCGATACGCGGAAGTGAAATGGACACAGGAGTAGGACGGGTTGAGACCCGATTCTTTACCTTCGGAAGCGAGACCGACCCGTTCGTGCTCGAAAGCGGTGCATCATTGCCTGAGGTTACGATTGCTTATGAGATTTATGGTGATCTGAGCGAGGAACGTGACAACGCAATTCTACTGTTCCATGCCCTGACGGGTAGTCACCACGCCGCCGGCTACAACCCACACGTTCCGGGAACCGGCGGACGCTGGACCGAACAGCTGCATGTCGGGTGGTGGGATGCGTTTATCGGTCCCCGTCGCTCTCTCAACACCGACCGGTTTGCTGTGATATGCGCCAACTGGGTAGGCCACTGTTACGGTTCCACCGGTCCGACCAGCCTCGATCCGGCGACGATGAAGCCCTACGGGGGCGCATTCCCTCGGGTGTCGGTCGGAGATACGGTGCGTGCCCACTTCCGGTTGCTTGATGAACTGGGTATCGGCCAACTGCACGCGGTGGTGGGGGGGAGCGTCGGTGGGATGATGTGTCTCGATGTTGCATGCCGTTATCCCGACAGGGTGCGCTTCGTGGTTCCGATAGCCGCCGGGTTGCGGGCTACGGCCCTACAGATTATCCACGACTTCGAGCAGATCAACGCCATCTACAACGACCCGAACTTCAACGGAGGTAACTACTATGACGGACCTCCCCCCGACGACGGCCTTGCATTGGCCAGGATGATCGGGCACAAGACCTTCGTATCCCTGGAACAGATGGAGGAACGGGCGCGAGGCGAGGTGGCGCCCGAAGCCGGAGATAGGGTCCGCCTACCTCTCGAGAGCTATATGTGGCACCAGGGTCAGAAGTTCGTGAAACGTTTCGACGCCAACGCCTACCTGCGCACGATGTGGGCGTGGCAGGATTTCGACCTGTATACCGAGGCTGCTCGAAGGGGAGTTTCCCTGCCTGACATGCTGTCGGCGGGCGCTCACGAGTATCTGGTGTTCTCGATCGATTCGGACGTATGCTATTACCAGGATGAGCAGGAGGAACTCACAGAGGTGCTCAAACGGGCCGGCGTTCCCTTCCACTGGATAACCGTGCATTCCGAGAAGGGCCATGACGCCTTCCTGCTGGAACCGCGTTTGTTCGAGCCCCATCTCCGCTATCATCTGGAGTCCGATTCGGGGTTCCCCTGTTAACCCCGATTCTTCATGCCCCAGACATGCCGATGTATAAAAGACCACGTCAAGCCCACTCTTGCGGCCCGTCCGGCGATCACTTTTGCGGTGAATGTCATGCCCTGTCCAGCCGAGCTTAACGAGCGGCTCTTCTCCCAGGTCAGGAAGTTTGCTAATGTTGCTTCATCGCCCATGCAAACCACTGCATGAAAAATTGGGGTTAACGACATCGTAGGGTTAGGTGGTTAATGAGCAAGCACACGTTCGGGTTTGACACACGGTCTATACACGCCGGTCAGAGGCCGGATCCGGAAACCGGCGCCCGCGCCATGCCCATCTACCAGACAACCTCCTATGTGTTCGACGATCCCCAGTACGCCGCTGACCTATTCGCCCTCCAGAGCTTCGGCAACATCTACACACGCATCGGCAACCCCACCAACGCGGCGTTCGAGGAGCGGGTCGCGTCGCTCGAGGGCGGCCTGGGCGGCCTGGCTACCGCTTCCGGTATGTCGGCCCAGCTTCTGTCGATCCTTACCGTTTGCGAGGCGGGAGACCACATCATCGCCAATAGGGCCCTCTATGGCGGGACCTTTACCCAGTTCGATGTGACGCTGCGCCGTATGGGAATCGAGACCACGTTCGTCGACACCAACGACACGGGTGCGATGGAACAGGCCATCACCAACCGAACCCGCCTCATCTACGGTGAGACGATCGGGAATCCAAACGGTGATGTCCTGGATTTGGATTCGATCTCCGACCTTGCCCACTCCTACGGGTTGCCCCTGGTGGTGGACAACACCTTCGCCTCCCCCGCCCTATGTCGTCCCATCGAGCACGGCGCCGATGTGGTCATCCACTCGGCTACCAAGTTCATAAGCGGGCACGGAACCGTTATCGCCGGGGTCATTGTGGAGAGTGGCCGATTCCCGTGGAACAACGGACGGTTCCCGACAATTGTCGAGCCGTCGCCTGCTTATCACGATCTGCGGTTCTGGGAGAACTTTCGCGAGTACGCATACCTCATGAAGGCGCGTACCGAATTGATGCGCGACGTGGGGGCGTCGCTATCGCCGGTCAGTTCCTTCTTGCTGCTGCTCGGCTTGGAGACTCTGAGTCTCCGGATGGAGCGCCATGTTTCCAACGCGCAGGCGGTGGCGGAGTTCCTGGAGAACGATTCCCGGATATCCTGGGTGTCGTATCCGGGACTCCGGTCTCACCCATCCTACGACCTGGCCCGAAAGTACACTCCGGAGGGGCCGGGGGCTGTCTTCACCTTCGGTATCGCAGGCGGATACGAGGCGGGTATCTCGTTTATAAGGGGGGTGGAGCTCGCCAGCCACCTGGCCAATGTCGGTGACGCCAAAACACTGGTCATCCATCCGGCGAGCACGACCCACCAGCAGGTGCCTCCGGAGGAGCGTGAGGCGGCCGGAGTAGGGGATGACATGATCCGAATCTCGGTGGGACTCGAGAACATCGAGGACATTATCTGGGATCTCGACCAGGCATTGGGGAGTTGAGTGATGACAAGAACACTTGAGGCGGATCCCAAGACCAGGCTCCGCATCATCCGGGAAGCCGAATCCGTGGCGCTGGTCGGAGTGTCCGGCAACGTGTTGCGGGCCTCCAATTTCGTTGCTGCCTACATCGCCAGGACGCACCTGAGGGTCTATCCGGTCAACCCGATGTACGACGAGATCCTTGGTTTGAAGTGTTATCCGTCTCTGGCCGATCTTCCGGAGGTTCCCGATATCGTAGATATCTTCCGCAAGCCTGCCGCCCTTCCCGGGGTGGTTGATGAGGCAATTGCCATCGGAGCCAAGGTAGTGTGGTTCCAGTTGGGTCTACGCCACGACGAGGCCGCCCTCAAAGCAATAGAGGCCGGAATCGAGGTGGTGCAGGATCGGTGCCTTAAGATCGAACACGCCCGTTTCTCCGGTCGGCTCAACCTGGCAGGATTTGATACCGGTGTAGTTTCCAGCCGCCGCCACCGCGAGATCTGACCTTTTCCATCTCGTAACTCATCAAATAGTGTGCTATTAACCACATCTATATCGTATTTTTAGTTTATTGAGTTGCTCTAAGAACTATCTCTGAGTTTGTATGAACTCACGACTATATAACTATGGACTAAAATATATAACCCCAATTTTTCATGCAGGGGTTTGGTTGGGTAGCCGAGAAAGATGCAATAAACT
>CAZEZF010000140.1:0-5567 GCA_964516495.1 uncultured Acidimicrobiia bacterium | reverse complement strand
CCGTTCCTTCCACTGATGGTTTCTTGCGTTCGGCTCGGCATTGTGTCCCGGAGGAAGAGCGGCAGGACAGGGTGGCGTCGGAATCCGTTCGGTTTGGGCTCAGGTCAAGGGTCGGCTAGGTCACCACAGTCGGCTCGAATCTGTACCGATCTGAAATTTCTTTTGGCAAGCCGGGATAGGAGGGGAATTAATGTCCCTGGTGTGTCGCATACTGGTAGATAGCTACATGCACCGCCGATTCGGGTTGCGGTACCGACCGGACCGGAGTGGGATCATACTGTCGTTTCCTACCCTACCAAGGGTTTAGCGGAACGCGTTCATAACCTCGGACGGTGGTGGCGGGGGCGGGCCCTGAAGCCACGAAGATGGCTGGGGAAGGTTGGTTTTCGCGCTCTTGGAACCCCGGCAGGTGAGGGTCCGCTTCTTGGCCATGAAGTCATGGGACGCCCGGTGCTGGTTAGCGGAGCTGTGGCCGGAAAACTAGCGTCCATGCGTTAACCCTAATTCTTCATGCCCCGGACACACCGAACCCGAAAAGGCCACGTCAAGCGCAGCATCACGGGCGTCCCGGCGTTCACCTTCGGGTGATGGGGGCGCCCCGCCCCAGGCGAGGCCACCACACAGCTATCGTCCCAGGTCAGAGAGTTCTTTGCATCTCGCTCGGTTACCCATCCAAAACCCTGCATTAAAAATTGGGGCTAGGAGGGTGTCTCCTCGATAGTCACAGAATGCACAACCACCTCTCGCGAAGGCGCCCCACCCAACTGGCCACCGGGAACATGCAGGTCCATTATGGATCGGGCGACTTCCAACCCGGCCTCGTCGGTCGTTCCGAACACCACATACACCCCTTGGCCATCCAGACGAGCGGCGTTGGGGCCGGTGGTGATGAAGAACTGCGCTCCCGCGGAGTCGAAGCCCGCCGACCGGGCCATCACCAACTGCCCCGGTTGATAACGGTACGGACCAACCGGTTGACCCGTATCCGGATCCGTAGAGAAGGGCGGCTCGTCAGGGATTGTGTAGCCGGGGCCTGGATCGGAGGGACTGTTGGTGTGGGGAGACCCACCCTGGATGATGTCGATCGACGGATCGGTCCTGAAAAGCAGGGTGCCGTCGTAGTAACCCCAGCGGGCGAGCGTGACGAAATTGTTGACCGTGCCGGGCGTTACGTCCGGCGTTAGCTCGAAGCGTATCTCTCCCTCACTGGTGTCGAACACCGCCATGTAGTTCTTGGCAGGATCTATACACATCGGCTGTGGCCCATCGAAGTCGAGTTTGGGCCCATCACTTCCATCCGGCGCCGGACATCCTTCCGCGAGTGCAGGGCTGTCCGGTTCGGAAGATCGTTCATCAGTTATCGAAGTGGAGGTGCTCTCCATCTGTTGCTCATCTTCAGCTATCGGAACATCGGAAACCGGAGGGTCCTCCTCAAGGCCGGTGGTTGTTGCGGAGGTTTCTTCCACATCAGGAGGATCGGCTTCTACGTCAACGGAGCCTCCACTGAAGATAAAGAACGACGCCACCCCCAACACGCCAACCCCCAAGGCGGCCCACCCGGCGATGAGCTTTCTGCGCCGGACCCGCCGACTTGCCGCCTCCCTTGCCTCTTCAAGCCTGCGACGACGATTCTCCTGCTTGCGGCGTTGCGCCCTACCCAACTGCCAACCTCCCGGTCATGAATATCTCCCCTACTTGGTATCGAATGCCGATATTGTTGTGTCCATTATCCGAGGAGGTGGAACATTACTACGTATGCCGAAATGGTAAACGCTCTGGAGGGCGAGTTGACTCGGATCGTGCAGGTCTTCCGCGGTTTGTCCGAGGAGCAGTGGGCAATGCCGACCAATCTGGTTCCCCTCGACGAGGAAGCCATGCCCTGGACGATTTTCGAGTTGGCCGGACACTTCGATATATCGATCGGGCTGACCCGCATGCTCCTCGCCGAACCGCAGGAAGGTCAGGTCGGTCGTGACCGGATAAGTTTCTTTATCTTCCCCCGGTCCGAAGTGGCGCCGGTCGTCTACGATTACGCCTATATGATGGTGGAAGGCAAGACACCGCAGGACATGGCCGATGTTCTCGATCACACCTTCTCCAAGACCATCGAGGAAGCGCGTGCAACGCCCCCGGAGACGATCGGGTCCGGCTACTACGCCCTCATGCGCCTTGACGAATTCGTGGCGAGTCGCATGGTCGAAGCGGTAGTACACGGGATCGACCTGACCGATGCCCTGGGAATCGAGCCGATCGCCACCCCGGACGGGATAGCGGTGACCGCCGGAATCCTGGACGGCGTACTGGCGCAACGAACGGTGCCTGGCCGTCCCTCCGATCTTGAAAGCGACGACTGGGCCTGGATAAGGGCCGCTTCCGGCCGCTCCCCACATCCCGACCCCCGCCTACCCCTGATCGGTTGACAAAGTAACCCCTCAGGGTCGTTGACCACAGCGGTCAGGTCGACTCCCAAACGCATCGAGCCGAGATACAGGGGTTTCATATCATTTATTCAAAGGTGCAGTCTGAAAGTACATCATTCAGACTGCACCCATCTTGATAGTCGGCTCCACTCTTCAGAATTGAAAAGCACTCACTCGAGAACTCTTAACCCCGATTTTTCATGCAGGGGTTTGAATGGGTAACCGAGAGATGCACAGAACTCTCTGACCTGGGAAAATAGCCGCTTGACGGGCTTGACGTGGCCTTTTCGAGGTCGGTGTGTCTGGGGCATGAAGAATTGGGGCCAGTGGCAATTCGTCAAGGACCTGGAGGTGCTCGTCGAACGGGGGCGAATCACGTTCCCCCGGCAAGTCGCGCGAGAACTGAGTGGCCAACGCCACACGGACCTGCCTGAAGCGTCCGAAATCGTGATGTGGCCCTCCGCCGCCTTCGAGGGCGAGGTGTGGAGGCATTGCAATCCCGGCTACGACCCGCTCAGTGAGTACCCGGGGTGGGATTCGAACCCACACGCCCCTTAAGGGCAGCGGATTTTAAGTCCGCCACGACTACCAATTCCGTCACCCGGGCTATCGCTGCATCTTGGCATGACCATCCTGGCCAGGCAATAGCGATCAGTAGGGAAGCTAACGCGGTTCCACCCAGGAAGGATTCTTGATAAAACCGTCGTCGTGTTCGGTCACGCAGGGGAAGGAACAATCAAGGGGTTCGACCCACGGCGTCACCAGGTCGCCAACCGGGTTGGGATTGCCCGCCCGAGTGTCAGCGTAGTGAGCGTGCAGGCACTTGACACCGCGGGCCGCGCCCGCCACCCCCCCTGAGGGTGTGTGCTCCGCTTCATCCGGTTCCAACTCCTTCCGTCGGCGGGCGTACCTGTCATGGGCGTCCTCGAGAGCGGCGCCGAACTCGGGGATCCGGGTCGCCCGACGCTCCATCGCCTTGACTCCTCCCCCGCTTTCAAGCCTGCTCACCCTGCGGACCGCCAACGGACAACTCAGCCAGTAGAGGGTGGGGAAAGGGGTCCCGTCATCAAGAACGGGAGGGACCTGCACCACTACCGGAAGAGACAGGTGGCAGCGGGAAACAACCTCGATGTCCGATCGGGAGGGACGCCCGATCTGGATCGCTACCTGAAGGCGTTCATCCATCTTCCAGGTCACGCCCGGTTATGTAATCCCACAGCGCTTCCCAAAAACCTCCCGATTCAAACTCCGGCGCCGATTCCTCCCCCGGTTCTGTGGCTTGTTCCGTTACCTCGGGCGCCTCGATCGGGAAAACTACATAGCTGATCTCGCCCGGACGGACATAACCGAAGTCGGACCTGGCAATCCGTTCGATCGCGGCAGGGTTGTATAGGGCCTCGATCTCCCGCTCCAAACGGGCATTCTCCCGTTGGATTTCCAACAATTCGGTCTCCCTGACCTGTATCTCCCTGTTCTGGGCTATTAGCTGGCGAATCGGAAATACGTTAATGGTCGCTATCGACAGCCCTACCACAAGGAAGAGAGGGATCAACCACCCGCGCCGCTTGGACCGTTTAGCCATCGAGCCCTTTATACAGGGAGAACCGCGGATAGCGAGCCTGGTCGCCTAGCCTCTCCTCGATCCGGAGCAGTTCGTTGTATTTGGCCGTGCGTTCCGACCGGGCCGGCGCCCCGGTCTTGATCTGGCCTGCGCCGGCGGCAACGGCCAGATGAGCTATGAAGGTGTCCTCGGTCTCTCCGGAGCGATGAGACACGACCCGTCCGTATCCGGCGTCGCGGGCAATATCCATGGTCTGCAAGGTCTCGGACAGGGTCCCTATCTGGTTGACTTTGACAAGGACCGCATTAGCCACCTGTTCGTCGATACCGCGCTGCAGGATCAGCCGGTTGGTAACGAAGATGTCATCGCCCACCAATTGCACTCGTTCACCTAGTCGGCGGGTAAGTTCAGCCCACCCCTCCCAATCATCTTCGGCCAGTCCGTCTTCGATCGACACTACCGGGTAACGAGCAACCATGTCTTCATAGAAGTCGACCACTGCGCCGGACGGGAGGGAACGGCCTTCAAGACTGTATACACCGTCCTTGCAGAACTCGCTGGCCGCCGCGTCCAGCGACAAGCCGAACTCCTCACCCGGCCGATACCCCGCCTGATCGATTGCGTCCATCAGCAGGTCCAATGCCGCGTCGCTCCCTGCCAGATCCGGGGCAAAGCCTCCTTCATCACCCACATTTGTGGAGAGACCTTTGACGCTCAGAATCTCCTTGAGGCGTTGGTAGACCTCGACACCGGCTCGAAGGGCGTCCGAGAAGGAGGGGAAACCGCCCGGTACCAGCATGAACTCCTGGATGTCGAGCCGGTTGGCGGCGTGTGCCCCCCCGTTGATGACGTTTAGCATCGGAACCGGCAACGTCCGGGCGGCGGGTCCTCCCAAGTAGCGGAAAAGGGGTAGACCGAGTTGGCGTGCGGCGGCCGCGGAAACCGCCAGGGATACCGCCAAGACAGCGTTGGCGCCGAGACGAGCCTTGTTGGGGGTGGCGTCGAGGTCGAGCATTACCTGGTCGATCCTCGCCTGGTCGGTGGCGTCCACACCTCGGATAACCGGGGCGATCAGGGCGGTCACGTTGGTCACCGCGTTGGTCACCCCTTTCCCGCCGAACAGACCACCCCCGTCTCTGAGTTCCACCGCTTCGAGGGTCCCGGTGGAAGCTCCGGACGGTACCGCGGCGCGCCCGACAGCCCCACCTGCCAGACAGACTTCGGCTTCGAGAGTGGGATTGCCGCGGGAATCAAGAATCTGACGACCCCGGACTTCTGAGATAGTTGTAGGCATCGGAAACTCCCCTTTCGGGATTAAGGAAATCTATCACGGAAAGGGCGTGTGGCCCTGCAATGCCGAACGCCTGGCGCCGGGACCGTCCCCTGATACATCTGCTCGTGCGTTCCGCACCCTCCTTCAGCAATGATGAGGTTGGTCCGCGACTGATTCACAAAGTTCCCGCGGGAAGCCCCGAGGGGCCGGGAGTCACTCGGAAGGTGGGGGTTTGTACAGCACAGGAACGCGACTTCTTCCTAGCCCTGATTCTTCATGCCCCAGACACACCGAACTCAAAAAGGCCACGTCA
>CAZEZF010000139.1:0-5775 GCA_964516495.1 uncultured Acidimicrobiia bacterium | reverse complement strand
ACACCGGCCCACAACGGCAAAGAACAGAGTTTCAGGACATCAGGCGAGTCCCGCCGACCGAGGGGGCGGGAAGTTAACCCCGATTTTTCATGCAGGGGTTTGGATGGGTAGCCGAGAGAGATGAAATGAACTCTCTTACCTGGGAAAATAGCCGCTTGACGGGCTTGACGTGGCCTTTTCGAGGTCGGTGTGACGGGGGCATGAAGAATTGGGGTTAAACCACACAACCCCGGATAACCCCTAAAAGCCGTCCCCTGCCCCTGAACGCTCCCTACAAACACACTTTCGGCTACCCACACGGAAGCCTTCGGTGTTGGATTGAGGCTGATTCAGAACGGCAAGGATGAGCCTGCCAAATATGGACGATCCGCATTCGGGTGAACCAAGCCAACATTGGCGATGACCCCGTAGGGAGGGTCTTTTAGCGCCACCCGGGGCGTCTACGGGCGTGTAGTAGTCCATGTAGCCGCCGTTGAGTGTGATCGTGGCGGCGCCGCTCGCGCTCCCCAGTCTCCCGTTTCCGATACGCCGATGTTGACGGTTATGGGGCTGGTGGGGGCGGGGTTGACGACGATTCTGAAGTGGGCTCTGCCACCCTCGGTGATGCTGTTACGGCTGCTGATGGACAGCACCGGCGCGGGTCCGGTGATGCCGTGGAAGTTGTTGGAGTACCGGATCGCTTCGGCGATGCCTTCCCAGTGCGGGTTGTCCTGTGGCATGGTGCGACGGTTGAGCGCCTCCTGCAGCTCACCGCCGTCCCCGGCGACTAAACCCCTGCATTAAAAATTGGGGTCAAGAACCTGGGCTAGCCGATCCACTCGGACAGCTGCGCGAGGATCGCCGCTTTGGGGCGGGCCCCGACGATGCGTTTCTTCTCGGCGCCCTCCTGGAAGACGATCATGGTGGGGATGCTCATTACATTGTGGGCGAAGGGCGTCTGCTGGTTCTCGTCGATGTTGAGCTTGGCGATGGTCAGCTTGTCTCCGTGCTCGGCGGCTATCTGCTCGAGGACGGGAGCGACCATGCGGCATGGGCCGCACCATTCGGCCCAGAAATCAACGAGTACCGGCTTGGTGTCGGCGACGGCGCCCGCGAAGGTTGCGTCGGTCAAGGTGACCAAGTTCGACATCTGGATCTCCTTTTAGGTGTTGGTAATGATTTATGAACGGTGTAGGGATCACGAGAGGTTGGGGGAGGGACCGGTCCGCGCCGAGACGCCATGTGCCACGGGTCATCAGGTACGGTCACTCTTCACGGGACGACTCTAGCCAACGTTCCGCGTCAATAGCGGCTGCACATCCGGTTCCTGCGGCGGTGACCGCCTGCCGGTAAACCGTATCCGCCACGTCGCCGGCCGCAAACACGCCGTCAACGCTTGTCATCGTGCCTGGTCCTCGGAGGAGGATGTAACCCTCATCATCCAGATCCAATTGACCGAGAAAGAGGTTGGTATTGGGTACATGACCGATCGCGATGAAGACACCATCCACGGGATGGCGCCGCGCGTCGCCGGTGTGGACATCCTTAAGCGTAACGCCGGTCACGCTGTCGGTACCATGTATCTCCTCGACTGTCGTGTTCCACAACACCTCTATCTTCTCATTGCGAAGAGCGCGCCTAGCCATGATCCGTGAGGCGCGAAACTGATCGCGGCGGTGGACGATCGTGACCTTGGAGGCGAACTTGGTTAGGAAGAGAGACTCCTCCATAGCCGAGTCTCCTCCCCCGACTACGATCAGGTTCTTACCTCGGAAGAAGAATCCATCACAGGTGGCACACGCCGAAACGCCCCGGCCTATCAACCTTTCCTCACCGGGGATACCCAGAAAGCGGGCGTCGGCCCCGGTCGCGATGATGACCGTCTCGGCCTTGGGTTGATGGTCGCCCGCCGTTACGGTGAACGGGTAGGAGGAGAGGTCCACAGAGGTAACGTCTACGGGAAGTAGCCGAGCCCCGAACCGTTCCGCCTGTTTACGGAGTCGGTCCATGAGGTCCGGTCCCATAATCCCGGCGGGGAATCCGGGGTAGTTTTCAACATCCGTGGTGATCATCAGCTGTCCACCGGCCTGGGCTCCTTCGAAGACCACAGGTTGAAGATCGGCCCGCGCCGTATACAACGCTGCGGTGAGTCCGGCAGGTCCGGACCCGATAATTACCACATGCTCAGCCATCGGACTCCTCAGGATCGTGGGTTCGTCTCCTCCAAGAGAACCACCCGGCGATGATCGACAACGCGCCGAAGATCGCGTAGGCGCCGGTTGCGCCCACCCAGATGGCAACCAACCGAAAGAGGCCGATGGCGGCAAGGACGAAGGCAACCAGGATCACCACCGCCGCGCCCAAGCCGAGGGCGGTGACGGTAATGCCCTTGGCCAATCGTTCGACGGTCAGAGCCCGGGCCTTGCCGACTATACCTTCGAGTAGGTCGGCGTAACGGGCGGCTTGGCTTTCCTTCACGGTTCCAGGTTAGCCGGGTTGGGAATCCTGTTCCTGTCGGCTACCGGCGACCCGCCGTCGCCCATCCGGCTCAGCCAGGGTCGCTACCCGGTAAGCGAATTAGCTCGCAGTCCGGTGCCGAGAAGAGCAGGATACCGTATAAATTGATCCCCTCCAGTATGTCGATATCCTCAGCGGCGATCGTATCCTCAACCAAGAGATAGGCTTCGGTCTCTGCGCCGCCGAGAACACCGCGCGCCAAGAAGTAGACGACGACGTCCGGCCCTGCCGTCGAAGCCGCGCTATCGCGGCAAATCAACTCCGGCGGCGGGCTTCGTTCCATGAGTTCATGAAGAGGGGCAGGATTGGTCTCCCCTTCCGAAACGGCTTGCAGAATCCGGCCAAGCGCTTCCAACTGGTCGGCGGAGGAGATGTCGAAGAGCGTCGGTGGCGTATAGGGCAGGATCGATACCTCGACGGCGGTGGTGTCGGTTGTTTCGGCAGATTCCTCGACCGTCGCCGCCTCCTCCTGCTGCGCGGCCGCTAGGTCGGCTTCGGTCACTATCCGCGTTGCGGCGACGGTGGTCGAGGTCACTGCGTCGTCAGCCCGCTCCGTCACCGGTTCGGTTTCGACTACCGTTCCCGGCGCATCGTCGGTGGCGTCCGCCGCCGCAGCGTCCGCAGCCATTGCGGCCATCGTGGTTGCATCCGCCAACCGAGTTGTCTGGACAGCGAAGGTAGCCGGGGACTCGAAGGCTTCCTCGTCCCCGCCGAACCGGTTTCCGGACCGCAAGGCCACCGCCACCACCAGGACGAGAGCGGCGAACGCGGCCATCGCCGGAAACGCCCTGGCGGATAGTCGTGATCTACGTCTGCGGACCCGTCCTCGATGAGCAGGCCCGTCGAGGCGGAGGCGCTGTTCAACCACGGTCCGGAGACGCCGCCGTTCCGTGTCCGAGAGGTGGTCCGGGGACGGAAGGCTTTCCAAGGCTTTTCGCGCGGCTCTCTGCGTGGCAAGCTCCGCCCGGGCTTGCGAGTCCAGCGAACGCTCGAGGCGTTCGGCTTCTTCCGGCGGCAGGTCACCGGTCGTCAGATCGATGATCGCTTCGAGATCGGGAGGGTGATCGTTCATGGTCGTTCATCCTTGGGACTGTCATCGGGGGTCAAAAGGTTCCCGAGTCGGGCGGCGAGCATCCGACGAGCCCGGAAAACCCGTGATTTGACGGTGCCGACAGGTATGTGAAGGATTTCAGAAACCTCCCGGAGCGGAAGACCCTCCACATCCACGAGGATCAAGGCGACCGCGAACTTTTCGGGGAGTTCGGCTAGGCCGTCCTCGATGGTCGGGCGTATCTCGGTGGATTCCAGGAGGTCGTCGGTAGAAGGGTCAGGTGGATCGTAGCCTTCCGGAAGAGGGGCCCACTGCTGTCTCCGCTGCTTGCGTAAGTGGTCGTAGCAGGTGTTTACCGTCACGCGATAGAGCCAGGTGGAAAACGCCGCTCTGCCTTGGAACCCGGCAGCCTTCCTCAGGACGGTTATGAATGTCTCCTGCGTTACGTCCAGGGCCGCCTCGCGGTTACGCATCATGCGGAGGGCGATAGCGAACACCCGCTGTTCGTGAGCTTCCATCAGGAGCTCGAAGGCCTGCAGGTCGCCCTTGAGGTAGCGGCGGATCAATATGACATCCGGGTCATCGACCCTTCGGCGGCGCCTCATGCTCCGAAGCCTACTTCTGCGAGGCCTGCCAGATAGCCGTCGCCCTGCGCCGGAAGATCCGTAAGCCATAGCAGCCACACTCCGCCGCTTCTGCCCGGGAGGGGAATGCGAATAAGGGAACTCCGAGCCGTTTCCACGGCCACCGTTTCCCAACCGGGATCGGTGATGTCGAGCAACCGATCAGCCCACATAATCCGGAAGCCGGTCCCTTCGGATAGGTTGATCAGCTCCATATATGCAGGAGAACCACTCACTTCAAAGGTCAGACCTACCCCTTCCTTCAGCAGCGGGAGAGGATCGAAGTACCGTTCTGTTCTCCATAGGGTAGAGGTATCACCGTCGACCAGGTTGGGAACTCTGGAGGAGTTCTCCCGTCCGTCGCCGAGTGGGTCGAAGGCGTTGACGAGGTCGATGGTCACGATCTGCCGAGGGGCGGATTCAGAGAGGAGGTCATCCCTGTCCGCCGGCGCCGGCGTGGTGGAGGTCGGCGCCGGCCGGGTAACTGTCGGCCCGGGAATGGCCGGTGCAAGTACGGGAGAGGTAGGGCTGGGTTCCAGGACGGCGCCCAACCAGATAAGGCCGCTCGCGGCCAGCGCCAACAGGCCGGTCGGCAGCAACCACCGCCAAGACCATCGAGACCGCGGCGCTAAGGGAGGAGAGTACGGCAGTGACCGGACCACTTCGGAGAACTCTCTCGCCCCGATGGCGCCCTCTTTCGACAGTCGGAGGACCTCGTCCACGCCTTCCGGAAGCCTATCGATAACCTCGGAAGGGGTGAGGATACCCGCCGGCATGCCGGTCAGGGCAGTCTCGAGGGTGGCGCTCAAGGCTTGCATGTCCTCGACGGGAGTGGAGGTTCGCGGCGCATTTCCGAACCCCCCGAGTTTGGCTGGATGACTCCCCGAGTGGAGGATGGTGTCCATGTCGATCGAGCCGTGCACGGCGTCGATCCGGTGAAGCTCGGCCAAGCCGTCGGCCAACCCGGCCGCGTTGGATAGAAACTCGGCGACGGAGGGCTTGATGCCGGCGGCCAAACGGTCGGAAAGAGTGACTCCGCCGGTCCATTCGGTAACCGCGTAGACGAAGTTATCCATCCGGCCCCCGGCGTAAATCGCCACAATATGGTTATGGCTGACTCTTGACGCTTTCCGAACCTCCGCGAGAAACGACGCTCGTCTCGTCTCGGAAACCTCCGGCCCTACGACCCGGATCAGCACCGGCCGGTTGAGTTCCACGTCGGTGGCGAACCACTCCGCAATGTCTTCATCCCATCGGACACGCATTTCGAGTTTGTAGCGGGATGGCAGCGGTGGAGACACCAAGCGTCCAAGGGCTGATCAGCAAGTACCTGATTGATGTTAACCCTGATTCTTCATGCCCCAGACACACCGAACTCAAAAAGGCCATGTCAAGCGCAGCACCGTGGGGCGTCCCGGCGTTCGCCTTTCGGGTGATGGGCGCGCCCCGCCCCAGGCGGGGCCACCAAGCGGCTATCTTCCCAGGTCAGAGAGTTGATTGCATCTTTCTCGGCTACCCATTCAAACCCCTGCATGAAAAATTGGGGTTAACTCTGATTCTTCATGCCCCAGACACACCGATGTAGCAAAAGCCACGCCAAGCCCG
>CAZEZF010000138.1:0-5825 GCA_964516495.1 uncultured Acidimicrobiia bacterium | reverse complement strand
AACGGTCGGATGACGCGGTGGCCTACAACGGGCTGGTCCGGGGCTGGCATGACATCGACCGGCTCGCCAAAGCCGACCGCACCCCCCTAGCCCAAACCCTCAAAGGGATATAGACGACGGCCAGAATCCGGAACGGAAGCCGTAGGATATAGCCGATGAAGCAAAGGGATGGTTCATTGAACGAGCAGCGGAGCGGTCTCACCTTCACCCACTGGGGCGCCTACGAGGTGGAGGCGTCAGGTGGGTCGATCCGCGCGGTGCGGCCGTTTCGAGATGACCCTGATCCGTCCCCGATCGCCGACTCCATGATCGATGTCGAACGCTGCCGGGTGCGCAGTCCTTCGATACGGAGGAGTTGGCTGGAAGGCGGTCCGGGCGCCGCTCCCGAACTGAGGGGGAAGGAGCCGTTCGTTGAGGTCGAATGGGATCTGGCTCTGGATCTGGTGGCCGATGAACTTGATCGGGTGAGAAACCACCATGGAAACGAGGCGATATACGCCGGTTCCTACGGCTGGGCGAGCGCCGGTCGGTTCCACCACGCTCCGACGCAACTCCATAGATTCATGCACGTCTTCGGCGGTTACACCGGTTCGGTCAACACCTACAGCCTTGCGGCGGCGGAGGTCATCGTTCCCCACATCCTGGGAATGGGGTGGTGGAGATTCCAGAACGCCCACACGTCCTGGGATGTGATCGGGGAACACACCGATCTGATGGTCGCCTTCGGGGGAATACCCCTCAAGAACAGCCAGATCAACTACGGAGGAGTGGGCAGGCATGAGCTGCGCGGCTGGCTGCATCGCTGGGCGGAGCGAGGAACCCGGTTCGTGAATGTGTCGCCCATCGCGGATGACCTGGAAGGCGCCCTCCGTCCGGACTGGATACCCATCAGGCCGGGAACCGATACCGCCCTGATGTTGGCCCTGATGCACACCATGATCGACGACGGGACCTATGACCGCCACTTCGTTGAAAGGTACTGCACGGGTTGGGACCGACTCGCCTCCTACCTCACGGGGCACGCCGATGGAGTCCCGAAGGACGCCGACTGGGCCTCCTCCATCACGACCGTAGACCCATCCAGGATCAGATCCCTGGCCCGGTCGCTGGTGGAGCGAAGGTCGATGATCAACGTCAGTTGGTCCCTGCAACGATCGCACCATGGTGAGCACCTGATATGGGCGGCTATCGCCTTGGCGGCGGCGGTCGGGCAGATCGGTCGCCCCGGCGGGGGCTTCGGCATCGGTTACGGCGCCGTCGCATCCGTCGGGAACGGCGCTGGGACTTCCTGGCTTCCGTTCCTGGATCGGGGAAGGCCCCCCGCTTCATTCATCCCGGTGGCGCGCATCTCGGATATGTTGTTACGACCCGGCGAGGAGTTCACCTACGACGGGGGTGTCTATCGATATCCCGACATCCGTTTCGTCTACTGGTCGGGAGGCAACCCGTTCCACCATCATCAGGATCTCAACCGTCTGAGGAGGGCATGGCGCCGACCCGACACCATAGTGGTGAACGAACCGTTCTGGACCGCCACCGCCAAACATGCGGACGTGGTGTTCCCAACCACCACCGCCCTCGAGCGGAACGACTTCGGGGGCGCTCCCAACGACAACCACCTGTTCGCGATGCATCGGGTCATCGATCCGGTAGGCGGCGCCAGGGATGACTACCAGATCTTCGGCGGCTTGGCGGATCGGTTGGGAGTCGGGGAGAGGTTCTCGGAGGGCCGGACCGCGGAACAGTGGGTTCGGTATCTATACGGGAAACTACAGCGGCGCGAACCCGGTTGTCCCTCGTTCGAAGAGTTCTGGAAGGTGGGTTTCTTCGATAGGCGGATGGCCGGTGATCAGCCCAAACGTGTTCTGCTGGATGAGTTCCGGGAGGACCCCGACCGGTATCCGTTGGCTACTCCATCGGGGCGGATCGAACTCTATTCGGAGGTGATCGCCGGTTTCGGATACGAGGATTGTCCACCCCATCCCACCTGGATGCCGCCGCGGGAGTGGTTGGGCGAAGCTGTCGCCGGTCTTGATCTCCACCTGGTTTCTAACCAGCCCAAGACCCGACTGCACAGCCAATGGGACCATGGATCGACGAGTACCGCCGCCAAGGTGCTGGGTCTGGAAGCAGTTCGTATCCACCCCGACGACGCCGACCGGCGGGGAATCCGAACCGGGGATGCGGTTCGGATCTTCAACGACCGGGGGGCTTGTCTGGCCGGCGCGTTGATTACCGACCGGGTACGGAAGGGTGTCGTGCAACTTTCCACGGGGGCCTGGTTTTCGCCGGGTACCGTATCCGAGTTGGAGAAGACCTGCTTACACGGGAACCCGAACACCCTTACCTCCGACGAGGGCACCTCGAGTATGGCTAGGGGGCCCGCCGCCTTCACCTGTCTGGTTCGCGTCGAGAAGTGGCCCGGTGAGCTTCCGACCCACACCGCATTCGACCCTCCGGATATAGCTACACCGGCGGGCGCTCGGAACGACAGAGGTCATCGTCACTCCCGGGAATAGTCCGTTCCCTTGCAGAGCGGCGTGAGTAACAAGGCCCCCTCTCCTCGTAGTCGATCCGGCGCGACGATTATCGGTAGCGGAGCGGGCTCCGTTTCAGAGATCCATCGTATGCGGCCCGGGTCTTTTCCAAGTGTTTCCGGTCGTCGAAGAGTCCTGCTTTGATAAGCAAGTCGGCGTGACGGTCGACGAACGTGCTCGGTAGGTCGTCACGCTGCGCCCAGCGCCAGACCGCTCGCCCGAGCGGCCCCCACCCGTTGCCTGAATCGGCTGCGTAAACCAGGCCGACCAGGTACTCGAATTCGTCGAAGTAATCCGCGTACTCGTCGTCGCTAGGAGCGAAATCAGAGAGCGGCGCCCGGAGACAATCCAGCAGGTGATCCGAGATCGGGGTCTTATGGTTCTTTAGGTCCGGAAAAGCGCGCTTCATCGCATCTTCATGGAGGGCGGGGAGAATACTGCTGACGACCCTTACGCGGATCGATCGGTATGGGTCTCTGGTTGTCACCGATCCGAACACCCTCGCCACCGAGTCGGCCCGATCAGACGCTACTGATCCGAGACCTATGGCATAGAGCGCCAACAAGGTCGGATACCGCTGCATGTCTACCAAGACCGTTGTCCCGCCGCTAGGCCGTGTACCTGACACCAGACGAGCGACACATCTCGCCCACAGGCGATCGTGGTCGGTGGTGTTCGAGTGAAATGCTCCAACCACGAGAAGGTGGATGAGCCTGGCTGTCGCCTGCTCATAGGCGGTTACACGTTCTGCGTATTCCTCGTTCTCGGACCCTCTCGAACTGAATGCGGTCGGCAGATCGCGGAAGGACGCCATTGCATCTGTGACCTCTCCCATCATGAAGTCATATAGTTCGATGCGCCTGACAGGGTCGGGGAGGCAGGTCTTGAGTTCTGCGATCGCCGCGGCTATCTCGTCAGGCATCGGTGAATCTCCTACTCGTCCGACAGGATGTCCACTAGTCGTCCTCCCGAAGGACGGGTGAGGTCCAGCAGTTGTCTCGTATATTCGGTGATGGTGGTCGTGACGTGCAATGCATCGAGTCCACCGGACAGAGCTTCGACGGCCAAGCGAGTACCGGTGCTCCGGGGTGTTGCGAACAATCTGCGCAAGTATTCGCGAGCCTCCTCGGTCGTGACCATTGTTAGCTCGTGGACGAGGAACTCTCTCATTCGGGTTGCCATTCTCACAACATTGGTGGTCTCGATAAGCAAGTAGACATCGCCTGCATCCTTGCTTTGTAGCTGTCGCCGGTCATCCAATCGCTCACCTAGTTTGTGGGCCTTCGCTACGAGAAGGGCAGCCACGCCTGCAACCTTTACGATCATCCGCCGGTCGTCATCAGGTTCAAGTGAGGTAACTTCCAGACAGTCATAGTCCAAGAGGACTCCCTCGACCCCGCGTGTCTTACGTGCGACGGTCTTTCCGTGAGCGCCTGGTAGCCGGGCGCCACGGCGACCTGCCTTTGACGCAATCTCGTACGGCACGATGAGGTCTACCGGTACCGTTACATCGCCGTCGCGCCCGGGACGAGTGATACGACGCTGCCACATCCCGGGTTCACCCGTATGCTCGAATCCTGCCGCCCGCATCGCGTCGCCGAGTGGAGGTTCACCTGCCAGGTAGTCGGGATGGATGACCAGATCGGCGTCGGTCGTATATGCCGGAAGAGCGGGCAGCCGGTCAACCGTACGTAGGTACACGGCTTGTGCACCGATCAGTATGACCGCCTCGATGTGGGGTTCGAGTGTGGTGAGTGCGTCGAGGAGTACCCTGCGTGCCTCAACGTACTCGATACGGGGCTGCTGTCCTGCGCTCATGGGATGTCCGATCGGATCGTTAGTGACGGCGCCTGCCACCGCGGTGCGTTGCTGCGCATCCAGTCGAGCAGAGCCTCTCCTTCCGAAGGCATCCTGCCGGGGCCTGTGAGGCAATCAACCACCACTTGTACCAACGAAGCGTTGACCGGGTCAGCCCGTCTCCATGTCCGCCCGAACACGATGCGCGAGTACGGGCGAGCCAGAATGACATTGCCCCCGATTCGGACCTCCCGAAGTCGGGTGACCTCTGCGATGCCTTCCGGATCCTCGCAGTATACGATGGCCACGGTCGGAGCAGTCACCGACACGAGTTCTGCGGCGGCAAACGATCCGGTCAACGCCCACTCTTCATCGGTCGCGTCGAGATCGGCCAGGAATTGCTCGGGCCCGGTGGAGGCCATCCAATTCGACGTGTCGTTGGCGTCGAGTAGTGAGTAGGTGACCGCCATCTGGCGCAGGACCGACTCCCATTCGACTGCTCTGACCGGCTCGCGCGGTTTACGGGTGATCAACAACTCTTCCGAGAGCGCTCCCAAGAGGCGTGAGATGTAGCCGGGGTCGGTTTCGAGGGCCGTTGAAAGGTCGCTGACGTTGTAGGGTGGCCGAACCTCGGCGAGGGTTCGGAGCAGCGCCCACGCACGCGGACCCCGGAGATTCGGCCCCTTCCTCGGCGCCGGTGAAGGGTCGCGGGCTGCGCCCTCCGTCCTGATGACGAGGCCCGGATGGTCGATGCTCAGGTATACGTTGCCGGTCTGGTCGATGTAATTCAGCCCACCCTCCACCAGCAACTCGCGGGTACGTGGACTGACCCACGGCGCAGCGATGATCGTCGGGGTGTCCGGGTTGGGCAGGGCGGCGGCCTCTCGTGTGGAAAGGCGGTCCCGTACCCGGATTGCGATGTTGCATACCGCATCGTCGGCGGCAGCCACGCGGATGAGGCCACCCGAGTCATTGCGGTCGGTGATTTCGAGGCGCCAAGTTTCGGGGAGCAAGCCTTCGATCATGATAGAGGCTGCTTCGAAGATCCGGCGGGTGGTTCCGGGGCTAGGTGGTTGTTTCGGCACTTCTCCGCACCTCTTCGGCACTTTTCTTTACTTCGGGTAGATCGCGAGCCCAAGGATCTGCCGTCGCTGGAGGAAATATTTGCTTAGATATCTTATTAGTCCATTTCAGACATTTGATGATTATAGGCAATAAACGAAATATTTCCTAAAATCGTTGGTCTTGTACGGAGTTAGACTTCAAATCGTAGAAGTAACCTAAATCTACCTGTAACAGGCTATTTGCCTATAATTATCCGTTGCCCGTAACAGGCAACTAATGAAACTAGGCACTAGTGCCCTGAGTCAGGAGAAGACCGCGAAAATCGCCGCAGGACTGCCCTTCCGGGCCCTCCCCCACCGCCACCACCTTGAGCCGAGACGCGTCCTCCCATACCCCCGGAGGGGCAGTCCCGAACGAATATGATCC
>CAZEZF010000137.1:0-5902 GCA_964516495.1 uncultured Acidimicrobiia bacterium | reverse complement strand
GTTAATTTCACCTCTCTCGGTTACCCATCCAAACCCCTGCATGAAAAATTGGGGTGAAGGAACGGGTAACGGCCCCATCTCCCGGAACGCGGGATGCCGGCCGACGGTGAAGATGGTCCATTACCATCCCACCCGTAATAGATCTCCCTGCCCCTACCCCCCAACACCTCCGAGTATCGAAGCCGAAGTCCCCTGATGGTCAAACCTGAAACCGATCCCGGCATCGACTCGGGCGCCTCGGTGATCCGCCTCCTCGCTCCGAACCCCGGTTTGATGACCGGGCCCGGAACCAACACCTATGTGGTCGTCTCGGAAGGCGAATGTGTGATTATCGACCCCGGCCCGGTAATCGAACGACATAGGACCGCGATCCGCCAAACCCTCCAGGGACTGCAACCACGCGCAGTGCTGGTAACCCACACCCATTCCGATCATGTTCCGCTCGCCGGGCCGATGGCCGATGAGTTCGGCATCCGATCCTACGGATACGCGCCCGGAGCGGGTTTCGATCCGGATCGAAAGCTGCGTCATGGCGATCGGGTGGTATTCGGCGGAATAGCGCTCGAAGCGTTGCACACCCCCGGCCATACGGATGACCATCTTTGCTACCGGATGGGAGGCACGGTCTTCACAGGCGACCACATCAAAGAAGGCACGACGGTGCTGGTCGAAGACATGGACCGGTACCTGAGATCGCTTCTCCTCTTGAGAGAGATCCGGCCGACCAGCTTGCTTCCCGGCCACGGTGACGAGATCAAGAACCCCATCGGCGCCATCGACCGATACCTGGAGCATCGACTGGCCAGGGAACAACAGATACTCGAAGCTGTCCGGACCGGTGCCCGCGCCGTCGGCGATGTCGTGGAATCCGTCTACCACGACATCGATCCCCGTCTCCATCAGGCCGCGGCCGCCTCCGTAGTCGCCCACCTGAGGAAATTGGCCGCCGACGGGACCCTGGGTTTCGGTGATGGAGCTTCGCCCGGTGATCCGGATGGGGCTGACGTGTGGAATCTGGTTGTCGAACCAGGCGAAGACACCTGATGAAGTACTTGCGCATCGTCTTGGGGATAGCTGTCCTGGCTGTCGCCTGCTTCCCTGCGCTCGCCCAGGACGAAACCGACCTGCCGACGATGCGCGCCGAATTGGAAAGGCTCCAGAGAGAGTCGGAGCAGTTGACCGCCGATTACCAGGCGGCCTGGGCCGAGGACGCGGCATTGCAGGCCCGGATCGAGGAACTCCAACTGTTGATAGCGTCGTATGGGATAGACCTCCGTCGACTCCGGGACCAGATCCGTGATCGGGCCGTCAACCTCTACATGGACGGCGTGACGAGCAGCGATCTGCCGGCTTTTTTTCTCACTATCTCCCCCAGCGAACTGGACCGGCGGGCGGAGTATCTACGCGACCTCCGCCGGCAGGATCAAACCCTCTTCAACAACCTCGAGACGCTCACTCGCCAACTCGAGGAGTCCGTCGAGAACCTGATGCGCGGCAAGCAGGAACAGGAGATGGTGTTGGCTCGTCTCGAACAACTGGGCGCCGACCTGAACGAACGACTCGAAGCAGGCCAAGCCACATACGCTCTGCTGCAGCAGCGGGAAGCCGAAGAACGAGCGAGGAGGGAAGCCGAGGAACGAGCAAGGATCGAAGCGGAACAGGAAGCGGAACGACAGCGCGCCGCCGAGGAAGAAGCGGCCCGAACAGCCGCTGCCACAACGTCGTCGACCTCTCCCTCGCCTCCGCCCACCACTGCCCCGACGACCACCCCGGGGCCGGAGACGACCTCACCACCCTCGGCCACTACCACCCCCACCACGCAGCCGCCGCCCACTACTACCAGCAGCACAACCACCCCGCCCACCATTCCCGTAACGGATTCAACCATCGTAAGCGCCTCACCGCCGGTTGTGGAGGGACAACCTGAAAACATCCTTCCTGACGGAATGACATGTCCGGTGGATGGTTTTAGCACCTTCAGCGACACCTGGGGAGCGCCCAGGTCAGGCGGACGCAGCCATGAAGGGGTGGATATGCTGGCCGCTCGCGGCACTCCCGTCGTAGCGGTCGAAAGCGGTCTTATCGAGCGAATGCGACGGGGTGGTTTGGGTGGGATCACCGTCTGGTTGCAGGGTCGAAGCGGCGACGATTACTACTACGCCCACCTGGACGCCTGGGCGGCGGGCTTGTCCGTCGGGCAACAAGTCTCGGTCGGGCAGCCCTTGGGTGTGGTCGGGACCACCGGGAACTCCCCCGACCATATCCCACACCTGCATTGGGAGTACCACCCCGGAGGCTTCACCCCCGGGGGGCGAACCGCGATCAACCCCACACCGCTAGCCCGCGAACTGTGCGGTTAGTGTCCTGAATCTTTAGTTCTCCTGGTTGTAACCGGGTGAGAAGCGCATTACGCGACCGGGATCCGTCTTCGTCTCCCAGCCGACGACGGCGGCGGGGCTTGGGGACCGTTTTCTGTCCTACCCCTCCTGTATGTTGTTTGTTAACCGTAATTACCGGCGGTCCGCTTCCGACGTCGACCCGGACCGCGTGAAGGGATCATATTCGTTCGGGACAACCCCGCCAGGGGTATGAGAGGACGCGTCCCGGCAAAGGTGGCGCCGGTGGGGGAGGGCCCCGCCGGGGAGGGGTCTACCTCGGCGATTTCCGCGGTCTTCTCCCGACTCAGGACACCGGGAGGGTGCTGAAGAGGAAAGGGATGGATTGGCCTGCGATGCCTCAGACCTGGGTGTTTGCCGGCGACCGACAGGCCGGCTGGAGGTTCTCGTTACCCTCCCGGCATCTGATCCTATGTCCGGGCCGACTATCCCGGGGCCGGAAGATCCTCCAATGCGGAGATCAGCTTTGCTATCCGGCCGGTGCATGTCTCGGCGTCCGCAGTAGGAACCAACTCCACCAGTCTGCGGGCAGCTTCGATAAGTACCTTGGATACAGGCAACTCCGGCATCGCCACGACGACCGGACGCCCCTCGTCGGCGCCTTCACCCAATGCCGGGTCCAGCGGGACCTGCGCCACAAGCGGGATGCCGAGCGAATCGGCCAACTCCCTCCCCCCTCCTGTCCCGAACACCCGGTAGCGGCTACCGTCCGGGGTCTCGAGGTAGGACATATTCTCGATCACGCCTACAACGGGCATCGCCGATCTCCGCGCCATGTCGGCCACCCGGACCGCAACCTTCTGAGCATTACGGGAAGGCGTGGTCACCACCACCATCTCCGCCTGGGGAAGCATCCGTGACAGCGCCATCTGGATATCGCCCGTACCCGGCGGCATATCGATCACCAGGTAATCTAGTTCACCCCAGAAGACCTGTTGCAGGAACTGCTCCAAGGCTTTCGACAGCATGAGTCCGCGCCACATAAGAGCGGTTTCGTCGGATTCCACGATGAGTCCGGTGGACACCACCTTGATCCCGTGCACCTCCACCGGCTGCATCAGCTTGGTTTCGGCGTCCGCCTCGATACGGGCGTCGGTCCCCACCATCCGTGGAATAGAAAAACCCCAGATATCGGCATCGAGTAGACCCACCCGGTAACCGAGGCGGGCAATGGCCAAAGCAAGGTTTACAGACACCGAACTCTTACCTACTCCACCCTTCCCGCTGCCGACCGCAATAGCCCTGGTAGTGGGATGAACCCGGGTGGGCGCGGCGTTCTCCCGGGATCGGCGGCGAGCTACATCCATCAGATCGGCTCGCTGTTTCCGGGTCATCGCCCGGGTCTTGACATCGACCTCCGTCACTCCGGGAAGAGCCATGACCTTGCGGACGGTGTCACCCTCGATCTGCGCCCGCATGGGGCACTCGGCAATGGTGAGAGCCAGCCCGATCGTGACCGCGCCGCCGTCGATAGCGATCTCTCGTACCATGCCCAGGTCCACCACGTCGGAACCGAGTTCAGGATCGATGACGCCCTTCAGCGTCTCGATGATCGCCTCTTCGACAAGCTCGCTCGGCATGGGTCCTTATCCTGCTGGTTATGTCCCACCTTATCGTCGTCGTGAACCCAAGCGACATACCGGAGTTCCCGACGAGGAGGGTTATCGATTCCAACATCGGTATACTGTGGCGCAACAGGCCTAGTGGACCCAGCACGGAGCAACCGAATGGAACAACTCGTCAGTATCAAGAGCCGCAAGCGACAGCGGGTGGTGACGCTTACCCCTGGCGCAGTTGACAAGGTTCGCCAACTCCTTGACACCGAGGATGATCCGGCACTCTCCCTGAGAATGGCTGTGAGGGCCGGTGGATGTTCGGGATTCTCCTATGAGATGTATTTCGATTCCGAGATCGATCCTAACGACACCGTAGAAGACTTCGGCGAAGTAGGGGTCGTTGTCGACAACCAGAGCGTCAAGCTGCTTCGAGGGTCGGTTCTTGACTACAAGGATGGCTTGATGGAGGCCGGATTCGCCATCAACAACCCGAACGTCAGTCGCTCCTGCGGGTGTGGTAACAGCTTCAGCTAGTAGCGCTACTCCCTGATCGCCGACCTTGGTCAGAGATCGACGGGTGCCCTGATCGGGAGGACTCTCCGGCCACAAACGTTGTCGATACCGGGCTACTCTCCCCTCCCCTCGGCAACCCCTGAGTCCGCGAAAAGTACCCGACGGGTAGCCTCCGGCGGGTTCCCACCCCCAACCGCCGCCTCCTCGGCGCCGAAACGCGTCCCGCCATACCCCTACCCGGGGTAAGAAGGTTCAATATGATCCCAGCCCGGCCCGTCCGGTACCCCAACAGACCGCTTGGTACTTTGCGATCACCTACCAGTATGCAACATGGCAGGGACAGAAATCGGTTCCCCCACCACCGTACCGTCCACCCGGACAAAAACACGCTAAGACTAATGACACCAACAGATATCCGAAAGAAGTCGAGCCTTGATATGTCGTAGTCTCCGAAGAACGACCACCGGGAACGTTGCCCACGGAGGTTCGGGGCGGATCCACTCACCTCAATGAGAACCGGTCTTGCATTCGGGCTCGTTGGCAGGATTCCTCGTCGTTTCCACCTCGACGGAGGGCATTAGGCTGCGGGCAACCGACAGGAGGAACTATGGCAAAGCGGATTCTTGACACCCCGAGCGCCCCTCCCGCACTCGGTCCCTACTCGGTAGCGGTCGGGACAGGCAGCCTGGTGTTCTTCTCCGGGCAGGTGTCCCTTACTCTGGATGGAGATCGCAACGACGGATCGATAACCGAACAGACCGCACAGGTGATGGACAACATCGGAGCATTGCTGGCGGATGTGGGCCTCAAGTACGTCGACATCGTAAAGACGACCGTTTTCATGACCGATATGGCCGACTATCCGGAGATCAACCGGGTGTACGCCGCTTACTTCGGCAGCGAACCTCCAGCGCGTTCCGCCGTTGAGGTATCAGCGCTTCCCGGCGGGTTTGCCGTGGAGATCGAAGTGGTCGCATGTCGTAACCCGTCCCCGCAACCCGAGTAATGACGGATGCCGGCATCCTGACTCGCCTGTGCATGGACCGGACGAACCCGGGAACTTACGCCGGTACCTGGTATCAGAGACCGAAGACACCAGGCGCGAGATCGGTGGGGCGTTTGGTAAGGAGGAGGCTACGGCGGCGGTCGGAAGTCGGGTTCGGAGGCTTGAAAGGCCTACATGCGGCGCCAGACGACCACCATCGACTGGGGTGGCGCCCTACCTCTGGCATAAGGAATAGCCTTCTCCTGAAAATGGGGCATCGACGCTACCGCGGGTTCTGACAAGGCCCGCCCCAGGGGGTTGACGTGTCGGATGCCAATTCCCTGACCGGATAGTTCACGAACCGGCAAACCCCGCTAAATACGCTTTCAGCACCTTCCTAGCTCTGATTCTTCATGCCCCAGACACACCGATGTAGCAAAAGCCACGCCAAG
>CAZEZF010000136.1:0-6277 GCA_964516495.1 uncultured Acidimicrobiia bacterium | reverse complement strand
ATTTCACCTCTCTCGGTTACCCATCCAAACCCCTGCATGAAAAATTGGGGCTAGATAGTGAACGCTCCCCTTTCACCCCTCTTGGATCGCTGGCGTCTGCACCGCCTCCCCTTACCTCCTACCCGACTGGTCGTGCCCCCGGCGGCTCGGGCAATCACTGTCGCAGGACTGTCGCGCCGGTATAAAGGCCCGCTGATGGTTGTGGTTCCCTCCGAGCGGGAAGCCGAGTCGCTGGCTTCGGATATGCGCCTGTTCCTTGACGATGTGCTGCTCTTCCCGTCCTGGGAGACCCTTCCCTTCGAGCACGTTTCGCCCAACACGGGCACGATGGCCGGACGGGCGGAGGCGCGTCACCGCATGGAGGGGGCGCCCCACGGCCTGGTGGTTGTGTCGTCGGTACGAGCGGCGATCCAGCGGGTGAGCAGCTCGTCGTACGAACCGATCAGGGTCGCGGAAGGGCAGGAGGTCTCCTTCGAGGAACTGGTAGACCATCTGGACGGGGCCGGTTACTCGCGCGTCGAGCGGGTCGAGGCACGAGGGGAGTTCGCGGTACGCGGGGGGATAATCGACATCTTCCCGGCCCAACTCAGCGATCCGCTAAGAGTGGAGTTCTGGGGGGACTTTGTTGACGAGATCAGGGTCTTTGCGGTTGGGACTCAGCGTTCTGTGCGCCGGGTGAGAGGGTTGGTCGCCTACCCCGCTCGCGAGTTTCGCCCTGACGGACCGATCAGGGACGTGGCCCGGATGCTGCAATCCAGCGAACCCTGGGCTTATTCGATCTGGGATCGGATAGCGCAAGGGGTGCGGTTCGCGGGCATGGAATCGTGGCTTCCCTGGCTGGTGGAACCGCGTAGCTTCCTCGACGAATTACCTGACTCGGGAACGTTGGTCCTCCTCGACCCGGTGAGGTGCCGATCAAGGGCCGAGGATCTGGCGCGGGAAGAGCAGGATCTGGCCGAGGCGCTGGCCGAGACCTGGGGAGACCGCTACACCGTCGACGGGCATAGACCGTCATTGTTTCTGGAGATGGACTCGAACCGTCCGCATGGCGTAGTGGAGTGTCCCCCCCTTCCTGCCCGGCCGGAGGATTCAGGGGTCGAGGTGACTGTTCTCGGCGTCACCCCGGGCAATCCGGAAGCGATCGCCTCCGCGCTTTCCAGGCTGATCGCGCGACGTTTTGATGTCGTCCTGGCTATGGACGGGCCGGTAGCGGCCGAACGGGTGGCAAGAGTTCTGGCGGAACATGGTTTGCAGCTCCCGATCATCGAGAACCTGTCGTCGAAGGGCGGGAACGGGATCATAGCCGAAGGGGTCGAGGACGGGGTGGTGATCCCTGCGCTCCGCCTCGCGGTACTCGGCGAACAGGAGATTGTGGGTCGGCGGCGAGCCCACCGTTCTCCGGGCCGCCATCGCCGCGCTACCGGACCTTCCTACCAGGATCTCGACTCGGGCGACTATGTAGTACACAGCCATCACGGGATCGGTCGATTCGAAGGTCTGGTGAGCCGGAGTATCGCCGGAGTCGAGCGTGACTACCTGGTGATCGTATACGCCAAAGGGGACAAGCTATACGTTCCGACCGATCAGATGGCCGCCTTACGCAAATACACCGGTGGCGAGTCACCGCGGGTGAGCAGGATGGGCGGTAGTGACTGGGCGGCCACGCGCAGTCGGGTCAAGCGGGAGGCTGCCGTGCTGGCGGACCATGTTGTGGCGGTCCATCGCGCCAGAGCCGCCGCGCAGGGATACGCCGTAGCTCCGGACACCCCGTGGCAGCGGGAACTGGAGGACTCATTTCCCTATGAGGAGACCGGCGATCAGATGGAAGCGATCAAGGATGTTAAGCGGGACATGGAGTCGCCCACTCCGATGGACAGGCTCCTGTTCGGCGATGTCGGGTTCGGCAAGACCGAGGTAGCCTTGCGAGCCGCCTTCAAGGCGCTCTGCGACGGGTTGCAGGTAGCTCTGCTGTGTCCCACCACCCTCTTGGTGCAGCAGCATTTCCAGACTTTCTCCGAGCGTTTCGATCCTTATCCGATCCGCGTGGAGATGCTTAGCAGGTTCCTCACCGCGGCCGAAGCCCGCCGGGTGGTGGCCGGAATCGCCTCAGGAGAGGTGGATATGGTGATCGGCACCCACGCGCTCCTGTCCGAACGGGTCAAGTTCCGTAAGCTGGGCCTGCTGGTCGTTGACGAGGAGCATCGATTCGGGGTGAAGGCCAAGGATCGGATCAAAGCTATAAGGACGGGTGTTGACGTACTAACCCTTACCGCCACGCCCATTCCGAGAACCCTGGAGATGGCACTGACCGGAATCCGTGACGTGAGCCACATCCTTACCCCGCCGGAGGACCGTCATCCCATCCTCACCTATGTGGGTCCTCTGGACTGGAAGGTGATCTCAGCCGCTATCCGGCGGGAGCTCCTGCGGGAAGGACAGGTGTTCTACGTGCATAACCGGGTCCGTTCGATCGACCATGCGGTGGCGAAGCTCCAAGGTCTTGTCCCTGATGCCCGCTACGGGGTTGCCCACGGTCGAATGAGCGAAGGTCGCCTGGAACAGACCATGTTCGACTTCTGGGAGGGTCGCTACGACGTTCTCGTCGCCACCACGATCATCGAATCCGGGCTCGACCTGCCGCAGGTGAACACCCTGATAGTCGAACGGGCCGATCGGCTGGGGTTGGCTCAGCTCTACCAGCTGCGCGGTCGGGTAGGGCGGTCCGGACGGCGGGCCTACTCCTACCTTTTCCATCCTGAGGGGCCTTCCCTAACCGAGACCGCCTACCGCCGCCTCGAAGCGGTGGGCGAGTTCACAGCGTTGGGTTCGGGTCTGCAATTGGCGATGCGGGACCTCGAAATCCGGGGCGCCGGTTCGGTCCTCGGGGAAATGCAATCCGGGCATATAGCCGCGGTGGGGTTTGATTTGTACGTCGAGCTTGTCTCCGAGGCGGTGGCGGAGCGGATGGGCGCCGATGCACCCGCCGGCGACGATAAGGAGATCAGAATCGACCTTCCTGTTGACGCTCATATACCCGAGTCGTACGTCGGCGACGCGCAGGGCCGCCTGGAGGCCTACCGGCGGCTGGCCGAGGCGACCAACGGCGCGCAGGTGGAGGATGTGGGGGTCGAGTGGCGGGATCGTTTCGGGCCGCTTCCCGCGGAGGCGGAGCGTCTACTGGAGATCGCCCGGTTGCGGGTGGAGGCGATTCGCGTCGGGATAACCGAAGTCGTGAACCTAAGGCGGGAGATCATGATTGGACCGGTATCGCTCACCCAGTCCCAGGAGATCCGGTTACAACGTATCATGCCCAGGGCGATCCTCCGGACAGTCGACGCCAGATTGTTCCTTCCCGTACCCGGCTCGGGGAAGGTTCTTCCTTTCCTCCTCGACTTCCTGCGGACCATGTGGCCGCCGACCGAGGAGCCGGGCTGATGGATCGGGAATAGGGCAACTAGCCCTGATCTTCACACCCCAGGCGCCCCCACCTGCAAAAGGCCGGTTCAAGGCCACTTTCGCGGCGCGTTGGACGATCACCCGGCGGGTGAAGGGTCACGCTCCGGCCAGGGGAGGCCGCCAAACAGCTATCCTTCAGGTTAGAGAGTTCATCGTGTCTCTCTCGGTTAACCCGTCATCCAAACCCCTGTATAAAAATTGGGGCTAGCGCCGGTCCGTTAGCATCATGGCAGAATCGGGTGCCCGAGGGCAGGAAACCAATCAGGAAGGAGGCGAGTTGTCAACGTCAACCGCTCGCCGTAGATGTCTCAAACGTGGATGGGCCCGGGTCCTATCCGTTGTCCTATTAGTGCTGGTGGCGGCTTGTGGAGGGTCCGATAGGGTAGCCACGGTGGATGGCGCCCACATCACCTATGAAGAGGTGGCCGCCATGATCCCATCCGAAGGGGACACCATCGATACCGAGATGTTCGCCCGTTCGTTGATGTTGGTGATCTCCTATCATGTCCTTTCGGCGGAGGCCGGTAGCCAGTTCGGTTTGGAGTTCACCGAAGCCGATATCGAGGCGAAGGTGGAGGAGTTGCTGCTGCAGACCGGGCTGTCCGAGGAAGAGGTACTTACGACGTACAACCTCACAGAGGCTTCGATTCGAAGCATCGGGGCTCAGCAGCTTCTGGCGGAATCGGTGATCGATGAGTTGTTGGCGAATCAGGACGAGCCGACCGAGGAAGTACTGAGGCAGCGTTACGAAACGACCTTGCCTAACCTCACCCAGGTGTGCGCCGCCCATATCCTGCTCGAAAGTCAGGCTGAAGCGGATGAGGCTCTTGCCCGCGCCGACTCCGGTGAGGATTTCGCAGCCCTGGCGACGGAGTTGTCGGTAGGGCCGAGCGGCCCCCAGGGAGGAGACCTGGGATGTGCATCTCCGGCCGGGTACGTCGCCGAGTTCGCCGACGCCACCCTGTCCGCCGAATTGGGGGTACCCTACGGACCGGTCGAAACACAGTTCGGATGGCATGTGATATTGGTTTCGGATCGGATTACGCCGAGCTTCGAGGAGATGAGAGAGCGGTTGGTTGAAGAGATCAACGTCGGGGCAAGCGAGCAGCTCTGGATCGATTGGCTGACCGAGTCCCTTGTCGCCGCCGATGTGGAGGTGGCGCCGGAATACGGCACATGGACAACCAGTCCGGAGCCGAACGTCATACCTCCGGGTAACTGATCGGCCGGTTGATCGTAACCGGTCTCGGGCCGGGAACCCTTGACGGGCTTCCCGGACGGGTGCTGGAAGTACTGAGCGATCCGGCCAAGGTGGTTGTACTTCGCACTGTCCAGCATCCTGCGGCCGCACAGTTGGCGTCGTGCAGAGAGGTCGTGACCTGTGATGATCTCTATGAGCAGGCCGCCACCTTCGAGGAAGCCTATGCAGGCATGGTGGATCGGGTTCTTGAAGCCTCGGCGGTTCGAGATGTAGTGTACGCCGTTCCCGGCAGTCCCCTATACGGGGAACGTTCGGTGGTGCAGCTTCGCGCCAGGTGTCGGGCGGACGGTAGGGCCCTGGATATCATGCCGGCGCCGTCGTTTCTGGATGAGGCCTTCTCGGTTCTGGAGTTCGATCCGACGGAACGTGGTTTTACGTTGCTCGACGGGCGCGATCTGCCCGACCCTCTGATGCTTCACCTGCCTACGGTGGTGTTCCAGGTGGATACCGAGTTGGTGCTGGATGAGGTGTTGGGAAGGTTCAGCCGGGTTCTTCCCCCGGGCACGCCTCTTACGGTACTTTCCGAGTTGGGAACCCCGGAGGCCGAAGTGGTGTCATACCCCATCGACCGTGTTCCGGCGCATGTGGCCGGTCTTCGTACCAGCCTGTTTCTCGATCCTCCGGGTTCCGGTCTGGTAGGGGCTATCAAAGCCATGCGCCGGCTTCGGGTGGAGTGTCCGTGGGACCGGCAGCAGACCCACGAGTCGCTTACTCCCTTCGCAGTCGAGGAGGTTTACGAACTCCTGGAGGCGATCGGCGGCCTTCCGCCCGGATCTCCCGACGTTGAGCATCCCGATTACATGGCTTATACAGATGTGGAGGAGGACCTAGGCGATGTGCTGCTACAGGTGATCTTCCATTCCAATCTGGCTTCCGAAGCCGGGGCGTTCGATGTCGAGATGGTCGGGGAGACTCTGCTTCGCAAGCTCGTCCATCGCCATCCTCATGTCTTCGGGGAGGTTCGGGTAAGCGGCGCCGAGGAGGTGATGTCCAACTGGCAGGCTATCAAAGCGAAAGGTAAACCGCGCGGATCCTTGATGGACGGGATCCCTCGGGGAATGCCGGGATTGGAGCGGGCCGTCAAGGTGCAGCGCCGGGCCGCCCGGGTGGGTTTCGACTGGTCCGACGCTCCTTCGGTGGTGTCCGATGTGGAGGAGGAGATCGCCGAGTTGGTGGAGGTTCTCGACCAGCCGGAAGCTGTTCACGAATTGGGTGATGTCTTGTTCGCGGTGGTCAACCTGGCCCGACACCTCGGAGTTGAACCGGAGTCGGCGTTGCGACGAGCGGTTGGTCGTTTCGAGTCGCGGTTCCGGCGGATGGAGGAACTCGATGACCTGGAAGGGGCCGACCTGACCCGTCTTGACGAGCTCTGGGAGCAGGCCAAGAGCGAGGAGAAATGACAAGACTGCCCGGAACGGTCCCTATCAAGATTAACCGCGGCAGACCGTATTATCACCGATGAACAGAACAAACCGATAGTCCGTGATACAGGCCTACTATTACTACGATTAGCCCCAATTTTTCATGCAGGGGTTTGGATGGGTAACCGAGAGAGGTGAA
>CAZEZF010000135.1:0-6476 GCA_964516495.1 uncultured Acidimicrobiia bacterium | reverse complement strand
TCGGATATCAGTCGAACGTCCGGAAAGGTCTGTGCCTGCCGCTCGAATGAATATGTGGCCCAGTCACCGCCTGGATCCCAGACTCCCCTGGTCATATTGAGTGTCTCTACTACTCTGGTTTCGATCGTGGTAGCCAATAGCGTGTTGAGAGCGAACAAATCGGTCGCCTGTATCCCTTCGATATGAGTAGTTGATCGGAAGTGAACCGGCAAGGCGCGCAAAGCCCTCTCAACACCGACTCGGAGAACAGCTGACCATCATGGTCCGGTCCGGACCCGGATACGATGTTGGTAACCCCGGGTGACTGGTTGTCTTCGGTCACCCGTGTGCGCTCGCTTCGGCGAGGCGACTCGCCGCGATTTGGGCGAAGTGATCTACGACCTCCGCCGCAAATGCTCTTCGCCCTAATTCAACAGCGGCCACTGACGCTGTACAGAGACCTCCGAAGGGTTCCCATACGACATCGTTCGAGGTGGTACATGCTTCGATTATCCGCTTCATCAGATCTAGTGGTTTCTGGTTGAGGTGTACCGCGGCGTTCACACCGGGATTCGAAACCCGTGGCGCGGATCGGCGGCTGTTTCCCCGATAGCGTTCCTTACCGTTTACGGGTGGATGGCGCCAGACATTGGTTTGTCCATGTTCGAAGTTCCACCGGTATCGCAAGGTGGACCATTCTGTGCCGGTGATCATGCGGATCCCGTCTAACGAGAAGTATGGACGATGGGTAGGGCGTCCGTGCCGGTTCGCGTAGCAGGCCATGCGTTCCACCATCTCCGCAGGGGGGAAGTACCATAGCCAGTCGGTAGTCAGATACTTCCGGGTGGCTGCGTTTCGAACGCCGCAGGCTTCGTTGGCACGATACAGAGGCAACCCTGAACGCCGCCACTCATGCCGCAGCCACTGCTGGGCCGGCAACATACGATCCTCTGTCGGCAACGTGAGTTCACGAGAGTAGAAGACGCACACTTCGGTGACAACCGGAAACCTTCGTAAAGTCTTTCCGTTCGAGTTTCCCGCGACGTGGCGCATCCCCTTGTCCCACACGATTGTCTGCTCGTACTTCCAGCCATGCTCGACGAGCAATGGATGTACGGTGGCCCACCCGTGTTCCGTATTCCAGAACCAGAGTGTTGTAGCCGGTAGCGAGTACTTGGTCCATTCGGAAACATGTGATCGATACCAGTCGACGATGCCTTCCACGGTACGCGGGTCGCCAGGGAATCCCCCTACGCCATAGGCGCCATCCGAAACGATCGTCGTCGGCGACGGCCACGAGGAGTACACCTCGGACACGTCTCCATGATGGAGGTCATAGCGCGCCATGATTGATGTAGCTTCCGCTTTCCGCTGAGAAACCGGTCGATCGGTGGAGAGACCGTGGCCAAGTCTAGTCACATCAATGTGATTCTTCACTTTCCTGTCCATGCCTGACTTTCTACCAGATGGATGTGACAGAAATGCCGGTTGGTCGGGTCGAAAATCGACTGCGACAACCGAGGGGCTTGGATACGGGTGGACGGGACCACGCCGGAAACGATTTCCGCCGGTGGTCTTCAGTCGGTTCTGATCCGCCGGAAATCTCTCTGCCAGTAAAGAAGTGGTTCGTCATCGCGGTGGTATGCGGCGTGTTCGACGTGGCCGATGAAGATGGTGTGATCGCCTGCTTCGAGAGATTCGACAGTGCGGGCTTCGAGAGAGGCGTAGGAGTGAGACGGGAGCACCAGCCCGGCGCCGTGGTATTCGGGACTCCGTACCGTCAGAGCGGCGAACTTGTCCGGATGTCTTGAAGCAAACAATCCGGCGGTCTCCGCTGCGTCGGCGCATAGCATGTTCACGGTGAAGCCCGGGGCGGTCCGTAAGGCTTCGATGCTGTGAGAGGCGTGATCGATACAGATCAGTATGAGAGGTGGATCAAGCGAGACGGACGTGAAGGCGGAGACGGCGAGCCCGTGGTGACGACCCTCGGCGTAGCTGGTGACAACGGTCACGCTGGACGCGAAGTTAGACATGATGTTTCTGAACAAGTCCTGGAAGACGTCCGGGTCGACAGACATGCTCCTCCTTTCCAACCGTCCAGGCTAGCCGTGGTAACCGTCTACCACTCCGTTAGCCCGTTAGAGTCGAGTCGACCTGCCCGGTTGCAGGATGTAGTGGACTATCCGCCTCGCGCCGCCGAAATGATATGCGACAACTCCTCGTCGGTAATCGGACGATCTTCGGAGTCCAGGTTGTATATGCCGATCCGGTCGAGAATGCCCTCGTAGCGGGCGCGGAGCGCGGCGCCCAACGAGTTGAGGGGAGCTTCCACGGCTATCTCCGCAACCGCCTCATCGGTCACGAGGTCCGCCATGCTCTCCCACTTGCCCCGTTTGGACATAGAGGTCAGGCGGGGGCCGAAGTCCCAGCCGTGCTGATCCAGGACCCGTCGGTAGACGGGAGTCGAGGCGTAGAAGGCGATCTGTCGTCTGACCTGTTCACGCATGGCCTCCATCTCACGGCGGTCCCGACCGGTGATGACAAACACGCTGGACGCCACCTCAACCTCGTTTGCTCTCCTACCTGCCTGTTGAGCGCCTTCTCGTATCGCCGGGACCGTCACTTCTCGTAGGAATCGGACGGTGTGGAAGGGGTGTACGTGATAGCCGTCGCCCACTCTCCCGGCTAGGCGCGCCATCAGTGGTCCCACCCCGGCGATATAGACCGGTATGTCGGGATGCTTGATCGGTCCCGGGTCGAAGAAGGGCGTCATCAGGGTAAACGAGTAGAACTCGCCCCTGAACCGAAGGCGTTCACCCTGCTGCCAGCTAGCCCATATGGCCCGCAACGCTTCGATATATTCCGCCAGCCTCCTGCTCGGCGCTCCCCAGGGCATCGAAAACCTGCGTTGTACATGGGCCCGGACCTGAGTTCCCAGTCCCAGCAGAAATCTGCCTTGCGAGAGGGCGGTGAGGTCCCATGCGGTCTGAGCGACGGTCATCGGAGAACGGGCGAAGGCTACCGCTACGGCTGTGCCGACATCCAAGCCGGGCGCCTCCGTGGCGGCTGCCGCGACTCGCAGAAACGGATCATGGGCGGTATCGGAGGTGAATATCCCGTCATAGCCGAGATCACGGGCCCGGGCGGTCTGGCGCCGCACCTCCGTGAGCGGGCCGTCGGCAAGATGAAAGTCGATCTTCAAATCGGGCGCTCCTTTGTCAGGACGAGGCTAGTGGTGTTTCGCGGGAGTGACGGTAGCCGCCGCCAACGAGTAGTATTGCCCACATGGGCTTAACGGCCCGTCACTCGAATGTCGAGACCAACGACCATATGGGAATGGGGAGGTTAACGGCCGGCCATGAAACGTTTACTCAAGTTCTTTGCGTTCCTCGGTGGTTTGGGAGCGGTAGGCTGGCTGGTGCGGCACCGCTTCGTGGGCATGACGCTGAACCGCGAACCCCAGACACCTGAGCCGGCGCCGGAGCCCCGGACTCCTCAAACGGCGGAGGCGCCTCAAACTTCCGAAGACGAGACCCCCGAAGCCACTCCGGAAGCTCAGACGCCCGAATCGGCGAACGCCGCGCCGCCTGCGCCCGACCTCACATCGGTGCTGGAGGTGTCGCCCGAAGATGCCGAGCGCCTTGATTCAGCAGGGATCAGCACCATAGCGCAACTGGCGATTGCCGATGCGGATGACCTTGCCGAGAAGACCGGTCTTGACAAGGATCGCCTGTCAAGCTGGATGGAGAAGGCTGCGGCGCTGGTGTAGACCGCCTAATCAACCTGGCCACCGTTGCGGAGAACCGCACCCGAAGGCCCCCGTGGCTCCTCGGGGCCCGAGGCGGCGAACCCGGTGTGCGGTTCATCCGTAGGCGCACACGAGGAGTTGGTCGGAACGCATCCCTCCACCGCCTGATTCCAGGGAGTCGAGGACAGATCCCCGCCCAGCCCTGATTTTTTGTGCAGGGGGTTTGAATGGGTAACCGAGAGGAATGCTAGGAAATCCCCTGATTTGGGAGGATGGCTGCTTGGTGGCCTCGCCTGACCGGGTAGTGTGACCCCTTCACTCGCCGGGGTGATCGCCTGACGCGCCGCGATAGTGGGCTTGACGCGGCTTTTTCGAGTTCGGTGTGACGGGGGTATGAAGAATTGGGGTTATCAATATACAGAGGGGTAGGACAGAAACGGTCCCCGAGTCCCGCCGACCGCGGCGCTAACTGAGAGACGAATACGGATCCCGGTCGCTCAACACGACTCTCAAGGGTTACTGATCAAGCGAACCTGACTAAAGATTCAGGACACCATGAGGGTGCTGAGAAACTCCCTGGTCAGCGGACGGAAGCCCGATCCGATCACCTGTTTAACCCCGATTTTTCATGCAGGGGTTTGAATGGGTAGCCGAGAGAGAGGCAATCAACTCTCTGAACTGGGAAAATAGCTGCTTGACGGCCTCGCCTGGGACGGGGTGCGCCCATCACCCGAAGGTGAACGTCAAGACGCCCCACGATGCTGCGCTTGGCGTGGCTTTTGCTACATCGGTGTGTCTGGGGCATGAAGAATCAGAGTTAAAGCACTGTCCTGGCTAGCCGGCGCCGTCAGCCGACCAGCGCTCCGAACCCACCGCCGGTATGCCAGAAAACCACATGGTCGTCGTCGGAGAAGCGACCCGCCGCGATCTCCTTCCGAAGACCGTAGATCGCTTTCCCCGTGTATGTGGGGTCGAACAGGAGGCCGGTCAGTCGCGTAGCCTCGGCCTGGGTCTCCACCAATTCATCGGTTACCTGGGCGTATCCTCCGGTCAGGTAACGGTCGATGCACTCGAGCGGCGGGTCGGGCATCTCACCGCCGAACAACTCCACACCCGAACTCCAGATGCGGGTTATCCGGGCTACCAAGGATTCGGCGGGTTCGGAGATACATAGTGCCACTATGGGTGTTTGATGCCCGGTCCGGTCCGCCGCCCATCCGAACCCCGATGTCGTTCCACCCGACGAGCCCGTATGCCATATCTCGGCGACGTCGGCGCCGATCTCCTGGGGAATCTGTTCGATCAACTCCCGGAAACCCAGATGCATGCCCCACATGCCGAGTCGGTCGGAGGCGCCTTGAGGGATTATCCAACTCTTGTGTCCATCCTCGGCGAGGCGAGCGGCCTCCTCCGCCATGATCTCGTCCCGATGCTCCCAGTCGTCCACGGATATGAAGCGTATGGTGGCGCCGGCCAGCGAGTCTATGAAAAGGTTGGCTACGGCCTTTTCAGGTGCGCTGCCATCTGCGGTGCGGAGTACCAGATGTACCTTGAATCCCAACCGGGCACAGGCAAGAGCGGTAGCCCGGCAATGGTTGGATTGAACAGCGCCGCAGGTGATAACCGTATCGGCGCCTTCTTCCCGGGCTGCGGCCAGATGGAACTCCAGCTTGCGTACCTTGTTGCCCGACAATCCGAAGCCGGTCAGATCATCCCGCTTGACCCAGACATGTGGCCCGCCCCAGTTCTCCCTCAGCCTGGGAAACTCTTGAAGAGGGGTCGGCTTCAGGGCCAGGTCGACTCGGGGCAGGGTTTGGGTGAAAGGTGAGTTCTGCATTCGGGGCACTATAGACATTCCGGGGGCCGAGCGCTGATTCCGGTGCGCCGAGCCCGGTATCCCCCATTTTGGTTAGACGAGGTGGGCCCGTCCGGTCAAGGACGGGCCCACCCGAATCGTGCTTTTGGTTTTGGACTACAGGCCCTTAGAAGTCCATTCCGGGAGCTCCGCCGCCGGGATGACCGTGGTCACCGCCGGCTGCGGGAGCATCTTCCTTGTGCTCCGCCACCAGGGCCGAGGTGGTGAGGAGCAGCGCTGCGATGGACGCAGCGTTCTGGACGGTCGAACGGGTCACCTTCGCGGGATCGAGAATGCCGGCTTCCAGCAGGTCCTCATAGGTTCCGGTTGCGGCATTGAAGCCGAAGGGGCCTTCACCGTTGCGGACCTTGTCTACGACCACTCCGGGCTCGTAGCCACCGTTGTCGGCGATCTGGCGGATCGGCTCCTCCAAGGCGCGACGAACGATCGAACGCCCGACGGCCTCGTCGGAAGTGCCCCCATTGAGGCTGTCGATCGCCGATTGGGCACGGAGCAGGGTAACTCCTCCACCGGCGACGATTCCTTCCTCGACCGAGGCCCGCGTGGCGGATACCGCATCTTCGATCCGGTGCTTCTTCTCCTTGAGCTCCACCTCGGTGGCGGCGCCCACCTTGATCACGGATACACCGCCGGCCAGCTTGGCCAAACGCTCTTGCAGCTTCTCGCGATCCCAGTCGGAGTCGGTATTGTCTATTTCCCTCTCGATCTGGCGGATCCGGGCTCTGACATCCGATTCGGCGCCGGCGCCATCCACGATGGTGGTGTTGTCCTTGGATACGATTACCCGACGGGCTCGACCCAGCATGTCGACGGCAACGCCGTCAAGTTTGAGTCCGACCTCCTCCGAGATCACCGTACCGCCGGTCAGGATGG
>CAZEZF010000134.1:0-6527 GCA_964516495.1 uncultured Acidimicrobiia bacterium | reverse complement strand
ACGTGGCCTTTTTGAGTTCGGTGTGTCTGGGGCATGAAGAATCAGGGCTAGCCGTCTACGGGTCGAGAAGTCCGGTTCTCGGAGAATGCGCAATAGTCTCACAGTGGGATCGGCCCGTTCGATTCCACCCCTGAGCAGGAACCGTCACACAGGCGATTGGGCAAGCCTTCATCCAAGTCTCGCAACTCGCAGAACAGGCGCTAATCAGCGGCTAACCACAACGCCAAGTCCACAAACACTCGTGACCAGGCGGCCGCCTTACCCTGATCGATCACATGAGGCCACAAGTCCCTCTGATGATGAAACCAGGGTCCCGGACCCAAGATCGACGCGTACCGTCCTCCGCATTCGAAGACTCCCCGGACTTCCCCCACCGGCCGAACTTCTCCGGAAACCCGGTGATCTATCTGTGCGCCATGCCGCGCGGCGAGTGTCTCGATCCGATCTCCGATGGCCCGGTTCGAGTACTGGACCGTAACCTCAGCATCAACCGATGCAACATCCGCGCCAAGATGGATCCAAGCATGCGCCTCCCTTCCGAGACCTGGATTCACCTCCATATATCGGTGTATACCCAGGTAGCCCAATTCGTGACCGGTATTGGCGGTAAAGAGGACCGTCCGAGGGGCGCCGGCCACCGCCAAGGCTTCGACTATATCCAGCCAGACCGCTATACCGGCCCCTCGTTCCGACGCGCATCCCCACCAACCGCTCCGCGGGGTCATCACAACCAGCGGCGAAAGCGTTGAGTCGGACCCGCGCAGAATACCCCCTACGTTGAAGGCTTCAACCGGTGTCCTGTCGGTTGACACCACCAACCGGGCAATCGCTCCCGACCGGCATGCATCTTCTAGAAATGGAAATGCGTTGCTGGTGACCTGAAGGCACGGAGGCCCAAACGGCTGTTCATAGTCCCAGGCATTGATCAAGGCCAGCCCCGGAGGAACCTCTCTATCGTCGGTCACCAACAGGATTCCGGCCGGATCCGGATGGTGGCGGATTCGAAGAGCTCTCCGGGTATTCGCGCTCTTGAGGGTCGGTTCCGCTCTCGCCAACAGGATAGCCCCGGGCTGCCGGCTAAGGGAGAGCCTACCCGTGATTCCATCCGGTCCGGTCCCGAGGCAGTCGAAGAGCGGTACCCCGTCAATGACCGAACCACCGATCTCCAGAGAGGCGTTCAGCACGTCTAACCGCTCGAACGGGAACGACTCGATCATCGGTTCGGCCCCCCGATCCCGCACCAGCTGCGCCAACCATTGTCCGCTCTCCTCATCCACATCCGTTCCGGTGCGATGTATGCCTTGGCCGCTATAGGAAGCAATTATGGGGGATGAGGAATAGTTTGCGGTCATAATGACCCTTTCCGAGGTGGATATCGGGTTACGATATCGCCAAGCAAGGTCAACCGGCGCCTAAGGGAGGAGGCAGCCATTTGGGCTTATATCCTGAGAAGAGCGGCGCTGGGGATACTCACCCTGTTTGTCATCTCGATCATCTCCTTCACGATCATCCAGCTTCCTCCCGGCGACTTCGTATCCACCGCCCTATTGGAACTGGCGGAAAGCGGAACCGAGACCGCCGATGAGTTAGCGGCCCAGCTACGGGCCCAATATGGATTGGATCGGCCCTTGGTGGTCCAGTACGGCCTCTGGATGGGGAGGGTTCTGCAAGGCAATCTAGGTACCTCGTTCTTCTACCAGAAACCGGTCGTCGAGGTAATCGGAGATCGGTTACCGCTCAGCATGCTTATATCGGTAGCGGCGCTTGCTTTCACTCTCATAATCGCCCTACCGATCGGGATCTACTCCGCCGTCCGCCAATACTCGGTCGGAGATCACATAGCTACCTTTCTTGGTTTTCTCGGCTTGGCGACGCCGAACTTCCTCTTGGCGCTGGTGCTCTTGTATGTGGGCTACCTCTGGCTCGATGTTTCGCTGGCCGGGTTGTTCTCGGCCGAGTACGCAACCGCACCGTGGAGCCTTGCCAAGGTCGGGGACATGTTATGGCATCTCCCGATCCCCGCAATAGTCCTCGGAACCGCCGGCGCCGCCCAGTTGATCCGGATCACCCGCGCCAACCTTCTGGATGAAAAACGCCAACCCTATGTGACTACCGCCCGGGCCAAGGGACTCTCCAACCGGCAGGCCATAGCCAAGTATCCGGTGCGGGTTTCGATGAATCCGGTAGTCAGCTCCGTCGGCTTGCTCATCCCCAACATCGTCTCCGGCGCGGTCATCGTATCGGTGGTTCTAAGCCTCCCCACGATGGGTCCGGTGCTTCTCAGTTCGTTGCTCAGCCAGGACATGTTCCTCGCGGGCGCCATCATCCTCCTGCTGGGCGCCTTTACCGTGCTGGGGGTGTTCATTTCCGACCTGGTACTGATGTGGCTCGACCCCAGGATCCGTCATGGAAGCCTCTGAACCTCGAACTGTGCGTACCGAGCCGTCCGGCGAGGCGGTGACCGCGAGAACAGGGGGCGAAGAACGGATCTCGGTGGCGCCACAGTGGCGGTTGATGTGGTGGAGGTTCCGCAAACACAAGGTCGCCGTGAGCGCCGCCTTGATAATCATCGCGTTCTACCTGGTAGCCCTTCTGGCAAACTTCATCGCCTACTCGGACCCCACCGACTCCCGCCCCGCCCAATCCTTCGTGCCTCCCCAACCCATCCAATGGTTCGAGGATGACGGTTCATTCGCTCCTCATGTCCACCCGCTGGCAGGTGAACGCGATCTGGAAACCTTCAAGAAGGTATGGATAGCCGACGAAACCGTTTCGATACCGGTGCGTTGGTTTGCCCGCGGCTACGAGTATCGCCTGTTCGGCCTATTCGACACCGACATCCATCTGATCGGAGTACCGGCGGATTTCGAAGCCGAGGCCACGATCTTTCTCCTGGGAAGCGACAACTTCGGACGGGACATCTTCTCGAGGCTGGTCCTTGCTACCCGCACGTCGCTTACGATCGGATTGATCGGAGTCTTCCTCAGTCTGGTCCTGGGGGTAACGTTGGGCGGAGTTTCCGGGTACTACGGGGGCTTGACCGATTCGATCATCCAGCGGGTAATCGAGATCCTCCGCTCCGTTCCGGTCATTCCACTGTGGCTGGGAATTGCCGCCGCTCTCCCGTTGACCTGGAGCCCGACCCGCATCTACTTCTCGATCACCATCATCATCTCGCTCATCGGATGGACGACGCTGGGCAGGGAAGTCCGAGGAAGATTCCTTCAGCTGCGACATGAGGATTTCGTCATGGCCGCCCGGCTGTGCGGCGCCGGTGACGGGCGAATCATTCGGGTGCATATGGCCCCGCTGCTGACCAGCCACATCATTGCCGCTACCACCCTGGCCATCCCTCTCATGATAATCGCCGAGACCTCTCTCAGCTTCCTGGGGCTCGGACTCCGGCCACCGGCTATTTCCTGGGGCGTGATGCTCCAAGACGCCCAGAACGTCCAGACGGTCGCCCAGGCGATCTGGATGCTGATACCGGTGGCGCCGGTAATCCTGGCCGTTCTGACCTTCAACTTCCTCGGTGACGGGGTACGAGACGCCGCGGATCCTTATGGCGCCTGACGTGAAACCCGCCCCGACCCTGCTCTCGATCCGAAACCTGAAAACCTTCTTCGTCGCCGACGAGGGCGTCACGAAGGCGGTCGATGGGGTCAGTTTCGATGTTGCGGCCGGTCGCACCCTGGGAATAGTCGGTGAAAGCGGTTGCGGCAAGAGCGTAACGGCTTTGTCGATTCTACGCATAGTGGATGATCCGGGACGGATTGTCGACGGCGAGATCCTGCTCAGCCGCGATGACGGCGCCGCCGTTGATCTGGTGAAGCAACGCGCCGACGGAAGGTTCATGCGATCGGTGAGGGGGAAAGAGATCGGTTTGATCTTCCAGGAACCGATGACTTCGTTCAGCCCCGTTCACACCATCGGCAATCAAATCATCGAGGTCATCCGGCTGCACGACAAACTCCCCAAACGGAACGCCCGGGAAAAGGCCGCCGACCTGCTCGCTATGGTGGGGATTCCGAGGCCTGCCGCCACGCTGAACCAGTACAGTTGGGAACTCTCCGGCGGATTACGGCAGAGAGCCATGATCGCTCATGCACTCGCCCCTGACCCCAAACTGCTGATCGCCGACGAACCGACCACCGCTCTCGATGTAACCACCCAGGCCCAGATCCTGGATCTGATGATGTCACTCCAAGATGAACGCTCGATGGCGTTGATGCTCATCACCCATGACCTCGGTGTCATCGCCGAAACCGCCGACGAAGTGGTGGTCATGTATCTGGGCAGGGAGGTCGAACAGGGCCCCGTAGACGATATCTTCCATGATCCGAAACACCCCTATACGAGGGCGCTGCTGCGATCGATCCCGGCCCTTGACGCGGCGCCGAAGGTAAAGCTCCCGGCTATCAGCGGATCGGTGCCCCATCCGTTCAAACGTCCGGGCGGATGCAGTTTCCATCCGCGCTGCCCGGAGGCGATAGAGGGTCTATGTGACCGGACGGAACCGTCTAGCCGGACCATCTCGGACAACCGGGTGGTGGTATGCCACCTGTTCAGCGACCAGCCGGCGTCGGCTGCGGAAAGGGTGGATGAGCATGGGGCGGTACCGCCCTCCCGGAGACGCGAACCATGACTTCACCCGGCGCCGACCATACTGTCAGCGAGCCTGCGGTGTCGAACATTCTCGAGGTTCGTGATCTCAGGAAACACTTCCCCATCCGGGTCGGATTTATGAACCGGACCCGCGGTTATGTTCGGGCGGTTGACGGTCTGAGCTTCGATGTGCGACGGGGAGAGACCCTGGCCATAGTGGGTGAAAGCGGATCGGGGAAGACCACCACCGCTCGTTGCATCGTTCGGGCGATCAAACCCACCTCGGGCGAGATCCGGTTCCGGACCGATTCCGGATCCTGGGTCGAACTCGGTGGGCTCTCCAGGAGGGAACTACGACCCTTGCGCTCGCAGATGCAGATGGTATTCCAGGATCCCCGTTCCTCGCTGAACCCGCGGATGACCGTGCTTGACATCGTGGGCGAGCCTCTGTTGTTGGCCGGGATGGACAACCGCCGGGATCGTATCGACCGAGTCGAGCAGCTACTCCGGTTGGTCGACCTCCGGCCCGAATACATGCGAAGGTTCCCCCATGCCTTCAGCGGCGGCCAACGCCAGCGAATCGGCATCGCTCGCGCCTTGGCCCTCAACCCACGACTGGTGATCGCTGATGAACCTGTGTCCGCCCTCGACGTTTCGGTTCAGGCACAGACCCTCAACCTACTTCTCAGACTCCAGGAAGAACTAGGACTGACCTACATATTCGTCGCCCACGACCTGAGCGTTGTCAAACACATAAGTGACCGGGTTGCGGTCATGTATGTAGGGAAACTGGTCGAGATCGGGGAACGTGACGAGGTTTTCTCCGAGCCGAAGCATCCGTACACTGCCGCACTCCTCGACGCCGCCCCCCGAACCGATCCGAGGACTCGGCGAAAGCGCGTTCCTCTCCGCGGTGAGGTGGCCGACCCCGCCAATCCACCGTCGGGATGCTATTTCCATCCTAGATGTGAATACGCCATCGACACCTGCCGCCTCGTGACTCCCGAACCTGTAAAGGTTGGTAGAATACGACAGGTTGCCTGCTTGCGAGCGGATGAATTGGCGCTCCCCGGCATCGGTGACGGTCACCCGAGCGATCCTATGTAGAAGAGTACAACGATGTTTCGGCCGGCCCCGACAGTCGTCAACGGCGCCCGGTCCGGCGCATCGAGGCGAACCCGTCCTCGTCTTCCCGGCAATCTCTTCACAACGACGCTCCTGACGGGATCCCGCAGAAAAGCGCCGGTCGGCGTCCAGTGCGACCCGGTGGTCCTGATTCCTGATTCTCTGATTGAAAACCGTGGCCGCCACCGGACCACCTGGCCCGGGGACCACAAGACCGCGAAAAGCATCCCTCCGGTCCGGCTGCCTCCTCAAGTGGTCCCACACCCAACCGCCGCCTCCTCGGCGTCGAAACGCGTCCCGCCATACCTCGAACCCGGGATTGGTACGTTCAAACATGATGCCGGCCCGGCCCGGCCGGTACCCAAACGGACTTCTTGGTTACCTACCGGTAGCAACGCGGCAGGGAACAAAAATCGGTCCCCGCACCGCCATTTACCAACCCCGGACAAAGGAAGCCAAGACTCGGGACCCCGCGAGCGCGGCGCGGAGTGTCCCGTGGGTTCAGCCCGTGACCGCGAGTCCCCACGCCGGGGGCCGCGAATCAACTCATCCCGACCTTGTCGGCATCCTCTTAGAGCGTGCGCGGATAGCTCCTGGCCTGGCTAGACGCACGACCGCTGAGGATTGAGTTACTGGTTCTGACCAGGGACTTCGAAGTCCGATCCGGTGTCGACACGCTGACAGTGACCACCGAAACCCACCTATCCGCGCATCCTCTTAACCCCAATTTTTCATGCAGGGTTTTGATTGGGTAGCCGAGAAAGATGCAATAAACTCTCTGACCTGGGAAGATAGCC
>CAZEZF010000133.1:0-7016 GCA_964516495.1 uncultured Acidimicrobiia bacterium | reverse complement strand
CGTCACGCAGCTATCTTCCCAGGTCATGTGGTTAATTTCACCTCTCTCGGTTACCGATCCAAACCCCTGTAGGAAGACGACACTCCGGTACGTAGGTCGCCGGCCGGTTACTCCCATTCGATCGTGGCGGGCGGTTTGGAGGAGATGTCGTAGGCGACCCGGTTGATCCCCGGCACCTCGTTCATCACCCGGCTCGAGATGCGTTCGAGGACCGGGTAGGGAATGCGGGCAAAGTCCGCCGTCATGGCGTCCTCAGAGGTGACGGCCCGCACCACCAGAGCGTGACCGTAGGTTCGCCCGTCGCCCTGCACCCCAACCGTTCTCACCGAAGGAAGGACCGCAAAAGACTGCCAGATGTCCCGATACAAGCCTGCCCGACGTATCTCCTCCACCACGATGGCGTCGGCGGCCTGGAGCGTTTCAACCCGATCCCTCGTTACCTCTCCGGTGATCCGTACCGCCAACCCCGGACCGGGGAAAGGCTGCCGCCAGACGATATCCTCCGGCAAGCCCAACTCCTCCCCGATCGCCCGCACTTCATCCTTGAACAGGTCTCGGAGAGGTTCAATCAACTCGAAACCCAGGTCATCCGGCAGACCGCCGACGTTATGGTGGGTCTTGATGGTGGCCGCCGCTCCCCCGCCGGACTCGATCACATCCGGGTAGAGAGTGCCTTGGACAAGAAAGCGGGCATCACGTATATCGGAGGTGGCTTCCTCGAACGTCCGGATGAACATCTCTCCGATGATGGACCTCTTTCTCTCCGGATCGGTCACCCCGGAAAGCGCCTCCAGAAACCGGTCGGAAGCGTCGACATGCACCAGGTCCGTATCGAAATGGCGACTGAACGTTTCGGTAACCCGCGACCCCTCCCCCTGCCGAAGCAGTCCGTGATCGACAAATACACAGGTAAGGCGGTCACCGATCGCTCGTTGGGTCAGAGCAGCGGCCACAGACGAGTCCACTCCCCCCGAGAGCCCACAGATTGCGCGAGCCTCGCCGACCAGGGAGCGGATCCGGGCGACCTGCTCGGCGATAATGGACCCCCCGGTCCACGAAAAGGGTGCCCGGCAGGCGATACGGAGGAATCGTTCGAACACCGCGGCGCCATGTTCGGTGTGGATCACCTCGGGATGAAACTGAACTCCGTACATTCCCCTCGTCGGGTCCTCCATGACCGCTACCGGCGATCCCGCGGTGGTTGCGACACATTCGAATCCGGGCGGTGGTTCGGTGACTGCGTCCGCATGGCTCATCCAAACGTTCTGACGGTCCGGGGCGCCTTCCATCAACTGTGACGTTCCCGTGAGGGTCAGCTCGGTACGTCCGTATTCCGCATTGACGGTTCGCTCGACCGTCCCGCCCAACATCGAGGCCAGCAGCTGATGCCCGTAGCAGATCCCCATGATCGGCACTCCCAGCTCCAACAAGTCCCGGTTGATCACATAGGCGTCATCGGAGTAGACCGACAACGGACCTCCCGACAGGATGATTCCCAGGGGACGATGAGCCATGATCTCCGCGGCGCTGACGGTGCGGGGAACTATCAGCGAGAAGACCCCGGCCTGCCTGACCCGCCGGGCGATCAACTGGGCATACTGGGCGCCGAGATCCAAGACCAGCACCGGTCGATGAGTCGTTGACGAAACCTCAGCCGCATTCATCGGTCAAGCGCTCCCCACTATGAGAGGCTCAACCTACCAGATCTACCTCAAACTGATTTCAGGCCCTTACCTCGATGTTCCCGTCGGCGATCCATATCCGGGTTGGATCGGAACCGGCCGTCGTCCGATAGGGGAACCGTGGAGTCAGGTCGAGGACGGCGCGGGCCAACCCTCGCGGTGCTGATGTCATGTCACATCCACACCGGTGAGCCTCACAGGGAATGGGTTAGCGGCCCTCCCGCTAACCGGAACCGACCGCCGAACACCGAACACGGCGCTAGCCTGTTGCACTCGTGGAACGAAACTCGTGGCATTGGTATGACATTCTGATAGTCGCGCTGGGCGGCGCCGTGGCCGGACTCCTCGCCGGACTGGTGGCCGGAGGTGCATCGAACGAGGGAACGTACGACGCCGACCTCATCTTCTGGTGGATCATTCCCTGCCAGAACCTGGGCCATATCGGAACGCTGGTTCTGATCGCCCGGGTAAGGAAAACGGGAACCCTTGCCGATTCCCTGGGCTTCGTGGTCGAGGGTCGTCACTGGCGTTGGGTAATGGGAGGCGCCGCCGCCTCGCTCCTGCTGGCGGTCCTGGCCGAAGCCGTCAGATCCCTGCTGGGAATAGAGGAAGATAACGCCCAGGCCATCGTAGAGGCAGCCGCATCGGTGAGGGGAACCAGCACCGTATTCGCGGCGGTCCTCGGGGTCGCCATCATGGGACCGATTGCGGAAGAACTACTCTACCGCGGCCTCACGATGCAGGTCGTCATGAGCCGGGGAGCGCCCGCGTATGTGGCCGTAATCATCTCGGCGGCTGTCTTTGCGGTGGCTCACCTTGCGGACGCTTCGCTGTTCTCACCCACCGGCGCCGTCACCATCGGGATACTCTTTCTGTTCGGCCTGTTCCTAGGGGTTCTGCGGATACGCTCCGGCAATCTCAGCGCTCCGATCTTCGCTCATAGCGGCTTGAACCTGATGACGCTGGTGACCCTGTTCTTCATCGTGTGAGGAGAGGTGAGCGCCGATCCGGGTCCTCCGCTCGACCCCTTCACCACGGCAGGCCGATCATCTTCCTGACATCGGTCATCGTCCGCTCCGTCCTCCGCCGAGCCTCGCTCGCCCCCTCCTTCATTATTTCCTCCACCTCCGCATCGTCAAGATCGAGGTAGGCTTGCCGCACCGGCGCCAGACCGGCCGCCACCGCTTTCGCCACCACCTGCTTGAGGTGCCCGTACCCGGCGGTCGAGTGTCGGTCAGCCAACTCTCCCACGCTGTCGCCGGTAAAGACCGCCAATATATCGATTAAATTGCTTATTCCTGGTTTGCGATCCACGTCATAGAAGATACGCCTTCCTGAATCGGTTACCGCTCTCATTATCTTGCGACGAATAGCGCCCTCATCGTCGGTAACCAGGATGCGAGAATTCGGGTCGGGATCGGATTTGGACATCTTTGACGTTGGCGCCTGCAATGACATGACTCGTGCGCCGACGCCGGGCGTGATCTGGCGGGGCCGAGGAAAGTAGTCCCCGTATCGGGTATTGAAACGGTCGGCCAGATCTCGAGTGAACTCGAGGTGCTGGGTCTGGTCGTTTCCCACAGGAACCGCATGACCCCGATGCACAAGGATGTCAGCCGCCATCAGGACCGGGTACGAGAACAAACCGAGGTTCTGGCCGCCCTTGTCCAGCTTCTCCTTGTACTGCGTCATCCGAGATAGGTGACCCATGGAAGCCATCGTCCCCAGAATCCAAGATAACTCGGCGTGCTGGGGAACCTCGCTCTGAAAGTACACCAGGGAACGCTGCGGATCGATACCGGCCGCCAGCAGGATCTTGGCGGTCCTGAGCCTGGCCTGGCGAAACTCTTCCGGGACTTGGGGCAGGGTGAGAGCGTGCAGGTCCACTACGCAGTACACCGTGTCGTAATCGTCCTGCATTGCAACCCAGTTGCGTAACGCCCCGACGTAGTTCCCGATGTGAATGTCCCCGCTCGGTTGGATTCCGGAGAAAACCCTCTTCCTGGTCATGTCACTCCTAGGACGGTGCTGAAAAACAGGTGATTGAATTGGCCCTCCGTACGCTGAACAGGGAGTTTACCATCGGACATCGGGCCAAGCCGGGGGTTTCTCAACACCCTCCTAGCCCTGATTCTCATGCCCCCAGACACACCGAAACCGTAAAGGCCGCGTCAAGCCCACCAAGCGGCTATCGTCCCAGGTCAGAGAGTTCCTTGCATCTCGCTCGGTTACCCGATCAAACCCCTGCATCAAAAATTGGGGCTAGTCACCCGGCCCTCCGACTGGTCATGTTCCCGACGCACCGCACAACCGTAGGCTGCTCCCCCGGTATCAAGCAGCGCGCTCACCCGTCACCTCGGCGGCTGACGCCATGATGCTATCAGTCGAGCCGTGGACGGTGGGAAGGCATGTCCTCATGCGACGGCGTGCGACCTTCCCGCATCTATTACTTGACAGAATGGAATCGATATACCACACTTTTCGGTGAAATGTCGCATGTAACCTGGATCATTATCGACTAGGGGCGTTGGGATCAAACAACCCAAGCCCCCGAAAGCCCTGCGCTCCGGCGGAGGGCTTTCTTTATGTCGAATTGATCTCGTAATGGCGGTAGGGAGTCGAACACAGCGGAGACGCCATGGCACACTCACAACTCGAGATATATGACACCACTTTGAGGGATGGCGCCCAGCAGGAGGGGATATCGCTTACCGTCTCGGACAAGCTACGTATAGCCCGGTTGCTCGATGACCTGGGGGTTGCCTATGTGGAAGGAGGATGGCCCGGCGCCAACCCGAAGGACAGCGAGTTCTTCAAGCGGGCCCGTTCGGAACTGGACATGTCAACCGCGGCGCTCACCGCGTTCGGTTCAACCCGCCGACCCAGGGCGTCGGTGGTGGGCGACACCCAACTCCACAACCTGCTCGAGTCGGAAACCGAGGTGGTATGCATAGTCGGCAAGGCATGGGACTACCATGTGAGGGAGGCCCTCCGCGCCGACCTCGATGAAGGCGTAGCAATGGTGGCCGAATCGGTCGGCTACCTGTCCCGCCACGGGGTCAGGGTCTTTTTCGACGCCGAGCACTTCTTCGATGGGTACGCCTCTAATCCGGAGTTCGCCCTGGGCATAATCCGGTCGGCTTATGAGGAAGGCGCCGAGCGGTTGATCCTGTGTGATACCAACGGCGGGTCCCTACCGACCCGAATCGTCGAAGCGGTAAGCCAGGTCCAGGAAGCGCTCCCCGACGCCGAGTTGGGTGTCCACTTCCACAATGACGCCGGGTGCGCGGTGGCCTCATCCTTGGCGGCGGTTGATCTGGGGGTCCGCCAGGTGCAAGGATGCATAAACGGATACGGTGAACGCACCGGCAATGCCGACCTGTCCACCCTCCTGCCCGATCTGGTACTGAAAATGGGTGTCCCGGTACTCGGAGAGAATCGCCTCGAGAATCTCTCCCCCATCGCCCACCACATCGCCGAGATCGTCAATATCAGCCTTGACCCCCACCGCCCATTCATCGGAACCTCCGCCTTTACCCATAAGGCCGGTCTCCACACCTCGGCCCTGGTCAGGAGGCCGGACGCCTACGAGCATCTGGATCCCTTGTCGGTCGGCAACCGGACCAGGATGGTGGTCTCCGAATTGTCCGGCAAGGCGACGATCCTGTCCAAGGCCCGGGACCTCGGCGTCGAGATGACCGATCAGCAGGCCGTCCGTGTATTGGACGAGATCAAGAGTATGGAGCACCGCGGCTACCACTTCGAGGCGGCCGACGGATCCTTCGAGCTCATGTTGCGACGGATCGCCGGGTGGACCCATGACTATTTCGAGCTGGAATCATTTCGGGTATTCACCGAGCGCCGAACAGACACGGAGATCCTGGCTGAAGCAACCGTAAAACTGCTGGTCAAGGGGGAACGGATCATCACGACCGGCGAAGGCAACGGCCCCGTCAACGCCCTTGACCACGCGCTCCGGCAAGCACTCATCCCCCATTACCCGGAACTCTCCCACCTGAAACTAACCAACTACCTCGTTCGGGTGCTCAACTCCACCGAATCCACCGCGGCAACCGTGCGGGTGTTCATCGAGACCAGTAACGGGGTCAACGCCTGGGGCACGGTCGGGGTCCACACCAATGTAATCGAAGCCTCGTGGGAAGCTCTGGAGGACGGAATCGTCCTCGGCCTTCTCCGGGCCGGCGAAAGCAATGGTTAGCGCTCCCCCCGTCCCCGAAACCCTGGTCGAGGAGGCCGCCTACCTTGCTCACCGGGCAGGAAGACTCACACTCGATTGGTACGAATCGAACGCCGAGGTCGGGACCAAAGGTGACGGCAGTCCCGTTACCGAAGCCGACCGATCGGCGGAGCGATGGCTCCGTGACGAACTGGCGGACCGCTATCCCCATGACTCTGTGGTTGGAGAAGAATTCGGCAATACCGAGGGCGCCGCAAGCCGAACCTGGTACATCGACCCGATCGACGGAACCCAATCCTTCATCCGAGGAGTACCCCTGTTCGCCACCCTGCTGGCGCTGGAGGATCGTCATGGGATGGCCATCGGGATTATCGACCTTCCCGCCTTGGGCAAGACCGTGACGGCAGGACGAGGAGTCGGATGCTTCCTCAACGACCGCAAGGTCGAGGTCAGCGGGCGTACCACTCTCGCCGGCTCGGTCCTTTGCGTGAGCGGATTCGACCTGATACCGGACGGTATCGCCGGATGCCTGCTGGATAGCGGGTTGATCGTGAGGGGATGGGGAGACGCCTACGGATATGCGTTGGTGGCGGAAGGACGGGTCGAGGCCATGTTCGATCCCGTAGTGAAGCCGTGGGATATCGCGCCGATGGCCGTCATCATCCCCGAAGCCGGGGGGCGGTTTACCGCTATCGACGGAGGAGACTCCATCCATACCGGAACCGGTCTAGCCACCAACGGAACGCTTCACGACCAGTTCCTGTCGATCGTCACAGGTCCATCCGCGACCCGCCGGTAAAGAACAGGTAGGGGAAACCGGCGGAACCTCGGCACCGGCTCTCAGCGCAATACGGCGATGATCAGTCCGATCGCTCCGAGAACGAGAGCGGTCACGAAACCGATAACCCGCCAGGTGAACCGGTCATCTCCTTCGCCGGATCGAACCGGACTTCCGCTTGACGGGCTTCGTCCGTTGCGTCGATCAGTGACTCGGTTACCGTCATGCTTCTCTCCTTCCCCGACTGGAATGACCTCCAATAACAATGGAACCTGATGACTTGCGGGAAGGGTGTGATGGTAACGTTAACTCTGATTCTTCATGCCCCAGACACACCGATGTAGCAAAAGCCACGCCA
>CAZEZF010000132.1:0-7271 GCA_964516495.1 uncultured Acidimicrobiia bacterium | reverse complement strand
TGGGCTTGACGTGGCCTTTTAAGGTTCGGTGTGCCTGGGGCATGAAGAATCAGGGTTAACCTTCCATGAGGTTTGGCGGAGGTTCGACTTATGGCACTTGAAGAGCTCTACCGAGAGGTAATCCTCGACCACTACCGGAGTCCGCGCAACCGCCGGAGTCTTCCCCGGGCCAATGCGAGCGCCGACGGAAACAACCCTCTGTGCGGCGACGACGTACATGTGGACCTGGTGATTTCGGATGGGATTATCCTGGAAATCGGAGTTACCGGACAGGGATGCTCCATCTCCCAGGCTTCGGGATCGATGATGGGTGAGGCGGTGCGGAACAAGACCACCGAACAGGTGAGGGACCTGACCGACGGATTCAAGGGCATGATGGGCGTCGACGGCGCCACCGACCCGAAGCTCGACCCGGAACGTCCGGGTGCGGTGCTAGGCGACCTCGAAGCCCTCCAAGGCGTCCGCAGGTTCCCGGTCCGCATCAAGTGCGCCAACCTTCCATGGACGACGCTCGAAGAAGCAATCGGCGACTACCGGGCTGATCAGACCAACCCGACTTGACTCTCCGGCGACCGAAAGGCGCCGACTGGTTACTGGGTATTTGTTTCTTTGCCCGGGTGGCCGGTTGTCGTAGCAGGGAGACGGTTTATGTCCCTGCCATGTTGCATACTGGTAGGTAACCGCTAAGCGCCAAGCGGCCCGTTTGGGTACCGGACGGGCCGGGCTGGATCATACTGAACGTACCAACCCCGGATTCGGGGTATGGCGGGACGCGTTTCGGCGCCGAGGAGGCGGCGGTTGGGGGCGGGACCCGTTAGGGGGAGTCCGCAGGACCGGAGAGATGTTTTTCGCGGTTTCAAGGTTCCCAAGGGCAGCGGCCCCGCGGTGACCACGATTCTTCATCAGCGAATCCGGGAATCGGTGCGTGAACCTCCGGCAAACAATCCGGAACCGCCCCGAGATCGTCGGCTACAGAACCCCACCCTCGGTCATCCTCTTGATATCGAGGGCCCTATCCAGTTCCTCCTCGTCCAGGTAGCCCTTCTCCCTGACCACCTCGCGAACGGTGCGTCCCGAGGAGAAGGCTTCCTTGGCCACGATCGCCCCCTTGTCATAACCGATCCGCGGGTTGAGGGCGGTAACCACGATAAGGTTCTGCTCGACCAGGCCCCGGGCCCGTTCCTCGTCGGCCTCGATTCCTTCCACGCAACGCTCCCTGAACACCGAAGCGGCGTTCGTGAGCAACTCGATACCTTCGAATAGATTGTGAGCCATCATCGGCATCATCACGTTGAGCTCCAGGTTCCCGTTGGCGCCGCCCCAGGTGACGGCGGTGTCGTTGCCCACAACATGGGCGGCAACCTGCATCACCATTTCCGGAATAACCGGGTTCACCTTGCCCGGCATGATCGAGGAACCCGGCTGCAGGGCGGGGAGTCTTATCTCGGCCAACCCGGTGCGGGGACCGGAAGAAAGCCATCTGAGATCGTTCGCGATCTTGAAGAGCGAAACGGCGACCGCCTTAAGGGCGCCGGAGGCCATAACCACCGCATCTTTCGATCCCTGGGCTTCGAAGTGATTATCCGCCTCACGGAAAGGGTGGCCGCTCCTACGGGCGATGGTCCGGATGACCGACGAGGCAAACCCGGGCGGAGCGTTGAGACCGGTTCCCACCGCCGTCCCTCCCAGGGCCAGCTCCTCCAGATCGGGCATTACCGCCCCCAACCGGCCCACGCATCGCCGGACCTGCACCGCGTAACCCGAGAACTCCTGACCCAGCGTCACCGGGGTTGCGTCCATCAGATGGGTACGACCGGACTTGACAACCTCCCTGAAGGCGTCGGCCTTGCTCTCCAGAGCTCCGGCCAGTCCGTCGAGGGCGGGGAGCAGATCCTCACGAACCGCGGCTGCGGCGCCTACATGGATGGCCGTGGGGATCACATCATTCGACGATTGGCCGTAGTTGACCTGGTCATTGGGATGCACGAGACGATCGCTCATCTCCCCGCCCAGCAATTCGGTGGCCCGATTGGCGATTACCTCGTTGGAGTTGGTGTTGGTGGAGGTACCCGAACCGGTCTGGAAGATGTCCAGTACGAATTGGTCGTCGAGAGCGCCCTCCATTACCTCGTCGGCGGCCGCCGCTATTGCGGAAGCCACCTGTTTCGGTACATAGCCGGCTTTTCCCGCTTCCCGGGCCGCCGAACCCTTTATCAGGCCCAACGCCCAGATGAACCTACGGCTGAACCGCAGTTTGGAGATGGGAAAGTTCTCCACCGCTCGCTGGGTTGACGCTCCATATCGCGCCGTAGCGGGAACGCGTACCTCACCCATCGAGTCCGTCTCAATCCGATATTCCACTCCCGTCCCTCCTAATCCCGGCCGCCTGCCGCCATTCGGACACCGGGGTTTTAACCCTGATTCTTCATGCCCAGACACACCGAACTCAAAAAGGCCACGTCAAGCCCACTTTCACGGGATGTCCCGGCCTTCACCTCTGGGTGATAGGCGCGCCCCGTCCCAGGCGAGGCCGTCAAGCAGCTATTTTCCCAGTTCAGAGAGTTGATTGCCTCTCTCTCGGTTACCCATTCAACCCCTGCATGAAAAATCAGGGTTAAGTACCCTCCCAGACAATAATCAGGGTCAGGTGTGGATTCCATTCATCCGATGTCGAGGGCTCCGGAGACCTGGTCGGCAATACGGGCGCCGATCGCCAACCCCGAGGTGGCCGCCGGCGAAGGCGCATTCAGAACATGGACCGAACGGAAACCCACCCGGATCAGGAAGTCGTCGTGAAGTTTGCCGGTACGGGTCACGGCAAGGGCCCGGACCCCCGGCCTGCCGGGCCGAAGATCGTCGGCGTCGATGGCGGGTACCAACGCGCGGGCGGAGCGTATGAAACGTTTGCGGCTGGCGGATCGTAGGATCTCCGCCACCCCGAACCGCCAATTCCCGGCGCCGAACCGAACAGATCCGGGGTAGGTGGCCGCATCGAACAGATCTCGCAGACGAACCGTAGTCCGTCGATAGCCTTCCCGGGCCAAGGCCGGCACCGCGTTGGGTCCTGCCCTGACGATGCCGTACACCGTCCTGGTCAGGTGAACACCAAGAAAAGGAAACCTGGGATCAGGAACCGGGTAGATCGACGAGCGTACCAACGTCGATGAGGCGCCGACCACATCGAAATACTCCCCACGAAAGGGGAGAATCCTCACCTCCGGATCGACACCGGCCATCAACGCCAGACGATCGCTGAACAACCCTCCACAGTTGACGATTCCCCGCGCCGTAACGGTTTGGGAGGAACTCTCGACCGTGACCCCTGATCTCTCCGCACCGATGTTCTCAACCCTGAAAGAGGTTCGTATCTCCGCCCCTCGCTCCCGCAGCACATCGGCGATTGCCCGGCACACCGCGCCGAAGTCGACCGCTCCCGCTTCGGGAACGTGCAGTGCTTCTATCCCCCTGGCATGAGGCTCGATCTCAGCCAACTCGGCAGGGCCGATCCGGCGCAGACCCTGGAGTCCGTTGTCCTTGCCGCGCTGCTCCAGTTTGGTGAGTTCGGCGCGTTCCCGCTCCGCGGTAGCGACAACAACCTTGCCCTTGCGGTTGTAATCCACTCCCCGTCGATCGCAGAAGCGAACCAGACGTCTGATGCCTTCACGGCACAAGGTCGCCCGCAGCGAGCCGGGACGGTAATACAACCCCGAATGGATAACGCCGCTGTTGCGGCCGGACTGGTGCGCCGCCACCCGCCCTTCCTTCTCCAGCACGATAAGTCTCAGACCCGGATTCCGCTCGGATAGTTCCTTCGCGGTCGCCAGCCCGACGATTCCGGCCCCGATGACCGCCACATCATATTCGTTCACCAAACCTCCCGATGACCGCGACACCGACCTTGAAGAGCAACGGTCACGATAAGGTCACCCGGACCACCCGGTACTCTGACTGTGGAACCATGATGGTCCGATGCCGAGGAAAAAACCATTAACCCTGATTCATCCATGCCCCAGACACACCGAACCCCAAAAGGCCGCGTCAAGCGCAGCGTCATGGGGCGTCCCGGCGTTCGCCTCAGGGTGATGGGCGCGCCTCGGCCAGTAGAGGCCACCACGCAGCTATCCTCCCAGGTCAGAGAGTTCCTTGCATCTCTCTCGGTCACCTATCCAAACCCCTACATGGAAAAATTGTGGTTAGCGCCGCCCGCCTACTTATAGTCGAGGACGACCGTGCAGTACGGGAGTCGCTCAGCCGCGCGCTTGATTTGGAGGGTTATGAGGTCTTCTCGGCGCCTGACGGCCGCAAGGGCCTTGAAATGGCGACACGGATCGTTCCTGAAGTAATGATTCTGGACGTGATGATGCCGGTCATGGACGGTTTGGAACTCACCCGACGGATACGCGCCCGCGGAGATACCACTCCTATCCTCATGCTTACGGCTCGTCACGAGGTTTCCAATCGGGTGGCCGGGCTCGACGCAGGGGCTGACGACTACCTGGTCAAGCCGTTCGCCCTCGAGGAGATACTTGCCCGGCTCCGCGCCTTGCTTCGCCGAGGTTCGCTCATCCCTCAGAACGAACGCCTCCGCCTTGCCGACCTTTCCCTCCAACCGGACAGCAGGAGGGTCTTCCGAGGTACTCGGGAGATACACCTCACCAAGACCGAGTTCGACTTGTTGGAGCTTCTGTTGTTCAACGCCCGGACCGTCCTGACCAGAGAGGTGCTCATGGACCGCATCTGGGGATACGACTTCGAGACCCGATCCAACCCGCTCGAGGTCTACATCGGTTACCTGCGCCGCAAGCTGGAAGCCGACGGCGAGCCGAGACTCATCCACACGGTTCGCGGGGTCGGATACGTGGTTCGGGAACCGTGAGTCTGCGCTGGCGATGGGCGTTAGGCCTGGGAATAGTCGCTACCCTGGCCATCGGGGTCATCACCCTTGCCGCGGTCATATCAACCGACCGCCAACTGCGGGGAACCCTGGACGCCGATCTACGACACCGGGCGTCGGAACTGTCACGCTGGACCGGAAACCTGGACACCGCAAACCGCGCTCAGCGGATGCGCGCCCTACCCAGAATCGTAGACTTCGACGCGGCCGTCCAGGCGTTCAACAGCAGTGGCGAAATCGTGATACGCATCGGACGCGAGGGTGTAATCCTTCCTGTCGGGCAGTCAGATCTAGCCATCCTCGCAAGCGACGGACCCCACCTGATCCGAGATGTAGTGGTCGGCGACGGTCACTACCGGATGATCACCGTACCGATCCGGTTACGTACCTTCGACGGCATCTCCTCCTTTGGTTTCCAGATCGCCGTCGACCGGTCGAACGTTGACGCCAACCTGACCGCGCTGACCAACCGTCTGGCTCTTATCGGAGTGTTCGGGGTGTTGCTGGTCGCGTTCACCGGCTGGGTGCTGGCGTCGAACGCCGTACGCCCGATCTCCAACCTCACCCGTACGGCCGAGCGCATCGCCGGAACCGAGCGGCTCGACATCACGGGAGAACTCGATAGTTCGGCGCCGGGCGAGATCGGTCGTCTGGCTACCGCCTTCTCATCCATGCTGAACGCCCTCTCCACTTCGAAACGAGAACAGCAACGACTGGTTTCCGATGCAGGTCATGAGTTCCGAACTCCGATAACCGCTCTCCGCACCAACCTTGAGCTCCTGCGTCGTCAGGGTGACCGCCTCTCTGCTGAACAACGGCGGCAACTCGTGAATGACGCCCTTTTCGAATCCGAGCAACTCGGTGACCTCGCCGCGGAACTCGTGGATCTGGCATCCGACGTTCACCATACGGATGAGCCTTTGACAGACATCGACCTGAGCGTGCTGGCCGCCGAGGTCGCTGATCGATTCCGCCAGTTGGACACGAAAACCGTAACCGTGTCCGGGGCGGGCGATACGGTAATCGGCCGGCGGTCACAAATTGAAAGAGCGCTCGGAAACCTGGCTGATAACGGGGTGAAGTGGGCGGATACAGCAGTTGAGATACGGGTGAACGGGAGCACGGTCGCCGTCCGGGATAACGGCCCCGGGATTCCGGAGGAGGATCTTCCCTACATCTTCCACCGTTTCTACCGTTCCGAAGGGGCGCGCACGACGCCCGGATCAGGCCTCGGACTCGCCATCGTTGAACAGCTGGTCGAGGCGCACAGCGGGAGGGTATTCGCCCGCAACCTTCCCGACGGTGGGGCGGAAGTCGGGTTCAGCCTCCCCTAGCCCCGATTATTTGAGATCCATGAGACACCCGGTCCGCGCCGACCACTCGCAGGAGTTTGAACCCCATCAACCCCGATTTTTCATGCAGGGGTTTGAATGGGTAACCGAGAGAGGCACAGAACTCTCTGACCTGGGAAAATAGCTGCGTGGTGGCCTCGTCTGGACGGGGCCGCGCCTATCACCCGGAGGTGAAGGCCGGGACATCCCGTGAAAGTGGGCTTGACGTGGCCTTTTTGAGTTCGGTGTGTCTGGGGCATGAAGAATCAGGGTCAAACACATCAGGGTCCCCGGATTCCGACGTTCCCCTTATCGGAGTGAGTGGTAGCGGTAACGGGTCCCGGACGGGGAGGAGGACCGGGACCCGTTTGATCAGGCCGGGACTGAAACGCTTTCTTAGAGCGAGAGTGTACCTGCCGTTCCGGATACCTCCTCGATATTCGATGGTTTGTGATGCCACCGGCCTCCGTGCGCTCCCCGATGCCACGGGCCGGAACGTCCTGGTTGGCCGAGATAGCCACGTCGAGTAGTAGCAAGCTCCTCGAGTTCTTCCCTCGTGATGCTACCGTCTTCCAGCGCCTCGGCCAGGGGGCCGTCCGGATCGGTGATCCAGTCCGCCACAGGTAATTGCTCGATCTCGTCGGCGGTAAGTATCCCGTCCTCCCAGAAAGCCATCATCTGTGTCTTGAGACCTTTCCTGGCGTCCATGATCTCCGTCTTTCTCTCTTCAACAGCCGCGACGATGGCATCCGACTGGTCCTGGTTTATCGTTCCGTCCGCTACCAGATCCGCCAGGACCTCTTCCAACACTCCGGTTGCGCCGCCTCCGGTGGTACCGTTCGGTCCTGCAACTCCGGGTCCTTGGCGGCCGGAATACGCCCACGCCACGCTTCCGGCTACCAACACAAGCAGTGCGGCGACCGGGATGATGTATCTTCTCACCAAACCCTCCTTCGGTTTTGGGTCTACTTACGAACCCAGCTTGCAGCAACTACCTTGGAGTGGGCTGAGAAGAGCATGAGAAGACGATGAGAATGTCGTCCTAG
>CAZEZF010000131.1:0-7292 GCA_964516495.1 uncultured Acidimicrobiia bacterium | reverse complement strand
TTGGATAAACGGGTCGAGGCAATCGGGACCTACATACGGAGCGGGCAGCCGGCCTGACGCTTCGATCCTGAAGGCGCGATGCGATATCCTGAGGGTGTGGAGCAAGAACGTCCCGTGAAGGCCAGTCACAATCCGGTTCTTCTGGCCTTGGACGTATCGACCGCCGAGCAAGCGGTTTTTCTCGCCCGTGATCTCGAACCGCATGTAGGAGGTTTCAAGGTCGGCTTGGAGCTGCTTACCGGGCCGGGTCCCAGAACCGTCGGGGTGCTGGCTCGCCTGGGGAAACCGGTTTTCGCCGACGCCAAGCTGCACGATATCCCGAATACCGTTCGGGCGGCCGCCTATAACCTGGGACGAGCCGGCGCTCGCTGGGTGACGGCCCACGCTTCCGGTGGCCGAGCGATGCTGGAGGCAGCCGTGGAAGGGCTAACCGAAGGAGCGGGCGCCCGACCGGCCGGCGTTCTTGCCATTACGGTCCTGACCAGTCTTGATGAAGCGGCCCTCTCCCAGACAGGTGTTTCTACGTCGCTAGGCAAGCTGACTGCGAAACGGGCCAGGTTGGCGCGGCGGGCCGGGTGTGAAGGTGTCATTACCTCGGTCAAGGAATTGATGGTCATAGCAGATGTCGCGCCCGAGCTGATAACGGTCGTCCCGGGAATCCGCCCGCTCGGGGTCACACCGCACGATCAGGTTAGAACCGCCACGCCTTCGGAGGCGGTTCGGCACGGCGCCGACTACCTGGTGATCGGTCGGAGCATCACCAAGGCGATGGACCCGGTCCGGGCGGCTCGGAACATAGTGGTGGAGCTAACCGGTGTTCGTGGTGGGTCCGCTGCTGACTAGAGTTGTCGAACCGCGTCCAACTCAGCGGCGCTCGCGCCGGAGATGAGACGCTACAGATCGGACGAAGGAAAAGTTATGACACCTCCGCAGTTGACCCCTGAACAAAGGGCCGCCGCCCTCAAGAAGGCGGCTCACGCCCGTAAGAAGCGGGCAGAGGTCAAGCAACTGCTCAAGACCGGATCCATGTCGATGGCTGAACTATTCGAGGAGGCTAATGCCGACCCGGTGGTTGCCGGCACCAAAGTGAGTGTGGTGCTCGCCTCGATGCCCCGAACCGGCAAAATAAAGTCCAAACGACTTATGGAGAGACTCGGTATTGCAGAGAGTCGGCGGATTCGAGGTCTCGGTGAGCGACAACGTAGCTCGCTCCTGCAAGAGTTCGATTGAGCCTCAGGCGCTCGCTCCGCCCGGCGTCGGCCGCCTCATAATCATCTCAGGGCCGTCGGGCGTCGGCAAGAACACGGTGGTCAGGGCTATGGCGGCGCGGCGTTCGTTCCATTTCGCCGTATCCGTCACCACGAGACCGGCTCGCTCCGGTGAAACAGACGGGGTGGATTACCACTTCATCGGTCCCGATGACTTTGTGACGATGATTCGTGAGGATCGGCTTCTGGAGTGGGCTGAGTTCGCGGGCAGCCGGTACGGTACGCCGAAGGAGGAGGTTCTCGATCGTCTTGCCCGAGGCGAAGATGTAGTGGTCGACATAGAGGTCTCCGGGGCGATACGCCTGATGGAAGTTTTCCCGGAAGCAGTTTCTATCTTTGTAGTTCCCCCGTCTATCCAGGAACTCGAGGCCAGGATGCGAGGCCGCAGAGACATGACCGAGACCCAGATAAGCACCCGTTTGGGGCTGGCCGAGGAACAGTTGAGGGTAGCTCCGGACTTTTTCGACCACACAGTCTTGAACGAGGACCTCCACGAAACCGTGGGCGAGATACTTGGTATAATCGACAGTACCGTTCCCGCGGCGGGAAATGGCTAAGCCGCGACTAAGGTCACCCGTACGGGAATCCCACCACCGAACCGAGAAGGAAGAACCATAAAATGAGCGCGCCGGCAGTCGAAGAACTCGTAGAAAAGGCCGGAGGGCGTTTCGACCTTGTGGTGCTGGCTTCCCGTCGCGCCCGGCAGATCAACAACTACTACAGCCAGTTAGGTGGAGGCATCGGGCAATACGTTCCCCCACAGGTTCATTCTCTTAGCCACAAGCCGCTCACGATCGCCTTGGAGGAGATTGCCGCCGGCGCGCTCGTGGTCGCCGACCCCGAGGAACCGGTCGCCGAGGAGAGGGAAGAACCGGGATTCGAAGAACTCGGAGTAGGGTAGCCCGGTATCCGGAGCGTGCCGAATATCGGGCTATGGAGACGGCCCGCCGTCATCTGACCGGGGAAGTGATCACCGGCCGTCCGGCTGACGAAGAGTTGGTAGGCGCCCTGGACGGTCGTCGGCTGGTGCTGGGTGTAGCGGGGGGGATAGCGGCATACAAGTCTGTTTACCTGGCGCGCCGCCTTGTCGAACACGGAGCGCATGTCAGAGCGGTCATGACAGCCGGAGCGCTCCGATTCGTCGGCGAGCGGAGCCTCTCCGCGGTGACCGGAAGTATGGCCGTCACATCCTTGTTCGAGGGAAGCCGGATAAGCCCACACACAGAACTGGCCGAATGGGCCGACGCGATGGTGATAGCACCCGCCACCGCCAACGTGATGGCGAAGGTGGCTAATGGTTTCTCGGATGACGCCCTGACCGCAACGGTGTCCGCCTTCGACGGTCCGGTCGTAATGGCGCCCGCAATGCACACCGAGATGTGGGAGCAACCCGCCTGCCGTCGCAATGTTCAGCTTCTTATACATGACGGTCGTCGGCTGGTGGGTCCGGTGGCCGGTCCCCTAGCCGGAGGGGATATGGGGATGGGTCGCATGGCCGAACCGGAGGCCATCCTGCAGGCCGCGGCGGAGCTATTCGATACACCTCTGGCGGGCCTGGTGGTGCTGGTTACCGCGGGCGGCACCAGGGAAGCCGTCGACCCGGTCCGCTATGTGGGAAACCGCTCTTCCGGGAAGATGGGCCACGCGGTGGCGTTTGAAGCAGCCCGGCTAGGCGCACGGGTGATTCTGGTCACCACCGCGGATACAGACACGTTGCCGACTGCAGTAGAGCCGGTAAGGGTGGAAAGCGCCGAGGACATGGCCGAGTCGGTCTGGTCGCGATCGTCAGAGATCGATGTGGCGGTGCTCGCCGCGGCGGTGGCGGACTTTCGACCGTCGGTGGTGTCGTCCGCCAAGTTGGCGAGGACCGATGGTCCACCCCGGATCGTGTTGGAGCCGGCCCCTAATGTGCTGTCCGGTCTGGTTCGGCGGGTCAATCCGGGAGTGACGATCGTTGGTTTCGCCGCCGAAACCGGAGGACTGGATAGGGCGGTGAAGAAGGCCGCCTCGTACGGTGTGGACTTTATAGTGGCGAACGATGTCACCAAGCCCGGAAGTGGGTTCGGAACGGACACCAACCAGGTGTCGATCATCTCGCCGGACGGTACGGAGGAGCATCTGGACCTCATGCCCAAGTCGGAGGTGGCTCGCATCATCCTGTCCCGGGTGATAGGGCTCAGGCGGCGGGCGGATGAGACGTGATCTCCAGATCATATACTGTGACCACATGATGCGACACTTCACCAGCGAATCGGTAACGGGGGGCCATCCCGACAAGATGGCCGACCGGATATCGGATTCGATACTCGACGCGATACTGGAACGCGATCCCGAAGCGAGGGTTGCCTGCGAAACGATGGTGGCCTCTTCAAAGGTGATCGTGGCAGGCGAGACCAGGAATGACGCCAACCTATGCCGCTGCGCATTCGAGGAGATCATCCGAAGCGCCCTGGTCGACATCGGTTACACCTATCCCGATGTATGTTTTCATGCCGACACGGTTCCGATCGATGTTTTGCTCAACCGCCAAAGTCCCGATATCGCGGCCGGTGTCGAGGAAGCGTATGAGGCGCGGGGCGGCGCTGATGACCCGTTGGACAAGCTCGGCGCCGGTGATCAGGGTCTCATGTTCGGATACGCCAACCGGGAAACCGATGAGTTGATGCCTGCCCCGATCTACCTGGCCCATCGGTTGGCGGAGCGTTTGACAGAGGTAAGGCGAAGCGGCGAACTCGACTACCTACGCCCCGACGGGAAGACTCAGGTTACCGTAGCCTATGAAGGTCCGACCCCACTGCGCGTCACACGGGCTCTCATCTCCTCTCACCACACCCCGGACGTATCCATCCAGGAAATGAAGGAGGATCTGAGGTCCACGGTTCTCATGCAGTTGGGTAGCGACCTCATCGACGACGACACGGAGTTGATAGTCAATCCTTCCGGGCGGTTCGTGGTGGGAGGGCCGGAAGGTGACGCCGGGCTGACCGGACGCAAGATCATTGTGGACACCTATGGCGGGTATGCCCGGCACGGGGGCGGCGCCTTCTCCGGCAAGGATCCCACCAAGGTGGATCGCTCGGCCGCCTATTTCGCCCGCTATGTGGCGAAGAACGTAGTGGCTGCCGGGTTGGCTGATCGCTGCGAGGTGCAAGTCGCCTACGCCATCGGCATGGCCCGGCCCTTCTCGGTGGACATCGAGACGTTTGGTACATCGACCATAGATCCGGCAAGGCTGGCTTCCTTTGTCGGTGAGTTCTTCGATTTCAGGCCGGCGGCAATCCTGAATGAACTGGACCTACGGCGGCCTATCTACGCCCCCACCTCGGCCTACGGCCACTTCGGGCGACCGGAGTTCAGTTGGGAATCAACCCATCGGGCCGACGCCCTGGCCGACCGCGCGGGAATCCTCTGACCTCAACGACTGTCGCTCGGGTGGTTCCCGACCTACCGGCCTTCGCAATGGACGACGGTTTTGCGTACCGCGTGCCGTCCATCCTTGCGGAGGAAACCTCTGTCGGATCCATAGTCAGGATTCCGTTGGCAGGGAGACGGGTGCGGGGTTATGTGGTCGAATTGGAACCGTTACCTTCAGAAACCAATCCGTCTCGGCTCAAAGAGATCGGCTCCGTTTCTTCTCCTATCCCGGCCTTCGGTGAGTCCATGCTCCCGCTGCTTCGGTGGGCGGCGGATCACTACATGGCGCCCCTGGCGGGGATTCTGGCCAAGACCGGCCCCCCTAATCTTCCCAAGAGGTTCCCTGCCCTGCAGTTGCCGAGCATTCCTCCTTTCAGCGGTCCGGTCCGGCGGATATCGGAATATGCGGCGGCGGGACGTTCATCGGGTCCGGTACAGATTCTGGCCGGAGGGAACTGGGATGAACTGATTAGAGGAACGATAACCCCCTCACTGCGGGCCGACCGTTCGGTATTGGTGGTGGCCCCCACCATGGTCGAGGCTGCAAAGCTCGCCGACCGCCTAAGGCATGACCTGGGACGACGGGTGCTTATTTCCGATGCGAAGGACAATGCGACCGTTACCGGGATCTGGTCTCGCGCGGCTACCCAGAGCGGGATGGTGGTGGTCGGGACGCTCCGGGCGGTCTGGTGGCCGGTCAAGGATCTGTCGATGATCGTCCTGGTAGAAGAGGAACGGCGCGGTATGAAAGAACGTCGAACACCAACGGCGGCCGCCGGGCTGGTCGGCAGGATGAGGTCGGCTATCGAGGGCGTTCAGCTGGTTCTTTTCGACAGAATCCCCGCCATCCTCACCATCAAGGACCGGGTTCCCGTGAAGCGGGTTCCGGGCCGCCTCTGGGGGTTGGTGGAGATAGTGGACAGGACCGATGATCCACCCGGTGGCGGCTTGTTCTCAGAGCGGGTGAAGGTAGCTATAGCGGCCACATTGCGACGAGGCGGACGGATATTCGTGTTTACGCATCGGAGAGGCTACGCGCCGGCATACCGCTGCGTCGCCTGCCGTAGGCTGCGTAGTTGCTCCGCTTGCGGGTCACGACCGGATAAAGGTTCCAACTGCCCGCGCTGCGATACTGAACTGGGTCCTTGCCCTGATTGCGGCGGTGATCGTTTCGATCCTCTGGGAGCGGCGGTCGGTCGGGTCAGCGAGCAACTCACCAGGATGGTTCCGGACGGTGTGGGTGGTGTGGACTCGGGAAGACGGGTGATGGTCGGTACCGAGCGTGATCTGCCGATGCTGGACCCTGTACACCTTGCAGTGGTGGTGGATGCGGATGGTCTGGTTAGGGGCACCAACTATCGAGCCGCCGAAGACGCCTTGTCGCTCCTGGCGCGGGTGACAACCACCGTCCGGCGTCGGTTGGGCGGCCGTACGATGATCCAGACCGCCGACCCGACCCATCCGGTGTATACGGCTTTGCGGCGCGCCGATCCGATGCCCTTCCTTCAGGACGAACTCGAGGTCCGCCGACGCTACTCGTTGCCTCCCTGGGGTGAGGTCATGGTGGTGGAGATGGAAGGAGCTGTCGATGCAACCGTGCTGGATGAAGCCCTCGTGGACGCCACGGTTTTCGGTCCGGCGCAGGCGGGTGACCGTACCCGGTGGATTGTTCAGGGAAGCGATCTGAAAGAAACTCGAAAAGCTCTTCGAATCGTCATCGGGCGACTACGCGACCGCGGTGTCAAGGTGCGGGTGGATGTGGATCCCCGCCAGTTCTAGTCCGTCTTCGGTCTTGGCGCCGATCATTGGTGGGATTGGCGTATAAACAGGACTCTTTCCGATCCGGTCACCAATGGGCCGCGAAAGGCGCCACCGCCTGCGAATTGAAGCCGTTTGCTTGGTGATTTTGTAATATGGCGTGACTTTTGTACAGTCCAGTGAATAAGGTCGTATCCTGATCGCTGGAGGCCCTGATGACCCCCTTCACCGAAGCCCGCAATCGTCTGAGTGAAATCGTGGATGATGTGGTAGCCACTGGATCGGAATACACAATCACAAGACACGGCCGCCCTTCCGCGGTGATTGTCGGCTACGATGACTACCAGGCTCTGCTCGAAACGCTCAACATCCTCTCCGATCCCGAGACTATGGCCGACCTCGCCGAGGCCGAGATGGATGTTGCTGCCGGTAACCTCGTGAATCTTGACTGAGCGTCGTCGATGCCCGAACTTACGCCTCGGGCCGGAAAGCAGCTTGACAAGCTACCTGTCCGACTCTCCGCCAAAGCACGGGAACTCATCCGGCGGCTTGACGACGAACCGCGCCTGGGTAAGAAGTTGGTAGGCAGGTTGCAAGGGAAACGCAGCGCGCGCCTGGGCCGTTCTCATCGCATCGTCTACGAGGCAACCGGGGGGCGTATCGTTGTACTCTCGGTTCGCGCAATAAGGGACCTGTACCGCTGATGGCCTCTGTGATCTACCGGGAGTTCCCCGTGTCGCAGAGAGTCCTACAGATTTCAAGAACAGGGCTAGCCCTGTTCTTCATGCCCTAGACACACCGAACCCGAAAAGGCCACGTCAAGCCCACTTTCACGGGATGTCCCGGCCTTAG
>CAZEZF010000130.1:0-7431 GCA_964516495.1 uncultured Acidimicrobiia bacterium | reverse complement strand
CCTGGTCAGTGGACGGAGGGCTAAACCAATCACCTGTTTTTAAGCACCGTCCTAGAGTAGGAGACAGTAGCCTAAAATCGGCGCTGCTTTGCGAAACGTCGGTGGGAGGGTCATAATCCAACGGCGCGCCATCCCGCTGTTTGTGTTGCTAGCCAGGAGAGATGCTATGTCGGAGGTCAAACTGAGAGCCGAGACCGGGCGTACGACGGGAACGCGCCCGTCCCGTCGCCTGAGGCAGAGCGGCATGGTGCCGGCCACCCTATACGGTCCGGGCATCGAAGCCCTATCCATTGCCGTCGACGCCCGCGAGTTGCGTGACGCCCTCAACACCGAAGAAGGGTCCTCGGTGGTGATCCAATTGCAGGTAGACGGTGAGACCCACAGCACCACGGCCCGCCATTTGCAGCGCCACCCCACCAAAGACAACATCCTCCACGTCGACTTCGTCGCGATCGATTCGTAGGACTATCAGCACTCGTCGGGACACACGTGTTGTTGTCCGGCTGGTACTCGTGCAACAGGATCCGATCTCTCAAACCGGGACATATCTATGAGAATGATCGCCGGACTCCGCAATCCCGGACGAGCCTATTCCGGGACCCGCCACAACGTGGGCGCCGAAGTGGTCGCGCTGGTGGCGAGAAGTAGCGGGGCGCGCCTGCGTAAGGGTCCGCGCGGGGTGCGGTGTCGGATGGCGCGGTGCATTGTGGGCGGCGTTCCGGGCCTGCTGGTTCTCCCACAGGTATTCATGAACGTGTGTGGACCCCCGTTGAAGGCCGCTGCTCGCTACTACAAGGTAGAAACCTCTGACCTGCTGGTGGTTCACGACGATATAGATCTACCCTTCGGCCGTCTGCGCCTCCACCGGGGTCGAGGGCACGGAGGTCATAATGGGGTCAGGTCGCTGATCGGCGCGTTCGATACAAAGGACTTCTGGAGGCTCAAGGTCGGGGTAGGGCGACCTCCATCCCGCATGAGTCCGGCTGACTTCGTCTTGGCGCCGTTTTTGGAAGAAGAGCGCCAGGAGGTTTCCCTGATGGCGGAAGACGCAGCGCGGGTGGTGGAGGTGTTCATGGAGGATCCGGACCGGGCCGCCACGCTGGCGGGTGGCCGTCGACCGGAAGGCGAAGGATGAGTTACGAAGACCTCCCGGTCCTCCGCAAAGAGGTCAGCGCCCTGACTCCGGAGGTGTGTGATGAGTAAGGCGGTAGGCGCCCTCGACCAGGGAACGACCAGTACCCGGTTTATGATTTTCGACCGGCAAGGAGCGGTGGTCGCTGCGGCTCGGCGGGAGTTCCGCCAGATACTCCCTCGCCCGGGATGGGTCGAGCATGACCCGGAGGAGATCCGGCAGTCCGTCGATGCGGTAGCGGCTGAAGCATTGGCGCAGGCGGGAATGGTTCCGAGCGACCTGGTGGCGGTGGGTATCACCAACCAGCGCGAGACCGCTGTCGTGTGGGATCGGGTGACGGGCGCGCCGCTGTCAAACGCCATTGTCTGGCAGGATACGAGGACCGATCGCCTGTGCGGTCTCCTCGGCGAAGGGTACGGTATCGACCGATTTCGAGACCGTACCGGTCTTCCCCTGGCCACATACTTCACCGGACCGAAAATCGCTTGGCTTCTGACCAACGTCGAGGGTGTTGCGGAAGCGGCACAGGCCGGAACAGCCCTTGTGGGAACCATCGATTCATGGGTGGTGTGGAACCTCACCGGCGGGGTTGCGGGCGGTCGCCATATCACCGATGTCACCAACGCGTCCCGAACCATGCTCATGGATCTGGAAACTCTGGGTTGGAGTGACCATCTTCTCGACATTATGCGTATCCCCTCCTCGATGATGGCCGAAATCGTTCCCTCGGTGGGTCGTATCGCCACCGGGGTAGGGGTGTTGGCCGGGGCGCCCATCTCGGCGGTCCTCGGCGATCAACACGCCGCTCTGTTCGGTCAGGCCTGCTACCGGCCCGGCGAGGCGAAGAACACCTATGGAACGGGCTGTTTCATGCTGATGAACACCGGAACGCAGAAGGTGCCGTCGACAAGCGGGTTGCTCACCACTCTCGGATACCAACTGGCCGGCAGCGAGCCGGTTTACGCGTTGGAAGGATCGGTGGCGATTGCGGGCGCCCTTGTCCAGTGGCTGCGGGACAACCTGGGTCTGATAGCCACCTCCGATGAGGTGGAGTCGTTAGCTGCTTCGGTTGAAGACAACGGCGATGTCTATTTCGTGCCGGCCTTCTCGGGCCTGTTCGCCCCTCATTGGAGAGCAGACGCCCGAGGTGTGATAGCGGGCCTCACCCGGTTCGCTGATCGGGGACACCTCGCTAGAGCAGCCCTTGAGGCCACCGCCTTCCAGACACGGGAGGTTATCGAGGCGATGCGGTCAGATTCGGGCGTCGCCTTGACAGAATTGAAGGTGGACGGGGGGATGGTGGTCAACGAGCTGCTCATGCAGTTCCAGGCGGACATACTCGACGTTCCGGTGGTCCGTCCCCTAGTCAGCGAGACCACCGCTCTAGGGGCTGCCTACGCGGCCGGCCTTGCCGAAGGATTCTGGGATGACCTCGAGACTCTACGGAAGAGGTGGCGGGAGGCGAGGCGTTGGACACCCCGAATGCCCGGTGACAGTCGGGAGGCCCGGTACGCGAAGTGGAAGATGGCGGTTGAACGTTCCAAGGGGTGGCTCGAATAGCCGGGACAGGAGAGTACCTGGAGAGACGGGGACGAGTCTGCCCGGCGATCCCTGCGGTGTGTGGGTCGCGCCCGTTCCAGGTGAGGCTACGGAATAGCCATCTACCTGGGAAAATAGCCGCTTGACGGGCTTGACGTGGCCTTTTCGAGGTCGGTGTGTCTGGGGCATGAAGAATTGGGGCTAGGACCCGTAGGCTTCCGGGCGCGGGTGGGGGATCAGAGTTCCAACCGGATCAATTCCTCCTCGTAGTCTTGGACCGCCCGGTCGGTCTGCATGCGAGACCAGCCGAGTTCGTCGGCCAGCGTGGTTGCTATCAGCGGCGCCCACTTCCGACCGTGATCGGAACACGACCACGCCAGGTTTGTCCTACGCAAGGCGAAGTCTCCGACTGTCGTTACACTCTCGCAGCGGGCTGTATATGCGGCTTCGGCGAGCGTGATCGGGACCGGTTCCAGCAGCACCCCTAGCGCAGGCCTTTCCCGGAGTATGTTCAGCACCGCCACCGAATCGGTACCGTATCGCTCGATCAGGCGGTCACTGTAGCCGGCCGGTAGCCCGGTTGACTTCAACCGGGTCCTGAGGCGGGACCGCAGAGTGTTATCGGTTCCACTACCGGCGAGGAGATCGTCCCCGGTTCGAGACGGCGTGTCGATTGCCAGGTGCGCGCACGCCTGATCCACGACGTCTGAGGCAATAGCCCGAGCGGTAGTCAATTTGCCGCCCTGAACTGCGAAGACGCCGGGGCTGTGTTCGATGATGCGATGGCCTCGGGAAGCGGAGGCGGTGTTGTCTCGGCCTTTCGGGAGTATTCGTAGGCCTGCGAAGGACGCTACAGGTGACGCTCCTGAACAGTCGACGTGACGTTCAAGATGCCGTTGAAGATAGTTGACGTCCTCCTTCTCTGGACGGATCCGATCGGGATCACCCTCGTATGGGGTATCGGTCGTTCCGAGTAGGGCAAGACCTCGCCAGGGAATGATGAACAGGAGCCTCCCGTCGTCGGTCTGGGGGAGAACCAGCGCCTGGCCGCCGACTCCCAGATCCTCAGGTCGGTAGACGAGATGAACACCTTTGGAGAATCGGACCTCTGTTCGGGTAGCGGCGAGGCGATGAAAGGGAGGTGGGGAAGCCCATGTCGCCGCTATCACGCTTCTCGACCGCAACTTATGCGATTCTCCGTTCTCCTGAACCGTGACCTCCAATCCATCCGATCGGGTGGCTACGTCCATCGCCCGCACGCGGGATACGGCCACCGCCCCATGTTCGGTCACCGCGGTCTTGAGGAGGGTGATGGTGAGTCTGGCGTCGTCGGTCTGGGCATCCCGATAGGTAATGCCCTTCATGAGGTCATGCCCGTAAAGCCGCGGAAACGAATCGAGGACCTCCTCCCTGGTGATGCTCCGGTGTCGTTCCTGACTCCTTCGTCCTCCGAGTCGGTCATAGAGGTGGAGACCCGCTCCCAATACGAAAGACCGCAGCGGTCCGGTTGAGACCCACTGGGGAAGGTCCACGAGACCCTGACCTTTGAAGAGGGGTATGACGAAATCCAGATCCGAGTACAGGTAGTCCGCGGTGTGTCTCAACACGGCCTGTTCCGCGAGGCCTTGCCTGACCAGCCCGAGCCTCAGGTGAGGCAGATAACGAATGCCGCCATGGATCAGCTTCGTGGATTTGCCCGAGGCGCCACCGGCGAAATCATTCTGTTCAATTAGCGCTACCGACAAACCCCGCCCGGACGCATCACGAGCAGCCGAAGCCCCTATAACCCCACCACCGATCACCACGAGGTCGAAAAAGGTAGGTTCCATGAGAGCGCGGAGGGATGATTCTCGATCCCAAACCCTTGGTACAGCCGGTGTGCGTTGGAATTGTTCCGGCATGGGAACGAGAGTACACATATCTCGGGTGTAGTCTGGCTTACCGGGAAAGGGAGCGGATATTTCGGTACCGGATCGTTTGGCGTTGTTCAGGGTTGTTTGCGTCCCGGCCATTATCGCGCTGGTGCTGGCGACTGAGCAGACTGAGGCGCCTCGCTTGTTCGGGATAGCTGCGGTACTCGTGGCGGCTGCCGGATTGAGTGACTTCTTGGATGGATACATCGCGCGTCGGCAGGGGATCACCTCGATCCTGGGGGCGTTCTGGGACACCACCGCCGACAAGATCCTGGTCAGCGGAGTCTTGATCGCCTTGGTTTCGGTGGGTCGGGCCTCCGCCTGGGTGACCTTCATAATCATGGCCCGGGAGTTCGTGGTGACCGCGGTCCGTAGCGTGGTGGCCATGGACGGCTTGGTCGTTCCTGCATCCCTGGCGGGCAAGGCCAAGGCGACTGTGCAGTTCGTGGCGCTCGGGCTGGCCATGCTCCGGCTGCCGGAGCCCTGGGGACCCTTCTATCTCGACGAGTACTGGATGTGGCTGACCGCAGTGGTGACGATCGCCTCCGGGTGGGATTACGTGGTGCGTTTCTCCGAAGCGGTACGGCAGGTCGGTCGGCCGGAGGTCGGATGACGGTCCTGGTGACAGGGGGTACGGGGGTGGTGGGCGCCCCGGTGGTGCGGCGCCTGCTGGAAGCAGGACGCGAGGTGCGTGGTTTGGCCAGATCCCGGGCGTCGTCCGAACTCCTGGCCGCCATGGGCGCCCACCCGGTCCGGGGTGATATAACAGATCCGGATTCCCTGGCCGACGCGGTGGCCGGGTGCGAGGTCGTCTATCACATAGCAGGGCTGGTTTCCTTCTGTCCCGACAACCCCGAACGGCTTCACGAGGTGAACGTCGAGGGGACCCGCAACGTGGTCAGGGCGGCGCGCCGGGCCGGAGTCCGGAGGCTGGTTCATACCTCATCGGTGGTGGCCTTAGGTGAGACGCCGGGCACGGTCGGATCCGAGGAGACCCGCCATCGCGGCTACTACCTGAGTCATTACGGGCATTCCAAGCACCTCGGGGAGAAGGTCGCCCTCGCCGAATCGGGTGATATGGAAGTGGTGGTCGTCAACCCTGCATCCGTGCAGGGCGCCGGTCGAACGGCAGGGACGGGTGGTTTGCTGCTGATGGCGCTGAACGGCCGGATCAGATACCTGGTGGATGTGCCCGTCTCGATCGTGGAACCGGAAGACTGCGCCAAGGGTCATATCGCCGCCGAGTCGAGAGGCGTTCCCGATCAGCGTTACGTGCTCAGCGGGTTTACGATCAACCTTCGCCAAGCGGTAGGTCTCATGGGTGATTTGGTCGGCCGAACCTATCGGATTCGATTCATTCCGAGGCCGCTGCTGGCGCCGTTGGGTCTGGTAGCCGACTTTGCCGGGCGTTTCGTAAAGTCGGTCCCGATTTGCCGGGAGACCGTCACTCTGATGCGATTCGGCGCTCGCTACGACGGTTCCCGCGCCGCCCGTGAGTTGGGCCTCGAATACTGTTCCGCCCGGGTGACCTTTGCGCGAGCCCTCGAATCCTTCCGTCAACAAGGCCTGACCGACGTCTGACGAAAGAGGGCCGGCGCCGAGGAATGTTGATCCAAGGGGTGTCCACCACAGAGCATCCTCATCGATATCGGGGCTCTGATCCGGGGCTATAGAATCAACCGAATGAAGTCATCCTATCGGATCCGTCAATTGACGGTGAGGGTTACCATAACATGGCTGCTGGTCATGGGGTTCCTGGGAGCGCCGGTGGCGGCGCAGCCGTCACCAGGGGGCGCCGGTGACGGTCCGGGGGGTTACCCGGATGTCCCGGGAGGCGCCTACTACGCCGAACCGGTGGCGGCGCTCGCCGCGGAAGGAGTGTTCGAGGATACCGGATGTCCCGAAGGGTTCTGTCCCGATGCGTTGATCGATCGTAAGACGATGGCCGTGTGGGTTGTTCGCATGCTGGACGGCGCGGACCCGTCAAATGACCTGATTTCTCGCTTTGAGGACGTGGACGACACCGGATTCCATGCCGGCTTTGTGGAGCGGATGGCCGAGTTGGGCGTCACCGTAGGTTGCGGCGGCGGGCTGTTCTGCCCGGACGACAATATCTCGCGGGCTCACATGGCCGTCTTCCTATCGAGGGCCTTCAACCTTCCCGAAGCGGCCCCGCCCGGGTTTACCGACGTCCCGTCCGATGCCTGGTACGCATCTCATGTAGCCCGTCTGGCCGCCTCGAAGATCACGGTGGGTTGCGGGGACGGATCTATGTTCTGTCCCGCCGACCTGACCACCAGAGCGCAGATGGCCACGTTCCTGTGGCGGGCTCAGGACACTGTTGAGGATTCCCGGTCACTGGAAGAGCTCATCATTGCCGGGGAGGAACTGATGATCATGCTCGTCAACAACCTGCGGGTTAGCGTCGGCGTTCCTGAGTTGAACCATCACCCCGACGTCGGCTCGGTCGCCCGCGCCTGGTCCGAGACGATGGCTGGTCGGGGCCGGAGCGGCTTCTACCACAATCCGTCCTACTCGGCGCAGTACCCGTCCGGCTGGTTTGCGGCCGGGGAGAACATCGCGTTGTACCCCTTGTACGGTGGGGAGAACCGGGAATCAATATCGGAGACCGTTACCGCTTCTTTCAATGGCCTGAGCAACAGTCCGGGCCACTACAGGAATATGGTTAACACGACTTTTAACTATATCGGGGTGGGTATTGCAGTTGTGGATGACTATGTTTACGTCACCCAGAACTTCGCCTATTATCCGGCCACCTCCAACCGCGTACCCGCCTAGCCCTGATTCTTCATGCCCCAGACACACCGAACTCAAAAAGGCCACGTC
>CAZEZF010000129.1:0-7503 GCA_964516495.1 uncultured Acidimicrobiia bacterium | reverse complement strand
GCTTCCGACGTCGACCTGGACCGTGTGAGGGATCAAATTCGTTCGAGACAGCCCCGCCAGGGGTATGAGAGGACGCGTCTCGGCAAAGGTGGTGGCGGTGGGGGAGGGCCCGCCGGGAAGGGGTCTACACCAGGGATTTTCGCGATCTTTTGCTGACTCGGGACACTAGCCCCTACCTGAAGATCGCAGTCAGAATCGGTTCGGGGCGAAGGGCTCCAGGTCCATCTCAGACGGCAGATCGAGTACGAGCCGAGCCAGAACCCTCCCCATGAGTGGGCCTGCCGTCAACCCCATATGGGGATACACCCCCACTACCGAACCCGGAGGACCGATAGGGCCGATGATGGGGCCTAGGTCGGGGGTGGCCAGACCTCGGCCCGGCCAGGTGCGGATCAAACGTATTCCCGCCAGTGACGGGACCACCCGGAGAGCGATCGCCATGTTGGCGATGAGGTTGGACGGGTTGACCCAATTGCGACCTGTCACGGGATCCAGGTTGGATGACCAACCTCCCCCGACCAGGAGGGATCCGGCTTTCGCCTGTTTGAAAGTCAGGGCGCCTCCCGCGTAGTACACCAGGTGGTGGACCGTCGGCGCCACCGGTTCGGTTACCCCTACCTGGGCAGGATCATCGATTATGGGGAGTTTCCTTCCCCATAGAGGAGCGAAGAAGTTGAGGTCGTTGCCCGTGGCGAGGACCACTCTCGGGGCGGTCAGCTTCTCGGAACCCGTAGTGGCGGTGAACAGTCCGTCCTCCCATTCCAAGCCGGTCACCGCGGCGTTGGTCTTGATCACCGCTCCCCTGGCCACCGCCGCCCTCGCAAATGCAGGCGCCACCAGCATCGAGTTGACCTTTCCCTCGATACGGCAGAGTTGGGCGCCTACCATCTTCGGCGAAATGTAGGGCGCGATCCCGCGTAGATCGGTTTGATCGAGGATGTCGGACTCCACGCCGATGGATCTCTCGATGGCCACCTTCCGCTCGATGTCCCGCATCTGCCGGGAGGTCTCGGCTATCAGCAACCCACCGTTGAGGGAGACCTCCAACTCGGTGTCGAGATGGTCGCTCAAGGTCTTCCACATCTTCAGGGACCGGCTCAGGAACCCGAGGGCGGGCAGGAAGCGACGGGCCCATTCATCACCGAACTCCATGAACGAGGCGAACTGGATCTGACCGTGCAGACTTCCGGCGTTCCTACCCGAGGCCTGGGTGTTCAGATCGGATTGTTCGAGCAACACCGCGCTCGCCCCGTAACCGGCCAGGTGCCAGGCTGTGGAACAGCCGGTGATCCCTCCCCCGATTACGAGGACGTCGTAGTCGGCGGTAGCCATTCGCTCACGACCGGGCCTTGAGGTCACGCAAAGTGGCAAGCTCGCCGTCCGAAGGCGGTTCGGTCTCCTCAAGACGGGAGGAGACCCTGAGCGGCCAACCGGTCTGCGCCTTGACCTGGTCGACGGTAACGCCGGGGTGAACCGCGACCAGGGTCAGCTCCCGGTGTTCGGGGTGTGGCTTGAGTATCCCCAGGTCTGTAATGACCACCTGCGGTCCGCGGCCGGTGAACCCGAAGCTCCGCCGTGTTCCTGGGGAGTCACCCAGACCGACCGAAGTCACGAAGTCGAGCTCCGAAACGAACGCCCTCGATGCGTGGCGCATGATCACCGTCACCTCACGGCAGAAGGAGGCGATCTCGGGAGCGCCGCCGGCGCCGGGGAGCCGTACCTTCGGTTGGTGGTAGTCCTTTCCGATCACGGTGGTGTTCAGGTTGCCGAACCTATCGATCTGCGCCGCGCTCAGGTACCCGATGTCGATGTGTCCACCTTGGAGCCAGTAGTTGAACATTTCCGGTATCGAAACCACCGAATCGGCTGTTGTAGCCAGTTCCCCGTCACCGATCGACAAGGGCAGCTTGGTCGGTTTGCTTCCCAGCACGCCTGATTCGTAGACGAGGAAGAGGTTGGGGGCATGGGTGAGCCGCGCCAGGTTGGCGACGGTGCTGGGGAGACCGATACCGACGAAACACGACATCCCGTCGCGGAGTTGGCGTGACCCGACCACGGCCATGGTCTCTTCCGGCGTCCAAGCCACAGCGGGTTTGCCACCCCGGACCATCACCCCACCTCCAGAACCGATTGCCGCAACCATTCCTGGAAGCGATCCCTATCCTTGCTTATCCGGTCCCATTTCCGGTACATATCGTTGTCACGCTCGTAATAATCCTGTACATAGGAAGGACTGGCGCCGCCCGGCGCCAGGCAGAACGCGGTGACAGCCATCGCCGGGATGATCAGATCGCCGGGTCGGCGGTCCAGCCGGTCAACCACTTCTTCGACCGTCACTATCGAACGGCGCGAAGCAAGGACCACTTCTCTCAATACCCCCGATATTCCCCAGATCTGAACGTTGCCCGCCCGATCAGCCCGTTGCGCGTGGATGATCCCCACATCGGGATTGACGGCCCGGACCGCCGCCACCCTCCGGCCGGTGAAGGGGCACTCGACAAAGCGCACATGATCGGCAATCTCACCCAACGTGGTTCCCAGGTAACCCATCATGACGGTGAACGGCATTCCCGACGCTCCGGCCACGTAGCGGTTGGTAAGCCCGGCATGGCTGTGCTCCTCGATTTCGAGAGGAGCGGGCCAGCCGTTCTCCACGGCGTCCCGAAACCTATGGAGCGAACCAACCCCGGGGTTCCCACCCCAGGAGAACAACATCTTTCGCACGCATCCGGCGCCGATCATCCGGTCGTAGATTAAATCCGGGGTTAGACGGACCACGGTGAGGTCCCGCCGCCCCTGGCGAATGATCTCGTGGCCGGCCGCGAAGGGAATCAGATGGGTGAACCCTTCCAGCGCGACCGTGTCACCATCGTGTATGTAGCGAGCGACTGCTTGGCTAAGTGTTAGTTGTCGGGTCATAACTCGTAGTTTGGTTCGTCGTAGCAGGACGGGAACTACCGGGTGTCCCGCCGGCGGCCTGACCATGTTAGGCGTCAGGCCGTACCAGAACCGACTCCGGCTCGCATCCCCACCCCGGGGTCATCGATCGGCAGCCATCCCGGAAACGCCCAAAGCCTCAGGAGGCTACTGGAAAAACCTCCTGCCGACCCGACGCCCGACGGTGAACTCCCTGGTCAGCGGATGGATGGCCAACCCACCCCCGTCTTTCTCAGTACCTCCTCAGAACTTCTCGTCGACAAAGGTCTGATCAGTTATGGGAGGGCGAACGTATCCCATCCCGGATTGGCGATCGGGTAGTTCGATCTCATCCCAGGGAACGTCTTCATAGGGGATCCGCTCGAGCAGATGTGAGATACAGTTGAGGCGGGCCCGCTTCTTGTTGTCGGCGTTCACAACGAACCAAGGGGCTTGCTTGATGTCGGTGTGGGCGAACATGATGTCCTTGGCTTTGGAGAACTCGACCCACCTGGACCTTCCCTCCACATCCACCGGCGACAGTTTCCAGCGCTTCTTGGGATCTTGGATCCGCGACTGGAAGCGGCGCTCCTGTTCGGCGTCACTCACCGAGAACCAGTACTTGATGAGGATGATCCCGGACCGGATAAGCATGCGCTCGAACTCCGGACACGAGCGGAGGAACTCTCGGTACTCCTCTTGAGAGCAGAAGCCCATCACGGGTTCGACCACCCCCCGGTTGTACCAACTACGGTCGAACAGCACCATTTCGCCCGCCGCGGGCAGCGCCGCCACGTAGCGTTGGAACCACCACTGGGTCTTCTCTCTGTCGCTGGGGGTGCCGAGGGCGACCACCCGAACGATGCGAGGGTTGAGGCGTTCGGTTATCCGCTTTATCACCCCACCCTTTCCGGCCGCGTCGCGACCTTCGAAGATCACCACCACCTTGAGTCCTCGATGCTTGATCCAGCGTTGCAAACGGACCAGTTCCTCTTGCAGGTGGACCAGTTCTCGTTCGTACTTCTTGCGTTTCAGCTTGGGGCGCGCCGGAGACTTCTCATCCAAGGAGCCGGCGACATCGGTGAAATCAACACTCATAATCGAAAAGCATAATGAATCAGGACCTTGATGCGCCGCTCATGGCGGTGATCTTTAGCCCCGATTTTTGATGCAGGGGTTTGAATGGGTAGCCGAGAGGGATGAAATGAACCACATGACCTGGGAAGATAGCTGATGGGTGGCCTCGCCTGGCCGGGGCGCCCCCATCACCCTAAGGCCGGGACGACCCACGAAAGTGGGCTTGACGTGGCCTTTTCGGGTTCGGTGTGTCTGGGGCATGAAGAATCAGGGCTAGGAGCGGAACCGCTCAAACAAAGTGCGCTTCCCGCCATACCCCGAAAGGTCCGCGTCAGGTTCAGACACCCGGACGTGTGGACTTCCCACCATGGACGGAGGGTTCCGAACACCACTGCAACCGCAGAGTGTGGAGCGGTTCCAGGATATCTTCGGGGAGATCAAGCAGATCGATCAGGACTGCCCGGTCGAGGTCTTGGCGGACCTCATCCTGATATGCCTCGTTGGCCGGCAGGAACGTCTTACCCTTTAGGTTTCCGAATATACTCTCCGCTCGTTCGAGTTGGTTTTCACTGAGTCTTCGTGGATCGATTACCGGCAGATCGGGGAGGGCGGTAATCGTGAGGTTGGCCCTGCCTTGCTGCTGGCGGGTACCGGTCCACCAGAAACACATAAGGCCGAGGGTGGTGTTCGCCCACAGCAGCAGGGGGAGCATCCAGCCTTCCTCCAAGGGTTGGAAGCTGGGCCAGGCTCTGCCCCCGATCGTTCGTTCCGGGGTAAGGCAGGCGGCCAGACTCTGGGAGTTCAACCGAAAGTCAAGGTTGAAGTGCAGACGAGAGGCGGTGTCCCAGACTTCCAAGGCGCGATCGAGGAGTCCGGTGCGCACCACACCGCGACCGTCCGGCTCGACCACAAAGCTGCGCTCTCGCGGCGCCGAGTGATTCCAGAGCACCGGATATTCGGGAACCCCCGAGAGGGGGTGGATAACAAAAGGTCCTCGTTTCTCTCCCTTCGCGTCCGGCTTGAATCCTATGTCGCGATGCACGAGGCCTTCCTTCCCGACATCGAACAGGGTGGTAATAGGGACGAGGTAAGGACGCCCACGACGAGGAAGAACCAACCTTCCGTTCGCGAGACCGGTCATCGTCGCAGCCACACTCGGTTCGACCAAGGCCGCGGCGCCTCCGCCGTCAGCCATCGATCCTCTTATCCACACGCCGGCCAGATCGGCGCCCACCGTTAGATACCCATGTGTCTCGTCCGGGGGGACTTCTCGTATCAGGCGGGCTATCTCAATCGCTTCGGGCAAACCCTCGGGACGGCGGCGAAGGCTGACAAAGAGAGCCTCGTCCTTACGATGCCCGGTGCTCTTGGTTGCGATGATGACGGCGTCCGCCATACCCGTATCGGCCGAGAAGGCCCGGTCGGTGGACCCGGAGGCGGCGATGGCTACTACCACGATGTCGCGATAATCGGTGGTAAGCAGATTCCTCAGCTTCCGCCAGGAACGACCGGCGGTCACCGCGAACGGAAGCACCAGCGCCAGTATCCCGCCTTCCTTCAGCTTGAGATGCGCAAGATCGGAGAAATCCGAACCCAGCCCGGCGTTTCCGTCTCCTACGGGACCGCGTAGTTTGCGTCGGTACCGTTTCAACCTTTGCGACATCGCGGCAGTGGTCTGCGGATCGTTACCCAATCCAGCGAAGTTAGGATGCGTAGCGCCTTTCCAGTTTTCGTGATTAGTGGGTCGGGTGAACGGCGGGTTCATGATCACCACGTCGAGGCTTTCCCGCCTGACAACCATCTTTCCCTCTTCGCCGGTACCGTGAGCCAGAAGTTCTCCGGTCGGAAACAGGGAACTCAACGCATCAACGCTCAGGAGTTCCAGGGATCCGAGAAGAGTATCCCCGCCGGAGGTCAAGCCATAGGGCAATGTGTAGACCCTCGTGGCGCCGAACGGGATGCTCGGATGGGCGGAGGACAGCATTGATGCGGTCAGGTGGGCCGCCTGAGGCATGACGTCGGCGGCGATCAACCCTTTCTCCATCATCGCAGGATGGATGTTCTCATCGTTCCCTCCGCCGCGACGATGACGGGAGCGTATAGCCTGGTACGCCGCCGACAGCAGGGTTCCGGTTCCACACGCCAGGTCAGCTATTCGCAGCCTGGTCACCGACTTGTCATCACCCCAACATGTGTCGAGTCGGGCCACCGAAAGCTCGGCGATCATCGCCGCTGAAGGAGGAAGCGTATAGAAGGTGGCGAGGAACTTCCGGTCGGTAATGAGTCTCTGGAACATTCGCCCGGCCAGGTCGTGCATGGTCGTGACACCGATCCCCACCAAGTCATTTGTCGCATTGACGGCAATGGCAAGCAGGCTATTGCCTATTCTGGCCGGGATTTGCCGTAGCAGTCTGATGCCGATGTCGAAGATCGGCCAGTAGTTGACGTTAAGGATGTCGTACCAAGACCTGACAATCCGATACTGCGAGGCCAGACCGGGACGGCCGGGAATGCCTAGTTGGTCGAGCGGTGGAATGCCGTGGTGGCCGACGATCGCGGCGTGAAAAATCACCGCATTGAGGATGATGGCCGCCGCCATCCGGCAGGACTGCTCCCCTTCCTCCTGCTTCAGTTCCTCAGCTATCCAAGTCAGTACCGCCGGAGGAGCGATTTCCCTCAATTGGTAGGCCATGTCCGAAACCCCGTATTCCAACCTAGCCAGACCGGCGGCGAGCGTCTGCTCGGAGAGGGCGACATTCTCGCACAGGTTTGCGAGGTCGTCGATACCTCCCCTCATCCAACCGCTCGTCGGCCATCGACTCTTTGACCCGTCGGGTGTGAGGGATAGGGAAACATACTCGTAATCCACTCGGTCGATCGCCCCAGGGAGGCCGCGCTCGATGAAGGTAAGGGCGGTGGGTATCCGCACGGCCACCACCTGCTCGATCCGTGTCCCATCCGGGCGGAGAACCGCCCCGAGCCGAGATTGCGCATCCCGCTCCACCGATGTCGCCGGACTGACTTCAGACTCGATAATCAGAGGCTGTCCACCGGGATACTCGATGAGAATATCCGGACGAAGACCCGCGCCTTGACGGAGGGTCCGGGTCTTCTCCGCACTGACCTTCCAGCGGGGATGTCGTCGATCAAGCGCCTCCGCGAGGAGGATGTTCAACTGCGTCTCGCCGGTTCGTCGGTGATCGTGGCTTGGCATTATGAGACTCCCCCTCATGGCTCAAACGTGTCCGCTCGCGTTGGGGTCCACGCTACATGCAATTGCCGCCCGAGTAGCGGCTTTGCGATTGTGAGGGACACTGCAACCGGATCTCTAGCCGACCGTTTCTTCCTACAGACTCGCCACAGATGATCAACCCATCCCGAAACAGGACACCTACGCAGAGTCCGAATAAGGCGGGGTATAGGTAGGCCCTCCGCCCGCTGACCAGGGAGTTACCATCGGGCGTCGGGCTGCCGGGGTTCTCGAGTACCCTGCTAGTGTTCTGCGTCAGG
>CAZEZF010000128.1:0-7640 GCA_964516495.1 uncultured Acidimicrobiia bacterium | reverse complement strand
ATTTCACCTCTCTCGGTTACCCATCCAAACCCCTGCATGAAAAATTGGGGCTAATCAGTGAGATCGCAGATGAATTGATCGGGACCGACTATCACCTACCCTTTGGGCCTGGTGAGTTCAATACATGGGCGACTCGGAACGAACTCTTTGGGTAGTAGTCCTCGTCCGCGACGCCGACCGGCCCACATTCGAGGTCGTCGGTTGTCACGCCGCCATGCGGAATGGTTACCCGGTGAGTGATCCACCGCTGGTTGTCGGGGTCGGGATGACGCCGTTTGTGGGCTTTAGGGATGATGCCGCAGTCCGGGACATGGTGGCGCAAGCGGTTCGATCAGCCCTCGTCGATGCAGGCGCCTCCGCCGCCTCGGTTGACATGGGCATCGCCTCCTACGAAAGCGACCACTTCAACCGGCAGATGAGCCTCGGCCATGTACTTCACGAAACGGTCGGCCTGACAGGTAAACCCACCATGCGGGTGGAAGGCGGTGGAGCGACCGGGGCATTGGCGATTCGTTCTGCAGCCATGGCAATCCGTTCAGGTACTGCCCGCTCCGTTCTGGTATTCGGAGGGGAAACCAACGGCAAGTCGGTCGACCGGGCTACGGCCACCGAGATCCTGGCCATGTCCGCCGATTTCGAATGGGAGACTCCGGTGTTCGGGACCTTCGCCGCACCCTACGCCCTGATGATCGTCGAACATATGCGCCGGTACGGAACCACCGCCGAGCAGTTCGCGGAGATAGCGGTCAAGAACCGTCGTATGGCGCTCGACAATCCCCTCGCCCACAAGGGAATGTCGATCACGGTAGAAGAGGTCCGCAACTCAGCCCCCGTTTCGGAACCGTACCGGCTCTACGACTCCAGCCTCTTGAGCGACGGCGCCGCCGCCGTGCTGCTGGCTGCTCCCGATTGGGCCGAACAACACTCTTCCACATTCTCCCAGCGTCGCGCGGTGGCGTTGATAGGAACAGGATGTTCCACCGACCGCCCTCGCCTCTCCGATCGCCCGGAGGAGACCTTCCCTCATTTCGCCGCCAAGCGCAGAGCCGCGGCCGATGCCTACCGGGAGGCGGGTATTTCCGATCCACCCAGGGAGATCGATGTGGCCGAGGTGTACGACTCGTTCAGCGGCGCCGAACTCCAGGCCTATGAGGACCTGGGGTTGTGCCCGGTAGGCGAGGGCGGGGTTGCGGCCGCCGACGGGCGTTTCGATCTTGACGGACGGGTTCCCGTGAACACCTCGGGGGGCCTTCTCGGTCGTGGATCCGCAGTGGGAGCGACCGGCATCGCCCAAGCCGTGGAGATCGTCGAACAGCTGAGGGGAGAGGAGTCCGGACCTCGATCCGTTCGGGGCGCCCGGGTGGGCCTAACCGATACCCATGCGGGAGTGGGCTCGCTGAGTGTGGTGAACATCTACCGGAGGTCGGCATGACACCGGATATGCAGGCCGTCCACCGGTCCCGCCGGTCTACCGCCTGGGTCGGCCGCCCGCGGCGCAGTGGTACTCGGAGGAGTAGCCGGAATGAGACGGGGGGGTTCGAAGTCGGGCAGGCGCCCCGGCCACAAGGAGGGACGGCTCCTTTACGAACCCCTTTTGCCAAACCCCGCTCAAGGCCCTCCCCATCAGGTCGCGAAAAACATCCCCACCTCTGCATCGGGCCCACCACCACCTTGCCTGGGTCCAGGGCGCGTCGAGATAATGAGCCCCGGGTTGGTTGTTCCCCGCAATGGGCGTACCGACGTCGATACCTACGCCCACTCAGGTGCCTGGTCCTATTCACTATGGGGGATCGGTAGGACATATATGACACATATGACCGGGGCGGTTAGGTTTTTTCTCGCGAGGCTACGGCCCTACCGGACGGGTCCCCGGCCCGGTGATCGGAGTTTGGTTTGCGGGTAGACAGGGTGGAGCGAGCGGAGACCTCTCCGGGTCGGCCTCGGCGCCTGCTTCATATCGAAATGTCCCAGCGCTACCGCCATCCGGTAGGATTCGCCGAACCCTTCTACCGTGGATTGGAACAGGGTGTCTTGAGAGCGACCCGATGCAGTGGATGCGGAGAATCCTGGTTCCCTCCCCGAGAGTTCTGTGACCGTGACTTGGAAAAGACCGGTTGGTATGACCTGCCCGGCGCCGGTACCGTCAGGGCCGCCACCAGAGTTCATGTGCCTCCACCGTTCGGAGGCATCGAAATACCCTATATCCTTGCCTCCATATCACTTGATGGGGTCGATGGCGGCATAACCCACCGGGTGCTCGGTGACCGGATCCCCTTGAACGGCGCGCCGGTGAAGGCGGTATTCTTGGATGAGCCGTCGACGCACCCGCTGCTGGGGTTGGCATTTGCTGTAGTAAAGGAGCAGCTATGAACCGACCGGTCGGAATCGAGATCTTCTACTGGCTGGACAGGTGGTCCGACGACCAGTCGTCGGTATTCCACAAGGCGGCCGATTCCGGATATGACGGCGTGGAGATATCGCTGGTGGCCGGTCTGGATGTCGGAGTGGACCGGATGGTCAGAACCGCCGACGCTCTCGGGTTGAAAGTACTCTGCAGCACCGGCCTCAGTCCCACCATGGACATCTCCAGCCCGGACGCGGAAATCCGTTCCGCAGGGGTCGACCATTTGCAAAAGTGTCTCGACCAGGCGACCCGACTCGGCAGTCCCATTCTCGGAGGGGTTACCTACGCTCCCTGGATGGGTTTCCCTGACGGCGACCTGGACGACTACCGGCAGCGATCAGCCTCCGCCCTGCATGAGGTGGCCGTACACGCCGCCACCCTGGGCATCGACATCTGCCTCGAGGTGCTCAACCGGTTCGAGACCTTCATGTTCAACACGGTGGCCGACTGTCTGGAGTTCATCGAGAGAGTGGACCACCCATCGGTCAAGGTGGAACTCGACACCTTCCACATGAACATGGAGGAAGATGATCTTGCCGACGCGGTCCGGATGGCCTCCGGGAAGATCGGACATGTCCAAGTGGCGGCCAACAACCGCCGCGCTCCCCAATACGGTCATATCGATTGGGCTTCGTTCAAGGAAGCCCTCGACAATGTGGCATACGACGGGTGGGTGGTGTTCGAAACCTTCCCCAACTCGAAAGTCGAGACCGGCCGGGCAACCTACGCCTGGCGTGACTTGACCGACGATCCTGATCGGGACGCCGCCGACGCCGCTCGGTTCATCAGGGAGAACCTGGCATGAAGGTTCGCACCCGCCACTTTCTCAACCGACCGGAACAGGCTGTCCAGGAGATGCTGGAGGGTTATACCGCCGCCCACTCCGACATCATTAGCCTCTCCGATGGTCTGGTGGTCAGGACGAAGCCCAAACCGCACGGTCACGTCGGGGTGGTGATCGGCAACGGATCCGGGCATGAACCGGCCATGATCGGATGGGTTGGCGAAGGCCTATTCGATGTGAACGTTCCCGGACCGATCTTCTCGTCTCCCGGACCGGTCCCCATCCTGGCGGGCATCAAGGCCGCTGATCGTGGCGCCGGCGTACTTCTCCTCGTATCCAGCCACGCCGGTGACATCATGAACGCCGAATTGGCCATCCTCGACGCCGAGGACGATGGATTCGACATGGTGGAGATGGTGGTCCTCTACGACGACGTAGCCTCCGCTCCCCGTGACCGGATCGAGGAACGGCGCGGTGGGGCAGGTCTGTTCTTCGTCTGGAAGACCGTGGGAGCGGCCGCCGAACTCGGTGTAGCACTGACCGACTGTGCTCGGATAGCCCGCAAAACCCGTGACCGGACCCGGTCCATCTCGGCGGCTACCGGCACGGTCGTGCATCCTGTCAGCCGCCAACCGCTGGGCGACCCCGACGATGATGCGTTATCCGTAGGAATGGGAGTCCACGGAGAACGGGGAACCAGGTTGGGGGAGGATATCGAAGCCGACGAGATATCGGAGTTGATGATCGACCGGCTCGTGGACGACGCCGGACCCGGCCTCGGCGATCAGGTAGGTCTCCTTCTGAACAATGCCGGGTCGCTCACCCTCATGGAACTGTCCATTCTGTATCGAGGGGCGCGCTCCGCGCTGTCTAGACGCGGCATAGACACGGTACGCTCCTGGGTCGGTTCCTATGCCACCACCGTCGACATGGCCGGGTTTGCCTTCGCCATCTGTCACCTTGACGAAGAACTGATCGAGCTCTACGACCATCCCGCCCGGGCCGCCGCGTTCACGACGCCGGGACCCCGGTAGCCGCAAGATGTTCGACCGCAATCTGGCTGTGCGGCTGATCGACTCTGCTTGTCGAAGGGTAACCGGGCAGCAGGATGAGCTTTCCCGGCTTGACTCCGTAGCGGGCGACGGAGACCACGGCGTCAACATGGCCGCCGCGCTGACGGAAGCCGTCCAGCGGGTTGAACGGACGGAGCATGCCACCGCCGGGATGGTTTTCCGTTCGACAGGCCGGGCCTTCCACGAGACGGTCGGAGGGGCCGCCGGCGCCCTGTTCGGATCGTTCTTCGGCGCCCTAGGCGCTCGGCTGAATCGGGTTGAGGAACCTGACGTCGCAGACTTGGTGCTGGGCTTGCAGGACGGGCTGGCCCGGGTGATACGAATCGGTAGATCGGCGCCGGGGCAGAAGACGATGATCGACGCCCTAGCCCCCGCCATAGCCGGAGCGGCGCAGGCGCTCGAGGTAGGGGAGGATATGGCAGGTGTTGCGGAAGCGGCGGCCCGAGCGGCTCGACAGGGCGCCGCATCCACAGCTTCGATGCGTCCCTCCGCGGGGCGCGCTCGGTATGCGCCGGAGGCGGCCCTGGGTTCTGAGGACCCGGGCGCATGCACCGTGGCCCTCATATTCGAAGCCTGGGCGGACGAAGTGGCCGAACCATCAGCCTGAGTAGGGGATAGGACTTCCGCGGGGCCGGGTTACGGTGTAGACCGCTTGAAACATTTGTGTCACATCATGTCTGTAAGCTGGAATCCATGTCCAATCTCTACCGTATCACTACCTACTCACTGAAACTTCTGATGCAGGAAGTGGAGCACGGCCGGATCGGGTTACCCGATATCCAGAGGCCATTCGTTTGGGGAACCGTCAAGGTACGGAACCTTCTCGACTCTATGTATCGAGGTTATCCGGTCGGAACGCTGCTCTTTTGGGATACGGGCGCCGATCCGAGCCTGCGCCAGATCGACAGTTCCTCCGGTTCTGTAGCGAAACTTGCAATCGTTGACGGTCAACAACGGTTGACATCCCTCTATGCAGTTCTTAAGGGTAAACCAGTAATCACTAAACGATTCAAAAACGAATACATACGTATAGCCTTTAATCCCGTTCAGGAACGATTTGAAGTCTCGAACGCGGCAATATGTAAGGATCCTCATTTCATTCCCGACATTTCCACCATCTGGGACAGCCACCGCCAGACCGTACGCGACTTCTTCAATCGACTGGAGGCGAGTGGCTCGGCGGACTTGACAAGAGAAATGAAGGACCTGTACGAGGATAGGATCGACCGGGTTCGCGACTTGCGCGGGTTCTTGTTCCATACCGTCGAGATCAACGAATACGTAGAAGCCGACGAGGTGGCCGACATCTTCGTGCGGACCAACTCGCAGGGTGTCACCCTCAACCAGGCGAACTTCATTCTCACCCTTATGTCGGTGTACTGGGACAAGGGCCGACGACAACTCGAAGAGTTCTGCCGTATGGCCAAGGAGCTGGACCGGGGACGGCCATCACCCAAGAACCCCTTCATCGATCCGTCTCCCGACCAGATGTTGCGGGTGTCGGTGGGACTGGCGTTTCGTCGAGGCCGGTTGTCCAGCGTCTATAACATTCTCCGCGGCAAGGATCCGGACACAACAGATGTATCGGCCGAACACAGAGTCGAGCAATTCGATGTCTTGAAACGAGCTCAGGACGAGGTGGTAGACCTGGTCAACTGGCATTCGTTCCTCAAGTGTCTCAACCTGGCCGGATTCCGAAGTCGCCGCATGGTCACCTCCGACACCACGCTGCTTTACACATACATCCTCTGGCTCATCGGTCACAGAGACACCGACCTTGATCCCGTGTCTCTGCAAGACATCATCGCTCGCTGGTTTTTCATGGCTCACGCCACGTCGCGTTATTCGAGTTCCCCGGAGACGAGCCTCGAGGCCGACCTGGCCCGTATCTCGAGAGCGGGTTCCGATGGCCGGTCCTTCAAGGAGGAACTTGATCGCATGATTAACGTCGAGTTCACTGCGGACTACTGGGAGATAACCCTACCCAACCTACTTGATAATTCGGCAGCCAAGTCCCCGGTCCTGTCCGCCTACTGGGCCGCCCTGGTACTGCTCAACGCCGAGACCTTATTGGGTAGGCAGAGAATCCGGGACCTCATCGACGACAGTGCGACCTCTTCCAAGTCACTTCCACGACAGCACCTGTTCCCGAAGGCGTATCTGGCGACACTCGGTAAGACCAGCACGAGGGACATCAACGCGATCGCCAACATGGCGTTCGTGGACTGGCCTGGAAATACTCTGATCGGATCGAAGGGTCCGGCAGACTACTGGCAGAGCGTGGTTAACCGTACCCCGAAGGAGCGGTTTACGCATCAGGCTCGACATCACGCCCTTCCCACTGGTTGGGAGCAGCTCGACTATCCGGATTTCCTGCAGAAGCGGAGAAAGTTAATCGCTCGGGTCACCCGGGAGGGATTCAGCTTGCTCGGACAGGAGCATAAGCCGATCTCCCGCTCGCTTCAGGAATTGCTGGAGGCGGGGGAGTCGCAAACCCTCGAATACAAATCGACCGCTCGGTTTCACATACATGCACAAAGGGCCGACAAGAAGATGGAAGGCGTTATCGTGAAGACTGTTTGCGGGTTCCTCAACTCCAACGGAGGAACTCTGCTGGTCGGTGTCGACGATGCCGGGCAGGCGCTCGGCCTCGACATGGACTTCTCCACGTTTGCCAAGCACAAGCGCAACGTGGACAGCTACGAACTGTGGCTTCGTCAGCGCCTCGACGCCGATCTCTCGATCTCCACAGCCAAGGTGGTTGATATCGGTTTCGAGGAAACTCCGATCGGCGCCGTTTGCGTAGTGGCGGTCAATTCCTCCGGCAAACCGGTGTTCGCCCGTGGAGAGAGAGATAGCTCTCGGCATAGTGACTTCTGGGTGAGGATCGGCAACGCCACCAAACAACTCTACGGCTATGACCAAGTCGAATATATACAAGATCACTGGGGTTAGGAGTCGACTTCACAGGTCGATGATCGTATTCGGGAAGGAGACCATCCTGTCGACACTTGAATGCCGCGTGGAGGCCGCATGAACACTAAACCGCTTCGAGTCGGTTATGTAGGGGTTGCTTTCGAGAGTTACTACGCCGATGAGCACAACCAGTACGGGCGGGCGATCGGTGGTCTGCGAAGGCTGGCCGAAGAGTTGGGCTTCGAGCTGGTGGCGGTCGAATCAGGCGTGGGTGACCTGCCGGCCGCACATGCGGCGGCCGGCTACCTGGAGTCGGAAGGAGTAGATTTCCTCATGCTTCAGGCAGCTGCGTGCGCGTCAGGCGAACTTCTCGAACCTCTGGCCAAGGCGGCGCCCCGTCTCGGCCTGTGGGCAACCCCGGAACCGGTGCTGGAAGGATCGATCCAGCTCCATTCGCTGGTCT
>CAZEZF010000127.1:0-7937 GCA_964516495.1 uncultured Acidimicrobiia bacterium | reverse complement strand
ATTTCACCTCTCTCGGTTACCCATCCAAACCCCTGCATGAAAAATTGGGGCTAGACGCTCGGTCACCATAGCTGCGCCCCTGACCCCTCCCCGAAGTAGAAGGGGCCTTCCCGGAACTCGAAGGAGCGCCCGTCATAGGCGTCGAAGCGGCATGCTTCGGCCGCCCCGATGTCGTAGAAGGGTTCTTCGTCGAGCATGAGTTGGGCTACCGCCTCGGCCGCCGACATCCTCTGAACCCCGCCGCCGCCGAAACCGGTAGCCACATACAGACCCTCCGGCCCGAAGCGACCCACCAGCGGCCAGGCATCGGGTGTCGAAGCGAGGACCCCCGCCCACCCACCTGTAACCACGGACCTATCAAGGCCGGGTATCCGCCTCCTCAGCAGGTTGACCCATCCGCCCGCCTCGGATAGGTCGGGTAAGCGGGAGAACCGCTCCACGTTCACATCTATGTGTGTAGGAGGGAGACCGAGCAACAACGTCCGTCGGGACCGCGGCATCATGTAGTACCCGGATTCGAATTCGGAGATGAACAGGCGCCCGCCAGGGTCTCCCGCGAGGATGACCGCCTGCAACACGAAACTCCTGGTAGGTAAATGGATTTCGCTGCGAGCCAGTAACTGTCGCGACCACGCTCCCGCAGCCACCAGGACTCGCGGCGCGGCTACTCGCTCGCCTCCCACCTCGACGCCACATACCCGGTCGTCCCTGACCAGCACCCGGTCGACAGAACAGCCCTCCCATATCTCAGCCCCTGCGTTCCTGGCCATGGCGCCGAGCACGATGCCCAGGTTATGGGACCGGACGAAGCCGTCTCCGGCGGTAAAGTAACCAGCCGCGACGTCGGCGCTGTACAGGTTCGGCCATCTGGATGCGATATCGGAAGGCGCCAGGTATTCGCCCTCCACGCCCAGCCGGGCCGAGAGTTCAAGCCTGGTCCTGAATGCCTCGGCGCCCGCCCGGCTCGTAGCAAGCTGCAACCCTCCGACTTCGTGGAACCTGACCACTCCTCCGGAGGCGCGGTCCAAACGGTCGATCGTCGCCCTTGTCCGGCGGAGCACGGCCAGGTTTACCGCAGAGGTCGACTCTTGGGGAATGTGTCCGGCCGCCAGCGAACTGGACTCGGACGACACCGTGCGGCGATCCAGCACCGCCACCGCCGACCCCGCGTCCGCCAGAGTCCACGCAGCGAGCAATCCGGGCAGACCGGCGCCGATAACGATGGCATCATAGGTCACGCGATCGGGTCAACCACGCTTCCGGAAGGGCGCGACGGAACCCCGTACAAGAGGCCTCGTCCCCCGGTTACCAATACCCTCATCAGGCGGTTTGCCGCAAGCGAACCCCGCTTGGTTCATTGTGTTCTCCTACTATCCACCGCCCATAGGCGGGAGGAAGTGAATCTCGGCCTCCTCCGGAACCGTCTCGTACAGGGCGTCGGCCATGATCTCACCGTCGATGGCGATGGCGAGACCGGACCTGAGGTGTTCACCGAGACCGGGGAACCGTCGATCGAGGTCCGCTATCAGCGAACGGACCGTTGTTGCTTCGGTCTCGACCTCTTCGACTCCGCCGGTGAACCGCCGCAGCGTCGAGGCGAGGAACACCCGAGCCATCAGCCGCCGTTGGCGCCGATCGCCGCCAGCACCTTGACCGGCGACATGGGCAACTCCTCCAGCCTGAGGCCGGTCGCGTCGTGGATGGCGTTGGCGACCGCCGCCATCGGGGGCACGATCCCCACTTCGCCCACCCCCCGCACGCCGTAGGGGTGTCCGGGGTTGGGAACCTCCACGATCACCGTATCGATCATGGGTAGATCCGAGGCAACCGGAATCCGGTAGTCGAGAAAGCCCGGGTTCTCCATGACACCGTTGCGGTCGAAGAGATACTCCTCATTGAGCGCCCATCCGATGCCCTGGACCACTCCACCCTGCATCTGGCCTTCGACGTAGCTGGGGTGGATCGCCCGGCCGGCGTCCTGGGCGGTGGTGTAGCGGAGAATCTTCACCGCCCCGGTCTCCGGGTCCACCTCGACATCGCACACCTGGGTGGAGAAAGCCACGCCCGCCCCCCGTGCGTTCAGCGAGGCGCTGGCCGTTATCGGCCCGCCGGTTCGGGCGGCCGTCCCGGCTAGGTCTTCGGTGGTAAGTGGTGGATGGTTTCCATCGACATGCTGCGCCCGACCTTCGATCCACTCCACGTCATCGACGTCCACATCCCAGATCTTCGCGGCGCGGGCCCGCAGATCAGCCACGATCTTCCGGCAGGCCTCGATCACCGCCATGCCGGTAGCGTGGGTGACCCGACTCCCGCCGGTCATATCCGTGAAACCGACCGATTCCGTATCAGCCACGATCGGGGTGATGCTATAAACATCGATCCCCAATACCTCCGCCGCCATGAGGGCCATGGACGCCCGGCTTCCGCCGATATCAGGGCTACCGGTCATTACCGAAGCGCCTCCGTCCTCGTTTATATGTACGGTGGCGCTGGAAAGGGAACCGAAGTTGAACCAGAAACCGCTGGCTACACCCCTGCCCTGGTTGGGACCCAGAGGCGTCGAGTAGTGGGGATGATCCCGAACCGCCTCCACCGTCTCACGGAATCCGATCCGGCGGAAGCGAGGGCCGTAGACAGCCTTGACGCCCTCCTCGGCTGCGTTGGCGATCCGGAAATCGAGAGGGTCCATGTCAAGCGCTTCGGCGACCTCGTCGAGAACCGTCTCGGAGGCGAAGGCCGCCATCGGGGCGCCGGGAGCGCGATAGGCGGCCACCTTGGGCATATTGTTGACAACGTCAAAGGCTTCGAGGTAGAAGTTGGGCACGTCATAGGGAGCAAGCATGCACATGGCGCCCAATTCCGCGGGCGAGCCTTTGAAAGCGCCGGCCTGGTACGCCAGCCATGCTTCCGCGGCGACGATCTTCCCGTCGCGGTTAGCGCCCACCTTGAAACGCATCTTGGATCCGGACGTGGGGCCGGTCGCCCTGAAAACCTCATCCCTGGTCATCACGATCTTGACCGGACGCCCGGCCTTCCGAGACAACAGCGTGGCCACCGGTTCGATGTAGACGGTGGTCTTGCCTCCGAACCCGCCCCCGATCTCGGCGGGGATTACCTTGATCCGGGAAGGCTCCCATCCGAGCAGTTTGGCCGTATAGGTACGGACCATGAAGTGTCCCTGGGAAGAGCACCACACCACCGCCCGGCCATCCTCACCGACATCGGCGACAACCGCGTGCGGTTCGATGTAACCCTGATGGACCGGTCGGGTGATGAACTCCCGCTCCACTATCACGTCCGCCTCCGCAAAGGCCCGTTCCACATCCCCGCGCTCGTGAAGAGATCGGGCAGCCACATTCGAGGGAGTGTCCGGCGCCGGGTGGATCCCCTTGGTGAACATGTCCTCGTGCAGGACCGGCGCATCGGGCGCCATCGCTGCCTCAACATCGATCACATGCGGGAGGACCTCGTAGTCCACCTTGATAGCCGCCAAGGCCGCCTGGGCCGCCTTGCGGGAAGTGGCGGCCACCGCCGCCAGGGCATGGCCCTCATAGAGCACCTTGTCACGGGCCATGACGTTGTGGCATAGGTCTCGGAAATCGACCGCGCCCTCGCCGCCTTCGCCGGCCTCGGATTCCAATAACGGGAAGTCGGCGCCTGTTACAACCGCTTTCACCCCTTCTATCGCCGTCGCAGACGAGGTGTCGATCGATCGAATCCGGGCATGGGCGTGAGGGGAACGCAGCACGGCGCCGATCAGCATTCCCGGCAAGGTAAGGTCGGCGCCGAAACGGGCCCGCCCGGTTACCTTGTCGAGGCCGTCGTGTCGGACGGGGCGGGTCCCCACCCATTTGTAGCCCGGATTGGTTTCGGTGGTGGTCGGGGGAGCGATAGTAGTGGTCACACCTTCTCCTTTTCCTCCGCTGTTTCCTGCATGTCCCTAGCCGCCGCCATGATCGACCGCACTATCTTGTCGTAACCGGTACAGCGGCAGAGGTTCCCGGCAATGGCGTAGCGCACTTCCGACTCGCTCGGATCCGGACTCCGGTCTAGGAGGGCTTTCGCCGCTACCAGGAATCCCGGTGTGCACACCCCGCACTGCAAGGCGGCGCCCTCCAGGAACGACTGCTGGAGGGGATGAAGGCCATCGGGGCCGGCCATACCCTCGACGGTGAAAATAGTCGAGCCGTCCGCCTCCGGAGCCAAAACCAGACAGGAACAGGTAATCCGTCCGTCGAGAAGCACCGAGCAAGCACCGCAATCCCCGGTGGCGCACCCTTCCTTCACTCCGGTAAGCCCTACGACGTCGCGCAACGCTTCCAGGAGCGTTTGATCGCTCTGGCAGAGGAACTCCACCTGATCGTCGTTGATGGTTGAGGTGACATGGGTGCTACTCATTGGGTTTCCTCGTCGGATTCTTCATTTTCAGAGTCTTCATTTCCTGACCGGCGGGTTCATCTCGGAGAGTCGGCCACGCGGGAAGCCGCCAGCTTCAAGGCCCGGACAGCCAACACTCCGGCGACTCGGCGGCGATATTCCTTGGTACCGCGTTTGTCGTCGATCGGGTTACAGGCTGCGGAAGCCTCCGCGGCCACCCGGCTGAGTACCTCATCGGTGAGAGGCCTGCCGACCAAGGCGCCCTCGGCGGCAGGAACCCGAACCACGGTGGGGGCGACCGCTCCCAGCGCCAGAGTCGCCATTACGCATCGGCCTTCCTCGTCGAACGACAGGCGTGCTGCGGCGCCCACCACCGCGATGTCCATCTCGGTGCGGGGAATAAACCTCAGATATGCGTCGGAGGTTCGGGCGGGGGGACGGTCGAACTCGAACTCGACAACGAACTCTCCCTTCCTCAGGGAGGTACTCCCGGGTCCGGTTACCACCGAAGCCACCGGAATGGTCCTCGTACCGTCCGGACCGGACAACACGGCCCTCCCGTCGTTCACCACCATGGCAGGCACGCTGTCCGCCGCCGGGGAAGCGTTGCAGAGGTTGCCTCCGAGGCTGGCCCGGCTCTGGATCTGGTCCGATCCGATGAGGGCGGCTGCTTCAACCAAGCCGGGGAGGTCGGCTACCAGGTCCTTCTCCTCGACAAGGCGGACCGAGGGGGTGGCGGCGCCGATGATCCAGGTGTCGCCCTCCGGACGTAGGCCTGTCAGCCTCGGTATCCGCTTCAGATCAACGGCGTAGTCGGGTTCCGGCCGCCCCATCCGTAACTGCGGGATGAAGTCCGTGGCACCGGCGTAGACCTTCCGATCGCCGTCACCGGCCAATACGGACACGGCTTCCTTGATGGATGTGGGAGCGAGATACCTCACGTTTGCATCGACCTCATAACATTTCTCTCTCGGGAACCGATCGTAGAGCCCTGCCCTACATAGGACATGTCGTGAGCACGCTAACAGATAGCATCCCCGGCTCTTGTGTGACTTTCTCTTATGATCTTAGAACCTTTGAGCCGGTGTCATGTGATCAGCCGCCACAATATCGCGCCTTCGCCGGTTTGCCGGCGTGACGATAAACTCGATGGATCGGCTCAACGGCATCGACGTGATAGTCTTGGTGTCCTGAGTCAGGAAAAGACCGCGAAAAACGCCGTTGGGGGAGGCCCCTTCCCTGTCGGGCCCTCCCCCACCGCCACCACCTTTGACCGAGACGCGTCCTCCCATACCCCCGGCGGGGTTGTCCCGAACGAATACGATCCCTCACGCGGCCCGGGTCGACGTCGGAAACGGACCGCCGGTAATTACGGTTAACCAACAACATACAGAGGGGGTAGGACAGAAAACGGTCTCCAAGTCCCGCCGACCGCGGCGACGGCTACAAAACGAAGACGGATCCCGGTCGCGCAACACGACTTCTTACGGGGTTACAAACCAAGAGAACCTGGAGATTCAGGACACTAGCCCCGATTTTTCATGCAGGGGTTTGGATGGGTAGCCAGGAGAGATGCAATGAACCCTCTGACCTGGGAGGATAGCTGTTTGGCGGCCTTCCCTGGCCGGGGTGTGGCCCTTCACCCGAAAGGTGAACGCCGGGACGCCCATGAAAGCGGGCTTGACGTGGCTTTTTCGGGTTCGGTGTGTCTGGGGCATGAAGAATTAGGGCTAGCCCGGATGCGCCCTGTTCGCCTGGCCCACCAGAGAGTCGAGCACCGATACAACCTCGGGATGAACCTCGGTCGGATCCAGGAAATGGGCAAGTCGGTAGTAGGCGGCCTTGGGCATCCGGTTGGGCATCCGAAGACCCGCAAAGAAAGCCTCGAACACCCGGGCAAGCATGTCATCGCTCACCTTGGCGTGACACCAGTAGTCATCCTCGGGGTCGCGAATGGCGACCGGAGGCACATGTTCCGAGACGGCATGATCCATGACATTTGCCCAGCGTTCGGTTTCCGACTCCTCGAAAAGGGGGCCGGCAGCCGACTCCTTCCCCTCTTGTCGAGCGTACCGACGAAGAGTCCTGACGGGCAACAAGTAGTTCTCGATCTCGCGGCGGCCCCACATTTGTTCCCGGAGTGCGTCATGGCGATCCAACCTTGCAGGCAGGCGATCAAAAAGCGCAAAACCGACCAGGTCGGGCTTCGCCTCCCTGAGTCCGTGGAAGTGGCTGCGGGCATCGTGAGGTTTGTTGCCCACATAGCGAACGAATGGCCGTTCCAGAACCTCCGACGCCTCGTGATCAAGCACCCGGGAGAAAGCTCGTAGCAGGGATAGGTCGGTGGCGCCTTCGACGTACAAGACGAAGCCGACGGTCTCGGCCAGGTAGTAATCCTCAAACCCGATATCCCGGAGGGACTTGAGTACCTCCGACTTGTGATCGATCCGATGAGGAGAGCCGACGAAGGACACAACGGCCCCCCTCTCGGCCGCTTCGTTGAGCATGACTTCGGAGTGGGTGGCGCAGATCACCTGCGTACCGTTGGCGGACGCGGCGCGGCTCAGCAACTCATAGGTCTGACGTTGCCTCAGTATCTCAAGGTGGGCATCGGGTTCATCGAGGAGGATCACACTATCCGGGTGAAGGCTGATGAAGGACAGCAACAGCAGGGTTTGTTGCATGCCTCTCCCGGCCGCCGTCAAATCCAGCCGGGAGCCCGCCACGTTAACGTAGGAAAGTTCGATCTCGCCCCGTTCGGGAATAAGCCGCGGCCGGTCGAGCCTTACTCCGAAAAGGCTCCCCAGCCGTGTCGAGAGGTCACTCCATAACCGGTCGCCGTCGGGGAGTTCGGTGACCTGGAAACATAGATTGCGCAGGACCTCCGCCGTGCGGCCCTCCCCGAGCCGAACGTTGATCGCCCCCGGTTCCAGCCTCGTCTCATGGGTGGCGAGCCCTGACATCGGACCCAGCATGACCACCTCGGGCCGCAGCGCTTCGACCAGGACCGGCATGCGCTCGTCGCCCTTCTGATCCGTCCGCAGGGGCCTGCAATAGAAGCCTTCCTCATTGAAGTAGTCGAACTCGAGCCCGCATGACCAGTACTCGAACTCGGCGCCTTCCTCAACCTTGACACGGGTAATTCCTTCCACCGCCACATCGATACGGATGTTCTCGGTGCGTTGGCCTTGATCATCTCGATACGTTTGGCGGACCCGTAACCCGTGCCACAGTTGGCGGGCCGAGGGAACCGGCACTCCCACCAAATCCCGGCGGCTCACAGCAACCCCGGGACGCTTCGAGGGTGACTGGTCCCCCCGCTTTTCTTTCCAGCGCCTTAGTCCGAGGTCCCACAGGGTGATGGCCTGAAGAGCGGTGGTCTTCCCGGAATCGTTCGGGCCTACGAAAACAACCGGGTTGCCCAGTTCGATCTCGGCCTCGGTGATGCCTTTGAAGTTGCGGATGATCAGTTTCGTAAGCATGTTTCTTCCCCATACGCTACCTAGCCCTGATTCTTCATGCCCCGGACACACCGAACCCGAAAAGGCCACGTCAAGCCC
>CAZEZF010000126.1:0-8430 GCA_964516495.1 uncultured Acidimicrobiia bacterium | reverse complement strand
CAGGCGATCGCCCTATAAGTGAAGGGCACGCTCCGCGAGGCCGTCAAGCAGCTATTTTCCCAGGTCAGAGAGTTCATTTCATCTCTCTCGGCTACCCATTCAAACCCCTGTCTTAAAAATTGGGGTTGACGCGGCTCACCTTCTGGCGAATCTTCCGGAAACCCGCCTTACGCAACTTGCGTACGACTTCGTGATACGGGAGTGGCCTGAACCGCGCCAACCTTCACCCTGCTACGAATCAGATCTCCGTTAGGCTGCGGAGGTGGTTGACCCGAGATTGCTCAAGTTCGACACCCTCAGCGTTCACGCCGGACAACATCCTGACTCGGACTTCGGGGCGCGGGCGGTTCCCATCTACCAGACAACCTCCTACGTCTTCCGTGACGTGGAACATGCGGCCGGGTTGTTCAACCTGGAACGGCAGGGCCACATCTACAGCCGCATCTCCAACCCGACCGTGGCCGCTCTCGAGGAGAGGCTGGCTGCGTTAGAGGGTGGGGTGGGGGCGGTCGCCACCGCCTCCGGAATGTCGGCCATGTTTCTCGGGATCGCCACGCTTATGGGCGCCGGGGGGCACATCGTGTCGTCGTCGTCGCTGTACGGAGGTTCCAACAACCTGCTCACCACCACCCTGCCCCGCTTCGGAATCACCACCACCTTCGTCCATCCGAGGGATACCGATGGTTTCCGTGACGCCATCCGGCCCGAGACCCGCCTGGTCTTCGGAGAAACCCTCGGCAACCCCGGCCTCGAGATCATGGATGTGGAGGCGATAGCCGGAATCGCCCATGAAGCCGGGGTGCCCTTCATGCTGGACAACACCTTCGCAACGCCCTACCTGTTCAGACCGTTCGAGTGGGGCGTGGACCTCATCTACCATTCGATAACCAAGTTCATAGGCGGCCACGGGGTGGCGATCGGTGGAGCGTTGATCGATGGTGGGACGTTCGACTGGGATTCCTCGGGACGTTTCCCCACCCTGACCGAGCCCTATTCCAGCTATCACGGACTGAAGTTCACCGAGGAGTTCGGCACCCAGGCGTTCATAATCCGGGCGCGGGTGGAGGGACTGCGGGACTTCGGAGCGCCGCTGGCCCCCCAGAACGCCTTCTACATCCTGCAGGGCGCCGAAACCTTGTCGATCCGGATGCGAAAGCACATCGAAAACACCCGTCGGGTAGTGGAGTTCCTGGACGGACGGCCCGAGGTGGCATGGATCAGCTATCCGGAACTTCCCGACCATCCCGATCACAAGCGGGCAGCCCGCCTCATGCCCGAAGGCTGCGGAGCGATCTTCGCGTTTGGAATCAAGGGTGGACGGGAAGCCGGGAAACGCTTCATCGAACGCTTAGGGGTCTTCTCTCACCTGGCCAACGTGGGTGACGCAAAATCCCTCGTCATCCATCCGGCCTCCACCACCCATTCCACGATGGACACCGACCAACTCGAAAGGGCTGGGGTGGGCGAGGACCTGATCCGCCTCTCGATCGGGTTGGAGGACCCCACCGACCTTATCGGCGACCTCGCCTCTGCGTTGCGGGCGTCGAAGGGCTAAGGGCGTGCTGCTCACCGTTGACGGCGCGCCGGTCTCCGCCACCACTGGGGGACGGCCGTTGGACCCTGGAAAACCCTTGATCATCTTCCTGCACGGCGCCGCTCTCGACAGAACCTCGTGGCAACTCCAGACCCGCTATTTCTCCCACAACGGTTATTCGGTGTTGGCGGTCGATCTGCCCGGCCACGGCCGGTCGGATGGACAACCGCTCACCTCGATCGAAAGCTGCGCCGAATGGGTAGCCGGGTTGGTGGAAGCAGCCGGATTCAAGAACGCCCACCTGGTGGGCCACTCCATGGGAGGATTGATCGCCCTGGAAGCCGCCGCCCGGTTTCCTCGAACCGTAGCCACCCTGACCATGGTAGGAGGGGCGTCCGCCATACCCGTACATCCTGCTCTCCTGGCGGCGGCGGAGGCCGGGGACCACATCGCCTTCGAGTTGATGGCCTCTTGGGGACACGGGCGGCGATCTCATCTCGGTGGCCACCCGACACCCGGGATCTGGATGATGGGGGCGACCATCAGACTGTGGGAACGGTCCCGGCCGGGTGTCCTGGCCGCAGACCTCCACGCCTGCAACGACTACTCCCTCGGCGTTGACGCCGCCTCGGCGGTCCATTGCCCCTCCCTGCTGATCAGCGGATCTCGGGATGTGATGACCCCGTACCGGGCCGCCGAGCCCCTACGTAATAACCTCAGGAACGTGCAGGAGGTGATGATCGAAGGCGCCGGTCACATAATGATGGCCGAACATCCCGATCAGGTCATAGACGCCCTGGCAGCGTTTCTGCGGAAAGTTGAGCCCTAGCCTTCTCCAAGGCTTCAGAACGAAGAATCGACCGGATCGAACAGGACGGCTTGTGGGTCGGGTCGAATATATCGAGGGATCCCTGTCCAGGGAATCCGATCCATGAACACCCAACTACGGCGGTGGATCGCCGACGGCCCCCAAGCCTGAAGAGCCGCCTTGTGGCGCGGGCACGGGTAACCCTTGTTGGCGTCGAACCCGTAGTTCGGGTAGTGACGTGACAGGGAAACCATCATACGATCCCTCACCACCTTGGCGATTATCGAAGCAGCCGAGATCGAAACCGAAGTGGCGTCGCCCCGAACCACACAGATGGTGCGGCCCCCGCCCACGAAATCCCACCTACCGTCGATGAGCACCCGATCCACCACCACGCCCAACGACTCCAAGGCTCTACGGGCCGCCAGACGTTGAGCATCCGACATTCCGAGACGGTCGCATTCTGTATGGCTGGCGTGACCTACCGACCAGTGGGTACACCATTGCACCACCCGATCGAACAGCGCCTCCCGTTCGAGCGGGGTGAGCATTTTGGAATCACGAAGCTTGTAGATGCGGCGGTGCTTGGGGACGACCACCGCCCCGACGGTCAACGGGCCCGCCCATGCACCCCTTCCGACCTCGTCAACCCCCACCACCACCGCGTTCCCCGCCTCCCACAGTTTCCTCTCCAACTTCAGGTTCGGAGATCGATTCCTCAGGACGGGGCGTAGCTTGGGGACTCTGGCGGCCACCTGGTCAGCATACCGACCGAGCCTTGCCGTTACCCCCTCACGGTCATGGTGAGAGACCAACTCATTAGCCCCGATTTTCCATGCAGGGGTTTGGATGGGTAGCCGAGGGAGATGCAATGAACTCTCTGACCTGGGAAGATTGCTGCGTGGTGGTCTCACCCGGCCGAGCCGTGACGCTTCACCCACAGGGAATCGCCGGACATGCAGTGAAAGTGGTCTTGACGTGGCCTTCTGCAGGTGGGTGTGTCTGGGGCATGAAGAATGAGGGTTAAGGATCAGAAAAGAGGAACTCTTCGGCGTACAGACGGTTCAGATCCTCCGAATAATCGAGAAGTTCCAGACGGGAACGCACTTCGGAGGGCGGATAGACGAGCGGATCGACAACCAACTCGGGCAACACATATTCGAGAGCAGCCTCGTTCGGCGTAGCGGCCCTCGTGTAGTTGGCGATCTCAGCCCCGATCCGAGGTTCGAGGATGAAATCGACAAACGCGTGCGCCGTACAGGGGTGCAGCGACGTTCTCGGTATCACCAAGGTATCCAGCCAGATAACTGCTCCCTCTCGGGGAATGATGTAGCGGAAGTCGCCCGAGTCGGCCGGTAACGCAAACAGGAACTTGTCTGATCTTCCATGTGCCACATCCAGACTCCCCTCCACGAGATCGGAGGCGTAGTCCTCCGATTCGAAACCCCTCACTAACGCCCGAGCCTCCGACACCAAGGCGGCAGCCTCCGAGACCCGGCGCCGATCGTCCGAATTGGGAGAATGCCCGAGATAGAACATAGCCGCGGCCATTACCTGGCGACCTTCCTCCAGGAGGGTGGCCCGGCCTGCAAAGACCCAAGCCTGACTCGTGTCAAAGATCAGTCCCCAACTGGGGTCCACGTCTTCACCCACCATGTTCAGGTTGAGACCTACCCCGACCGTTCCCCATACAAGCGGAAGGGAATAGAACGGGCTGGGATCTACAGTGAAGACAAACATAGGATCCAGGTTGATCCGTCCGGGTAGCGCGATGGGATCCAGCGGGAACAGGCTATCCCCTCTCCGCATGATCTCAGCCAGGTAGTCGGCAACCACCAACACATCGAAACCGCCCGCGCCGGCAGTCACTCTCGCCAGGAGATCGTCCTCGCTCTCGTAGACCGAGTGCTCGACATCGATGCCGTAGCGCCGCGCGAAGTCTTCGATAACCTGAGGAGACACCTGGTTCTCTCGGGTAGCCAGGATCAAACCACCATCGATCTGGCCGGCGGCGCACACCGGCGCCGGAGCTAGTTCAGGCTCGGTGATACCGGCGCCACAAGCTACAAGAATCAACGCGAGAGCTACACAACGGCTCCTTGCGCCAAGGAACCGCCAGGATAACCAACGACGCCATACAGGTTTGACGGGTTCGGATCCATGATTACCCGTCCGGTCTTTATGGGATCGGGGAGCGGGAGCAGTCATGTGCAAGCTCAGAGTCCCGCCGAACTCAGATTCTCCAGAGCCGGAATTACCAGCCGCTCCAGAAGATGTTCCCTCTCCCGCTGATCCGAAACCAGGGCGACCACAATAGATACGGTCTCCCCGTCGTAAAGGGCCGCGTCAAGCGAGACGCTTCCCGCCCGGCCTGTTAGCCGACGCCAGGTAACGTCGCCAATCGTCAAGCTCTCTGCTTCCTGGATGGTTATCCCGTTCCAAGCCCTCGTCACGACAGAAAGGACACGATCAGCGACACCGGACGGACCGGGAACTATCAGAAACGAGGTCAGATCACCGACTCCTCCCCGCTCGTAGAAACCACCCTCCCCCGCCCAACCCGCCGGTATAGGTACCTGGTAGGGACCGACTTGGGCGGTAACCAAGTCGACCTCAGGGTTCGGTTCGAAGATCTCGAAGGTGATTCCGGACATCTCGGCTATGCAGGCGGTCTCCGGCCGGGTTCGTGGATCATCGAGGAAGGCGAGGGTTACCGACCTGGTACACGGGTCGGCGGAAGCCACCCCATGACCGAGTGAGGGGAACTCCACATACCAAGCGTTGTCGAGGTTCTCCGCTACCCGATGTCCGAACTCCGGTGGGGTAATCGGGTCGAAGGCGCCGGCTAGGACCAGAGCCGGAATACTGCTCTCGACCGGCCGGTTCTCGATCGGATCTGCACTCCCGGCGCCCCAATCGCGGCAGAAACCGAAGGCCGCCTCTGATTGGGCGAACGATCCGGCTACGAGGGAAGCGAGTCGGGAATACTCGACTGTTCGGGCCGCCACCAGATCCGGATCCGAGAAAGGGACCTCCTCGTGACACTGAACCGACAGGAACTGACCCACCGAAAAGAAGGCCTGGTTAGCCAGGAACAGGGACATCAATGCCTGGGCCTCGAAATACTCCCCCTGTGCTGCATCGGCCACCAACTGCGGCAAACCCGGAATCACCATATCGGAGTAAAGGCCTTGGTAGACGAGTTCCAGCAGTACGTCCCCGGTCAGCAGGGCGGGGTGACCCTCCAGGGTCAGCAGGTCGATCACCCATATCTCCGCCGGATCGGCGTTCAACAGGTCTACCGTCGATAAGAGCAGGTGTTCGAGGTCGCCGTACGTCGAACTGCACCGGGTATCGGCTGCGCATGCCGTGAATAGTTCCGAGAGGGAACGGTCCGCTCCGGGTAGGATCGTCGCCACGCCATCGATCTCCGGCGGGTAGGTAGAATCGAGAATGACGCTTCGGATACCCTCGGGATGATCCCGCATGACGGTCAACGCCAGCCTGGTCCCGTAGGAGACTCCGTAGAGGTCCCATTCGTCGTAGCCCAGAGCTACTCTCAGGTCAGCTACGTCGGCCGCCGACTCGGCGCTGTTGTACCGACTCAGATCCACCCCTTTATCAAGCCAACCTTCCCGGCAGCCATGGACCACCTCACGCCCACGGGCCGCATACTCTGCGCCGGTGAGACGCTCATCGGCCAGGTCGTATACGAGATCAAGCAACTCGGGGCAAGCCAGCGACGGGGTACTGCGCCCTACTCCCCGCTGGTCGAACACGATCACGTTTCGCTCATCGTCCAGGAACCCGAACCGGGCGTGGTAGCTGAACGAGAGCGTGTCGAGGGCATCGCCACCCGGCCCTCCTTCCAGGTAGACAACGGGTGGATGATTCTCCTCCAACTCCGCCGGGAATATTGCCACGGCCAACTCGACAAGACGTCCAGCGGGTTGACCCCGGTTTTCCGGGACTATCAGACGACCGCATGTCGGGTTGGTTCCGGGCGGGATCTCGAATGGGCATGAACCCGGAACGAATGACGGCTCGTGTCCTCGTGACAATGCGCCTGAATCCGCCTCGGCGGTTTCGGAAGGAGTCGTCGTCGGGGTTTCCTCACGAACCGGGCCGCCGTCGGAGGGCGCCTCGTTCGGCTGTATGGAGGAACTTGCCGAAGAGCTTCCCACGGATGCGGAAGGTGTCGGAGGTTCAACAGTGCCCGATCCACACGCAACCGACACGAGAAGAACGCCGACCGCGAGAACGCGGAAGAGCTTGTGAGCCGTGTTCAGACCGGGCCGCATCGGTGACCATCCGGACCTGGGGTACCGAACGATCTCACCCGGGTGGCCAACCCATTCGGCGTCCACCGAGGACATGGAAGTGGAGATGTTCGACCGACTGGCCTCCATTACTTCCGATATTGGTCACCACCCGGTAGCCGGATTCCGCTACGCCTTCCTGGACCGCCACCAGCGCACATACCCTTAACAAGTGTCCAAGCAGGGCGGTCCGGCCCGGATCGGCGTGAGCGAGGCTACGGATGTGAGTCCTCGGTATGACCAGCACATGTACCTCGGCCTGCGGATTGATATCACGAAAAGCCAGGCACTGTTCGTCCTCATATACGATATCGGCGGGAATCTCTCCCCTGATAATCATTCCGAAAATAGTGTCGTTCGCTGTGTCATTCATCAGCCATCACCGCTTTCCATTCCGACTCCGACATCTGCTCCGCCTCCGCCACCAGCATCACCGGAATGGTTCCATCGATTCGGTAACGCATCCGTGTCTCCGGATCTGTGGATATGAGCGCCCCGTCAACCTCTTTAAGAGGCGCTTTGCTCAACGGGCACACAAGAATATCGAGCAAGACGGCATCAATCGGCATGATAGAAGTATCGCATGGGCTCGACCCTAACCACACCCGTCCTGCTTTGATCACCCCGTCGAGGTTGGAAGCGACCGCGGCGTTGTGGCAAGATCACCCGATGAGTAACGACGCTTCTAACGTGCGCCGAGCGCTGCAAACACTGGATGCTCGATTCAGGATCGTAGACATCGACCCGGCCTTTACCCATACCGCCGCCTACTGCGAACACTACGGATATCCGCTGGAGCAATCCGCCAACGCCATTCTGGTCGCGTCCAAACGCCCTAAGGGTCGCAACGCAGTGTGCCTCGCGCTCGCCACCACCAGGCTGGATGTCAACCGCCGGGTGCGGTCTCTGCTGGGAGTCAAGAAGATCTCCTTCGCTTCACCGGAACTCACCCGGGAGTTGACCGGTATGGAGATCGGCGGGGTTACGCCGTTCGGGCTACCGAATGACCTGCCGCTGTATGTCGACTCGAGAATCATGCAACTCGATGAGATTCTGGTGGGGGGTGGCAACCGGTCAACCAAGGTCTTCGTCGACCCGGAGGTCTTCGTCCGGATGGCCGGCGCCGAAATAATCACCGACCTCGCCTTGGAGATCCCCTCTCGTTCCTGACCGCGGCGGGGACGGATTTGAGTTCCCTCCGCACCAGCGCCCCATAGCCGACCAGGGCGACCAACGAGAAGGAAAACCATTGCACCGCGTAGGAGAAGTGGGCGCCTTCGTCGAGTTCAGGAACCGGGGCCGGAATCGGCAACCGGACGGGGTCGTCCGGTCTGGTCAGCTGAATCCAGAACGGCACCAACTCCAGATCCACCTGTTGCTGGATCCTGGCCACATCTATTCGAGCGACCGTTTCAAGATGGCCTTCGGGTTCCCGACGACCCAGCGCGGGGCGCTGCTGGTCGGCTCGCACGAACCCGACCAACTCGATCCTCCCGTCCGGGACAAACAGTTCGGCCGCCGGAGGCGGGTCCATGCCGAGCGGAAACCAACCTAGGTTGACCAGCACGCCTAGGCCTTCCCCCAGGTCGAAGGGTAGGACCGCGTGCGTACCCGCTTGGCCATTCACGACCTGGGATCTCACCAACACCCGACCATCATCGATCAGAACCCCCGAAGCGCTGGTTCGCAGGTACTCGTAGTCTGCGGGGTCAAAATGGACTCCGTCCCGGGGTTCGAGGGCTTCGAGCAGGTTTTCGATGGGCACGACC
>CAZEZF010000125.1:0-8569 GCA_964516495.1 uncultured Acidimicrobiia bacterium | reverse complement strand
AACGGTCGGATGACGCGGTGGCCTACAACGGGCTGGTCCGGGGCTGGCATGACATTGACCGGCTCGCCAAAGCCGACCGCACCCCCCTAGCGCAAACCCTCGAAGGGGTATAGATCGTTGGAAGCGCCTCCGCAAACGGCCATCGTGCCGCACCGTTAGCCTGTTGGTATCTTATCCGCTGGATAGCCGGGGAGTTTGTTGATGGAAAGCAGATGGCGGGATAGCGAGGCCGCCGCATTCGAAGGTCCTCTTGGTGGATGTGTGTACGGATCGCGGCTATTGGGCGCCGATCCCAATCTGGTTCTCCACGGGGGCGGGAACACCTCGATCAAGTCGTCGTTCGAGGACATCACCGGGCGGAGTATCGACGCTCTGTATGTAAAAGGGTCCGGTTGGGATCTGGCCACCATCGAAGCGCCGGGCTTTACACCGCTGCCCGTGGCTCGGCTGCATGAGCTGCTCGGTCTCGATCAACTATCCGATCCGGACATGATGCGGGAGCTGTCGGCTGCCCGGCTCGATCCCTCTGCGCCGCAGCCGTCGGTCGAGACCCTACTACATGCCTATATTCCGTACCGGGCGGTCCAACACAGCCACGCCGACGTGATCGTCACCCTTACCAATCTTGCAGACGGCGAGGATCGTGTGAGGGAGGTGTTCGGTGACGCGGTGATGGTGGTTCCCTATGTGATGCCGGGGTTCGACCTCGCCAGGGCGGTGGTAGACATATGGGAGCGAGACTATCAAAGCGACGCCATCGGCCTGGTTCTCCTCAACCACGGACTGTTCACCTTCGGGTCCACCTCCAAGACCGCTTACGAGCGTCACATCCGGTTGATCTCCATGGCCGAACATTGGCTCGACGAGCACGCTCCTGGTTCTGATCCCGCCGCTGAAAACCTGCCGCCCGCCTGCCTGCATGAACTAGCCGGTCTCCGCCGCCGGATTTCGGAAGCGGCGGGGAAGCCGATGATCCTGACTCGCCACACCGACCGGACCACCACCCGGTTCGTGCGTCGCCCCGACCTCAACAGCCTGGCAACCCGCGGTCCGTTGACCCCCGACCATGTGATAAGGACCAAACGTCTCCCCATGGTGGGAACCGACGTTGACAGTTATGTAAAGGCGTATAGGGAGTATTTCGGGGAGAACCGGCATAGGGGTCGAACCGAACTGACCATGCTCGATCCCGCTCCTCGGATCGTGGTGGACCCGGACCTGGGTTTGTTGACAGTCGGCGAGACCGCCAAGGCTTCCCGGATAGCGTCGGACATATACCACCACACCATGCCGGTCCTGGAGCGTTCGGAAGACTCGCTGGACGGTTATACGGCTCTGGGTGCCGGTGACCTGTTCGAGGTCGAGTACTGGGACCTGGAGCAGGCAAAACTCCGCAGGGCGGGCCGACCGCCGGAGTTCGCCGGGATGGTGGCGGTGGTAACCGGCGCCGCGTCGGGGATCGGGAGAGCCTGCTCGGAACAACTTCTCACCAAGGGATGCGCGGTGGCCGGTCTCGACCTGGACGACTCGGTCCAGGACATATTCGAAGGTCCGGCCTGGCTCGGGATCGAGGTCGACGTTACCGACCCGAAAGCCCAGCGGTCGGCCCTGGACCGCATTGTGGAACGGTTCGGAGGTATTGACATAGTGGTGGCAGCCGCCGGTGTCTTCGGTCGGCCGTTCACCCTGAAGGACCTGGACATTTCGCAGTGGCGCTCGATAATGGCCGTCAATACCGAAGCGGTGGCGGACCTTTTGTCGTCGGTTCACCCTCTGCTGGCTTTATCGCCGGTCGGGGGCCGGGTGGTGGTTATAGGCTCGAAGAACGTACCCGCCCCGGGACGAGGCGCAGGCGCCTATTCAGCTTCCAAGGCGGCGGTGACCCAACTGGCGAGGGTGGCGGCGCTCGAATGGGCGTCGGATGGTATCCGGGTGAATGTGGTCCATCCGGATGGCGTGTTCGACACCGGATTGTGGAGTGAGCGACTCATCGCCGAGCGGGCGGCCGCTTATGGAGTCAGCGTCCAGGAGTACCGGACCAGGAACCTCCTCGGAACCGAGGTGAGTTCGGATCGGGTGGCTGCGGCGGTAGTCGAGTTGTGTGGGGAGCGTTTTGCATCGACTACCGGCGCTCAGATCCCGATCGACGGCGGCAGCGACCGGGTGGTCTGAGCGAGCCTTGCATGTGAATCCGGCGCTGCGAGCGTACTGAACATCTTCCCTATTCGATTTGGAGGGTCGGCGTGATGGTCGGGGACGATTTTTGTCCTACCCATGTTGCATACTGGTAGGTAATCGCAAGTACCAAGCGGCCTGTTTGGGTACCGGACAGGCCGGGCTGGGATCATGTTGAACGTTTACCCCGGGTTGGGGTATGGCGGGACGCGTTTCGGCGCTGAGGCGGCGGCGGTTGGGGGTGGGTCCCACTTAAGGAGGAGGCGGGCGACCCGGTAGGGTGGTTTTTCGCGATCTAAGGTCAGGTCGCCGGCGGACAGCCCGGCGGCGAACATGGTTATCGTCTGCGGATCCAGGAGTCAGGACACCGGGAGGGTGCTAAGAAAGATCGGGACGGGTTGGCCCGCGGCGCCTCAAAAACGGGTCTTTGTCGGTAATTGTCGGGCCTGATGGACGTTTTCGGTACCCTCCTATATCCATAGGAATCGAAGGTCGAGGAGGCATGTAATGGCGGAGAAAACCCCGATCCTGAGAGTGGACCCCGATGATCTCCCTGAACGGGTGCTGGTGATGGGGGATCCGGCTCGCGCCGAGTTGGCCTCCCGGCACTTGGAGGACCCTCGCCTGCTGGGGCGGTTCCGCGAGTACGTCACCTTCGGAGGTATCCACAACGGTGTGGAGGTCGCGGTGTCGTCCCACGGGGTCGGGGCGCCCGGCGCGGCGATTACCTTCGAGGAGTTGAGCCGGGCCGGAGCGAAGCGAATCATCCGGACCGGAACCTGCGGTGGGCTCAGATCCGAGGTATATGACGGTGATCTGGTGCTCGTAACAGGCGCCATCCGGGAGGATGGGGTGACCAACGCCATGGCGCCCCCGTCGTTTCCCGCGGTTGCCTCGGTGGATGTCGTAACGGCCATCAGGCGGGCTTGTGCGCAGCGGGGCAGGCGGGCGCACGAAGGGGTGGTGCTTACCCACTCCCTGTTCTATCCGGGGAAGGTGCTGGGGGGAGACCTGGAGTTCTGGCATCGGGCCGGGGCGGTCGCCGTCGAGATGGAGTGCGCCGCGCTGTTCGTCAACGGGGCGCTCAACTCGATAGAAACCGGGGCGGTGCTGGCGGTAGACGGTAATCCCCTGCATAGGGAGAAGGTCTACGATCCTCATCGGACGGTGGTTTACGAGGCGGTAGAGGAGATGATACAGATCGGCCTGGATGCGTTGGTCGATGACGGATCCCCGCCGGCCGGATAAGGGAGATAGTCGATGAGCGATCTCTACCGACGCATTGCGGAGGCATCCGAAACCATCACCCGCCAAACCGGCCGGGATCGCCATGATGTGGTTGTCGTGCTCGGATCCGGCTTGGGTGGTTATCCCGACACATTGTCCGGGTCGGTGGCTATCCCATACGCCGACATTCCGGGCTTCCCGCAACCCGGAGCGGTCGGCCATTCAGGAATCGCCTATTCGGTCGGGTGCGGCGACAACCGCGTGCTGTTGCTTTCGGGAAGGGTCCATGCATACGAGGGTTATCCGGCCGACACGATCACTTTCGCGGTAAGGGCGGCGATCATGGCGGGATGCCGGACAGTAGTTCTGACCAACGCCTCCGGGGGATGCGCCGATGGAATCGAGCCGGGTGACCTGGTGCTCATAACCGACCACATAAACCTGTCCGGGGTGAGCCCGCTGCGAGGTGACAACGACGAGCGGCTCGGTCCTAGGTTCCCGGACATGACCGACGTCTACACCCCGGCCCTGCGCGACAAGGCGCATGCGGCCGCCGCCGAAGCGGGTGTGAGCCTTCAGGAAGGCGTTTACCTCTGGTGGCATGGTCCGATGTTCGAGACCCCGGCCGAGATCCGGATGGCCATCACGCTGGGCGCTTCGCTGGTCGGGATGTCAACCGTGCCCGAAGCGACCGCCGCCCGTCATATGGGCGCTGATGTCCTGGCTATCTCGCTCTGCACCAACCGGGCTGCGGGTCTGGCGGGCCGCAAGATCACCGCCGAGGAGGTGATCGAGTGTGCGGATGCGGCTTCCGGTCGCTTCAGAGCGCTCTTCGACGCCTTGCTGCCGAAGTTGTAGGTGGTGACCTTCACCCGCTCGGCCGGCACTCGTGAGAGTGCTTCACCGATCACCGGCGAGGACCTCCAACTCCTGGCGCGGGGTCGCCATAGCCGGCTATACGAGCGGATGGGTTCCCTACCCGTTCGTAACCCGGACGGGGGCGGCGTCTACTTTGCCGTCTGGGCCCCGCAAGCCCGGTCGGTTTCGGTGATCGGCGGGTTCAACGGATGGAACCCCGACTCCGATCCCATGAACCCGTTGGATGAGAGCGGTGTCTGGGAAGGACACGTCGCCTCAGCCCGGCGCGGTGACCTCTACAAATACCGCATTGCGTCCACAAGCGGCGCCCAATTCGACAAGGCCGACCCCCTGGCGGGGTGGGCGGAACCACATCCGGGTACCGCTTCCCGGGTGTGGGATACGAGCTATCGATGGAATGACGAGGCCTGGATGGAGGACCGTGGGTCGGGTATCTCCCGAAACGCTCCGATCTCCATCTACGAAATACACCTCGGCTCTTGGCAGAGCGTGCAGGCCGGGCCTGGTCATCGGTCCGTTTATCGGCGCCTGGCGGAGACACTCCCCCCATATGTAGCGGACCTCGGGTTTACCCATGTGGAGTTCATGCCGCTTACCGAATACCCCTACGGCGGTTCATGGGGCTATCAGGTCACCGGCTACTTCTGTCCCACCTCACGTTACGGTGATCCGGAGGATCTGATGCTGCTGATCGACACCCTGCATCAGCACGGTATCGGGGTGATCCTGGATTGGGCGCCCGCCCATTTCGCCACCGATCCCCATGGCTTGGCGTATTTAGACGGACATCCCCTCTACGAGCACGGCGATCCCCGGCGGGGAATCCATCCCGACTGGGGTTCGGCCGTATTCGACTATGAACGTCCGGAGGTGCGAAGTTTCCTCCTGTCGAGCGCCATGTCTTGGCTGGATCGATATCACATCGACGGGCTCAGGGTGGACGCCGTCGCTTCAATGCTGTACCTGGATTATTCACGGGCTGATGGCGAGTGGATTCCCAACGAGTTCGGAGGTAGGGAGAATCTGGGAGCGGTCTGCTTCTTGCGGGACCTGAACACGGCCACCCGCCGGTCCTTCCCCGATGTTCGTATCTTCGCGGAGGAGTCCACCGCCTGGCCGGGTGTCACCCACCCGGTCGAGGAGGCCGGGTTGGGGTTCGGATACAAATGGGACATGGGGTGGATGCACGACACGTTTACCTACCTGGCGCGGGATCCCATTCACCGTTCTCACCATCATGACGAACTGACCTTCAGAAGCGTGTACGCCAACACCGAAAGCTTCGTGTTGCCCCTGAGCCATGATGAGGTTGTTCACGGTAAAGGATCCCTGATTTCCAAGATGTGGGGGGATACCCGCCAGTCATTCGCCAACCTTCGACTCCTGTATACATATATGTTCACGACACCGGGAAAGAAGCTGCTCTTCATGGGAGGCGAGCTGGCCCAAGTCGAGGAATGGCGGCACACCGAATCCCTCGACTGGGACCTTCTCACGGTTCCGACTCACAGGGGTATCCACCGGCTGGTCGCAGATCTGGCTTCAGCCTACCGATCCGAACCGTCGCTGCATCGGGGAGACGATGATCCCCGCGGGTTCCGGTGGGTGGACGCCGAGGATCGGGCCCGAAGCGTCATATCCTATCTGCGGCTCGATCCCGATAGTGACGAGATGGCGCTGGTGATCCTGAACTTCACCCCCGTGGTGCGCCACGGCTACCAGGTACCTGCGCCCCGCCCCGGATTCTGGCGGGAACTGGTCAATAGTGACGCTCGGGAATACGGGGGCGGTGGGATCGGGAATCTCGGAGGGTTGAACACCTTTTGGACCGATGCCGACCCTTCCACAGCCGTGTTAAGTGTTAGTTTGCCTCCTCTGGGGGGGCTGGTATTTGTCGCCCCGCCGGATGGGTGAGCAACTGAACTCAGCCATCGCCTCGATTATCAGACGAGAGGGCCCGATTCCGTTCGAACGCTTCATGTCCATGGCTCTCTACCATCCCGATCACGGCTATTTTGCTTCCGGGCCGCTCCGTTCCCATCAAGGCGGGGACTTTCTCACCAGCCCGGAGGTGAGCGCGGAGTTCGGAGCAGCCTTGTCCAAATATGTAGAGGGCGAGTATCGAAGGTTGGGCGCTCCCGACTCTTTTGCGGTGGTGGAGGTCGGGGCCGGATCGGGGTCCCTCCTGGAACCGCTGCTCGGGGAGTTGGGCGCCTTCACGCCGAGGTCCGTGGCGATCGAGGTGTCGAGAGCCGCCCGGAATGCCATACGGACCAGGTTGCCGCAGGTAGAGGTAGTCCCGCCTGAAGGGGCGCCGACCAGGTTGACCGGAGTGGTCATCGCAAACGAGGTGTTGGACAACCTTCCCATGGCGCTTGCTGTTCGCAGAGGCAAGACCTGGACAGAGCGTTGGGTAGATGTCGATGCCGCCGGACTGTGCCTGGTAGAGGTCCCCGCCCGGACCGAGGTCTCAGCCTGGTCGGATGCTTATGCGGGAGACGTTCCCGAGGGCGGTTCGGTGGAGTGCCAACTCCAGGCGTCGGCCTGGCTCTCCGAGTGGATGGACCGGGTGGAAGCCGGCGCGATCCTGGTCATCGATTACGGGGACACATCCGACGGACTGCGGGAACGGTACAGGCAGGGGACTCTCAGGACGTATCGATCCCATCACCTGGGTCCCCATCCGCTTGCCTATCCGGGGGAAACGGACCTCACCGCCGATGTGAACTTCTCGGCGTTGTCAGGGGTGGCGGCCGGTCGGGGATCGAGATGCAAGCTGGTGCGCCAGCGCCGATTCCTCCGGAGTCTTGGGATCGGGGATCGCCTAGAGGAACTTAGGAGGCGAGAACTCGAGCTGGCCGGATCGGGCGCCTGGCAGAACCGCTTCCGGATGCGGAGCAGGGTCAAGGAGATCGAAACACTGCTACATCCGAGAGGTCTGGGGGACTTCATGGTACTGGCGGTCGTAGGCTGATCTCCCTTCCGATCATTCTCCTGCCCGACGGTGATCGGCGCCTGTGGAATCAACTCGCGGGACTGACGGGGACGACGGCATTCCGGCCGAATGACCAGAACATCGACCGATGGATTCAGGTTTACACAGGTATGGGGTAGTATTCCAGTATGAATAACCTCAAGACAGTCGGCCTACTCAGCCTGATGAGCGCCCTCGTATGGTGGCTCGGGATTGTTCTGTTCGGCGGATCGCAGGGCATGCTGATGGGGCTCCTCTTCGCTGCGGTCCTCAATCTGGGCGCCTACTTCTTCTCGGCCAAACTCGCCCTGTCGATGAGTCGGGCGCGTCCGGTGACCGAAGAGGAGTTGCCGCGGGTTTACGGCATGGTTCGCCGCCTCGCCGCCAAGGCGGAGATGCCGATGCCGTCGCTTCACCTGATCGACTCTCCCCAACCGAACGCCTTCGCCACCGGCCGTAACCCCAGGCACGCCGCGGTGGCGGTAACCTCCGGCATCCTCGAAATCATGCGCGATGACGAATTGGAAGGCGTGCTGGCGCACGAACTCTCCCATGTTCGCAATCGGGACATCCTGATCTCGTCGATAGCAGCCATGCTGGCGGCGGCCCTCACCATCTTCAGCCGGATTGCTTTCTGGTTCGGAGGGGGGCGAGACCGCAACAATCCGGCCGGTCTGGTGATCACCCTGGCGGCGATGATTCTGGCGCCGATAGCGGGAATGGTCATAAAGATGGCCATCTCCAGGGCGCGTGAATACCAGGCCGACGCCACCGGCGCCGAGATAACCGGCCAGCCTTTGAGCCTGGCCCGCGCCCTGCAGAAGATAGGCCGCGCCGGCGGGCGGATTCCGATGGATGTGAACCCGGCGGTCAGCCAGTTGTTCATCGCCGATCCCCTCAAGGCGTTCGGGAGAAGGGGAGGCGGGGGAATGAGTCTGTTCTCCACCCACCCGCCCATCGAGGAGCGAATCAAACGGTTGGAAGATATGTATTACCGTGTCTAAGGGTCTCTCACACCAGGATGGAACGGTCCGGCGCAAACCGGCTAGGCTGTCGGATTCAGGCCCGATCCGTAGCGGCTAGGATTCCGTCGTCTACTACATCGGCGCCAACAAGAATTTTGCCGGGATGCCCGAGCGGCCAAAGGGAGCAGACTGTAAATCTGCCGGTTGATGCCTACGGAGGTTCGAATCCTTCTCCCGGCACCCGTCGGTGGGCGGAGAAACGCCCGCCGGGTACGCCCCCTTAGCTCAGTAGGCCAGAGCGCCTCCATGGTAAGGAGGAGGTCTCCGGTTCGAATCCGGAAGGGGGCTC
>CAZEZF010000124.1:0-9010 GCA_964516495.1 uncultured Acidimicrobiia bacterium | reverse complement strand
CCACAGGAACTGTTGATAAACTCGGCGTGGTTATCTAAAGTGTTACCGACCAGAAGGTAATTACGGAGCTGTAAGCTGGTTCTGATCACCGGTTCTGAGTACCGGTACTGATCATCGAACGACTCGCTCTGAATCGGCGGGCGCGGTGTGAAGAGCCTTCCAGACCCAGAAAGCCGCCTTACCGAGGGAGTAAACAATGGATGTAAACAATGGATAAGGTTGATCATGTGCTCGTTTCCCAACCCGACCTGGAAGGCTACCGGGCGCCTCAAGCATGCAAGTTAATCGGGATCACATACCGGCAACTGGACTACTGGGCGCGAACCGACCTGCTCAAACCCTCCTTGCAGGCCGCCGCGGGTTCCGGGAGCCAACGTCTTTATTCCTTCACCGATCTGGTCCAGTTGAAAGTGATCAAACAGTTGTTGGACACCGGGATAACCCTGCCGAAGATCCGTAAAGCGATCGAATGGTTGCGATCCGAGATGTCGGTCACCAATCCTCTCCAGGAATCTACCCTGCTTTCCGACGGTAAGGATATCTGGACCAGTGACAATTCCGACGACACCCACCAATACTTGATGAACATTCTAAAGAGCGGACAAGGTGTGTTCGCGATAGCTGTTGATCAAGTTCAACGTGACCTTGAAGGACAAGGAGTTAAGCTCCTTCCCACCAGAGTACAAATGGCGGATAACCTCTACCCCACCAAGGTGGCCGCCAACTGACTCCTATCTAGCCCCAATTTTTCATGCACGGGTTGTATGGGTAACCGAGAGAGACGCAATGAACCGCCTGTCGTAGAATTACAGGTGACCTACTGACCTCGTATAAGTTCGGACTTCGGATAACACATGATCTCCACTAGCACACTAGAAATGGGCGTCACCCGCACGGGGATTTCCGAGTTGCGTCGGCGTTGGGAGGCTTCGAGACCCTGGGCCTCGGCCCTGATCGTACATGGATTGGCCGAACACTCCGGTCGGTATGAACGGATCGGCGCCCATCTGGCCTCCGAAGGCATAGAAACCTCATCTTTTGACCTGACAGGATTCGGCGCCTCCGGCGGACGACGGGCTGACGTCGAGGACTGGTCCACCTATCTTACGCAGGCAGCCGACAACCTCGCCCCGCTCTTCGTCAGGAACCTCCCGGTTATGATGTTCGGCCACTCGATGGGAGGTCTGATCGTCATGGAGTACGTACTTTCCCGCTATCGCCGACCTGACCTGGTGGTCCTGAGCGCACCGGCCCTGGATGCCGTTGCGCCGACATGGAAGAAAGTGGGCGCCCCGCTTCTCGCCAAAATCACACCGTGGCTCACCCTCGCCAACCCGATCAATCCCGATGATCTATTCATCGATCCCGAACCGGCTCGTAAATACCGCACCGATCCGCTAATGGTCACTCGAACCACCGTCCGGTTGGGCCATCTGTTCCTGCAAGCCATGGAACGAGTCAGACGTTCCCTGGATTTGTACGAGGTTCCCACCCTGGTACTGCATGGCCAGGAAGACGTATTGGTACCCACCGTGACAAGCACATCACTGAAGTCGATCCCCGGCGTGGATATAAGGCTATACGAGGGTATGAAACACGGCTCCATCAGCGGGCCGGAAGGGTCCACGATGCTTGATGACCTGGTCGCCTGGGCTTCGGACTACCTGGATAGAGCAAAAGTCGGGTGATCATGTCGGAAGATCATGACCCGGACCTGATATTCTCCCCACCTGTAGCCAACAGTGACCCGAACTCCCGAGCCGCCGCCAGGAACCGGGCCAACTCCGCTGTGCGCGCCTCTCCGGAATCAGTGGACTCAAACCCCGCCGCCATGCCGCGCGCGGCTGACACAAACCTTGACAGTTCGAAGAACATCTGCCGATGCGCCAGAGGATCGGCCATCGGCGGGACTTCCAAATCGGCAAATCTATCCGACAGAAACTCGACACTGGACACCAAGGCCCTCATCGCATCCCTGGTGTCCTGGTACTCGGCATTCCCCTGATCCCAAGCCTCGTTGATCCGGCGCCCGTTCGCCGCCACCGCGGCAACATCGGCGCCGAGCCTGGATATTTCATCCGCGTACAACCGCAGCGCCCCCAAATCGACAGTGCCGACCGTTGAGGTCGGGGGAGTCGCCTCTGCGGGAATAACCGTTTCAGACACCACAGGGACCAGGGTTTGTAGTCCCACCAGGACACTCGTCGCCAACGCGAACGACGCCAACAAGTTCCGGGCCGCCTTGCTCATGATCCAGGATCGATGAGTCTTCGGATTATCAGGTCGTCCCGCCTCTCGGGGAGAGGACGCGGTCGGCGTCACCGTTCCACGTCGACCGGCGTTCCTGCCCCCTGCCACGGGTCGGGCCGAAACGGTTGAGTCGGTCCTCTTCATCGGCGCCCTCATTCCGCATGATGGGCAGTAGGACCGGCCTGACTCTTTCCGGGCGCCACACGAAAAGCAGAAGATCGGCGGGGGAGACCGATTGTCATCGGAACCCGGCCGCTCGGCGCCATGACGCATCATGCGCCTACGAACGAGATACCGTAGTTTCCTGCGCTTTGACACGCCAACGTTTTTCCTGAAGATCAAGCCGTTACGACGCGGAGCACGCTTGTCGGAGTGGGCCACGGCACACCTCCCCTCGCCTGCACGTCACCTTAAGTTAAGCTGAGTTGAGGATAGCGATGAAGTGCAACCTTCTACGGAACCCTCCGGACACGACACTGAACAGACAACTGGTTTGTGGTCGATGTTGGCGTCAACGCCTACCCTTCCATGACATGCGGATACGACGGGCATTGCCCGGCCACTTGGGAAAACACCTCAAACAACTCATCACAGACATCGAACACGAACAGGGAGCATCACCGTTCGGTGAGATACTGCTCCATGCCATGGAAACAGACCGTGCCTGTATCGGCTTGGTAGCGGAACAGAGCGGGGCGCCGATAGCCTACGGCTACGCAACACCAGGACCGGACGGAAAGATATGGAGCCTTGAAGTAGCGGCCGACAGGGAACTGTACAGTTGGTTCCTGGAACGGATGCTGGACCAACTGGAGCAGGACGGTGTAGCTGAAGCCGTGCTTTGGATCTATAGCCCTATGGTACAACCACCGAAGCGTAGAGTGATTCCCGAGCGTTCTCTTTATCGGATGTCTGTCCGCCTTCCGATAGCCGATCCTACGGTCCCGGATGAGGGAGTAGTGATCCGAGGCTTCGATACCAAGCGCGATGGCTCCATGCTGATAGAACTGAACAACCGGGCATTCAAGAACCATCCCGAGCAGGGCGGGTGGACCGCAGATGATCTGGAAACCCGTGTCGCATTCGAATGGTTCGATCCCGACGGAGTTCGCACGGCGTGGCTCGGTAGTCAAATGGCGGCCTTCAACTGGACCAAGGTCCATAAGAAACCTGGACCTAACGGAGAGAAAGTGGGGGAGATCTACTCGATAGCCGTCCACCCTTCATTCCAGAAACGCGGGCTCGGTCGGATGATCGCCGTTGAAGGACTTCGCCATCTGGCGGCAAGGAGGGGAGCAGATACAGCAATTCTGCATGTGGATTCATCTAACGCCGCCGCCTTGGAACTCTACCGCAGTCTGGGGTTCGTTACCGATCATGTAGACCGCGCCTACCGGTGGCAATCACCCCGAACCCGCGCCTTCCGAACCGGCGACCACGGTTGACGATTCCGCCGTATTCAATCTCTATGAATATCCTTTTCTATCAAAACCCGTATATCCGCCTAATCTTGTTCAGATGAAATGACGGTGCCTGCGTGGCAGGATCTCCGGAAGATCACCCATGGGGGAACGATTACCCTTGGGGATCACCGGATAACCGGAAATCGGCGACCAGATATCCACTATTAACCAATATCACTATCAACCAAAATCACTATTACCAATATGACCATTGAACTGACTCTCCCCGACAATTCCATCACGGCCTTCCCGAAGGGAACAACCGGCCGCCAGGTGGCCGAATCGATCGGCAGCAGGTTGGCCGCCGCGTCGGTGGCCGTGGCTGTCGATGGTGTTGCGCTCGACCTAGACCGCCCGATCGAAACAGGGGGCGGATTCCGGGTGATTACCGAAACCTCCGATGAAGGACGGGATGTGATTCGTCACTCGGCGGCTCATGTCCTCGCCCAAGCGGTCCTTAACCTTTTTGAAGGGTCCACCTTTGCCATCGGGCCCCCGATTACGGATGGTTTCTACTACGACTTTGACATCGGTCGACCGTTCACCTCCGACGATCTTGCCCGGATCGAGACGGAAATGGAGCGGATAATCAGCGTGGACCAACCCTTCGAGAGAGAACATCTGACTATTGAAGCCGGTCTCGAATTGTTCCGTCACCACCCCTACAAGGTAGAGATAATTCGATCCGTTGACACCTCCGAAATTGAATCACCCGATGCGGTCTCCGTTTATCGCAACGGCGCCTTCGTTGATCTCTGCCGCGGCCCGCACCTGCCATCCACCGGCCGCCTGAAGGCGGTAAAGCTGCTGAGGACAGCCGGCGCCTACTGGCGAGGCGACGAGTGCCGGCCACAGCTACAACGCATATACGGAACCGCATGGGAGCACCGCAAAGCTCTCCGGAAGTATCTACACCGGATCGAAGAGGCAGCCCGGAGAGATCACAGGAAGCTCGGGCGAGAACTCGATCTCTTCTCGTTTCCTGAGGAGCTCGGGCCCGGATTAGCGGTTTGGCACCCGAAAGGAGGCATGCTGCGTCGCCAGGTTGAGGCATACAGCCGTCGACTTCATGCGGATTACGGGTTTGAATTCGTCAACTCACCTCATCTGGCCAAGGCGCAACTCTGGGACACTTCCGGCCATCTTGGTTTTTATGCCGAAAACATGTATCCGGGATTGGAAATGGACCGGCGGGACGAATACCGGGTAAAGCCTATGAACTGCCCCTTTCATGTGCTCGTCTATAGATCCTCGGCGCGCTCCTACCGGGAACTTCCTATGCGCCTGTCCGAGCTGGGCGCCGTCTACCGTTATGAACGATCCGGGGTAGTACACGGACTACTCCGTGCGAGGGGCTTTACCCAGGACGATTCACACACCTTCTGCACCCGCGAGCAGGTTCCGTCCGAACTCCTACTCCACCTCGACTTTGTGCTCAGGCTGCTGAAAGACTTCGGCTTCGAAGAGTTCGAGGCCGAACTGGCAACCAGGCCGGAAGACAAGTGGGTCGGTGAACTCGAGTTGTGGGACCTCGCAGAACGGGCGCTCACGGAAGCCCTGACCGAGGCCGGTGTCCCCTACCGGGTAGCGGCCGGTGAAGGCGCCTTCTACGGTCCGAAAATCGACGTACATGTAGAGGACGCCATTGGACGACGCTGGCAGATGTCCACCATTCAGGTCGACTTCTCCCTACCTGATCGTTTCGGCCTCGAGTATGTGACCCGCCAGGACACACGACAACGTCCTGTCATGATCCACGCGGCTAAGTTCGGTTCCCTTGAGCGGTTCGTGGGCGTCCTCATCGAACACTATGCAGGAGCGATGCCGATGTGGCTTGCCCCTGTTCAGGTAGCCATCCTTCCGGTAGCCGACCGTCACCATGACTACACCAGAGAGGTTGCCGAGTCCTTTGAAGCTGTCGGTCTTCGAGTCGAATCGGCCACCGGACCCGGCAAGCTGGGGGAGAAGATTCGCAGGGCACTCACCCAGAAGATACCGGCAGTTGTGGTAGTAGGTGACAACGACCTCGCCGACCGGACAGTGGGTCTACGGATGGGCCGTCGGCGCGAGAAACGCGGCATTCCTCTCGACGCCGCAGTTGAGAAGCTGGCAGCTTCCGCCCGGCCTCCCTATTAGCCGACCCCAATTATTTATGCCCCGTCACACCGACCTCGAAAGGACCGCGTCAAGCCCACTTTCACGGCGTGTCAGGCGATCACCCTATAGGTTGAAGGGCACGCTCCGGCCAGGCGGGGGCGCCAATCAGCTATTTTCCCAGGTCAGAGAGTTCATAGCATCTCTCTCGGTTACCCATTCGAACCCCTTCATGAAAAACCGGGGATAGGAGGGTACCGAGAACCTCCTGCCGGCCCGAACGTCCGATGGTAAACTCCCTGGTCAGCGGACGGAGAGCCGACAACCCCCGTCCCTGTCAGCACCCTCCTGGTGTTCCTTGAAATCTTTAGGTTCGCTTGGCTTGTAACCCTCAAAGGGTCGCGTTGCGCAACCGGGATCCGTCTTGGTTTTTCAGCCGACGCCGCGGTCGACGGGACTCGGGGATCGTTTCTGTCCCACCCTCTATGTATATTGATGATTAACCGTAATTACCGGCGGTCCGCTTCCGACGTCGACCCGGACCGCGTGAAGGGATCAAAGTTCGTTCGGGACTGCCCCGCCAGGGGTATGGGAGGACGCGTCTCGGCCAAAGGTGGGCGGCGGTGGGGGAGGGCCCGTCAGGGAAGGGGCCTACCCGAGGCGATTTTCGCGGTCTTCTCCTGACTAAGGACGCTAGCTAGGAGGGTACCAAACCTCATGCCGACCCGTACGTCCGATGGTAAACTTCCTGGTCAGCGGACAGAGTGCCAAACCAAACACCCGTTTGTCAGCACCCTCCTAAAGGCTGTGCCACCGCTTCGATGTCGGTGACCGTATCGATCACCGCGGGACGGCCGGAGGCCAAAGCCCTTTCCAGAGCGGGCCGGAACATATCAGGATTTTCCACCCTGATACCTAACGCGCCCACTCCCTCAGCCAGGTCCGCAAAGTTCACATCCGTAAACGTCCAGAGGCGCCGGCTGCCGGGGGTCTGCTTGCCACCGTAGGCGCGGGCAAACCCTGATGCCGATTGGTTACCCGAACTGTTGTTGTTCACGACCGTAACGGTTGCGATATTCCGACGGACCGCCGTTTCAAGCTCCGCCAAGTGGTACCAGAAGCCGGCGTCTCCCGTGAAGCAGATGACCGGCCGGTCGGGGGCGGCGCATTTGGCGCCCAGGGCGGCCGGGAAGGCCCAGCCTAGGTGCCCGGCGCTACGCAAGTAGGTCTGCCGTTCGGAGCGCGTGTCGTATATACCCCCCATCCACATTCCGGCGTGACCGGTGTCCACCACCACACAGGCGTCATCCGGCGTTCCCGAAGTGAGTTCCGCGCAGATGCGTTCGGGCCGGATGGGAACCGAGTCCGATTCCAGGTTTGCCTGGTGTCGCTTCCGCCAGGCGGCGCCTTCCCCACGTACATACTCCAGCCATTCTTCCCGCTGTCCGACTGTCTTGACCGACCGGTTCAGCATCTCCGTCAACGTCGTTCTGGCATCTGCGTTGATGGCCACCTCCAGCGCGTAGTTACGACCCAGCGTGTCCGGATCGATGTCGACCTGGATGGCTCTCACACCGGGCCGGGGAATCCGCCAGAAGTGAGTGGTCATACCACCGGCGCCGGTTCCCACGAAGAAGACCAGGTCGGCGGCGTGTACTACCCGGTTGGCGGATCCTCTCGAGTAGCTGCCGACTACCCCCACCGACAGTGGATGGTTACCGGGTATTACATCCTTGCCATTCAACGACGTGGCGACCGGCACAGCGAACCGTTCGGCGAGGCTAACCAACTCACGGGAGGCCCGCGAGGCCCGTACTCCACCTCCGGCCACCATGACCGGGCGCCGAGCCGTGGTGAGTCGGGAAAGGGCGGATGCGATGTCTTGGGTCCGTGGCCGCGGCCTGAACGGAGGGACGACTGAGAATCCCTCCTCGATGTATGGATCAAGCTCCGCCTCATCGTTCTCTATCTGCCCTTCGTTTCCCGCGAACTGGAGATGTACCGGACCGGGGCTACCCGAGACCGCCGTCCGGAAGGCGGACCGAACCAAGTCAGGGATTCGCGACACATGGTCAACGGTTCGGTTTAGCTTGGTGACATTGGTAAAGGCCGGTAGGTCGTCGACTTCCTGGTACACACCCCTCCCACCGAACACCGGATGTCGCCCACCGGTTACAGCGATGACGGGAGAGCGGGCAAGGTACGCATCGCGCAGCCCGGCGGCCAGATTGAGCGCCCCTACCGCCTGGGCCATGCAAACGCCCGGCCTGTTCACCATTCTCGCATAGCCGTCCGCCATATAGGCCGCCGCCTTCTCGCCATGCGTGTGGATGCGCCGGATTCCGAACTCCTCCATCTCGGCCATGGCGCGGCGCAGAATCGCAGGCACCATGAAGACGTGTGTAACACCGTATGAGTGGAGCATCTGCGCCAGAGCGCGAGCACCGGTGATCATGGCGCCGCCTCAACTGCGACCCATCCAACCACGACCCGTCCGGAGGAAGCAGTTCGGCGCATCGACGGGAACGAATCGAAGTCCTCAAAGGTCACCCCGGGCTTCTTCGGTTCGGGAAGGACCCGACAACCAACGTGAGCGCGGTGAACTCCAACCCTCACTGTACAGTTATGCCGGAGTACCACCTGCCTCCTTGTCGCAGAACTCTAGTTCCAGTAGACCGAGGTCCTCTCCGACGGCGGCGAGTGATTGCCACTCGGCGGGTAGGCAACCACTCAAGAGATTCCCCGCCCAGATACAGATGGGTCAGTTTGTTGATGGCGCCGAGTTCGGGAGGTATGTCACCGGATAGGTAATTGTCACTGAGATCCAACTCGGTCAGTTCAGTGAGTCGGACGATGCGGCCGGGAATCTCACCCCTGAGGATGTTGCCTCTCAGATCCAGTCGTGTGAGCTTGATAAGGTCACCTATCTCGTCGGGTATCTCACCGCTCAGGAGATTGTGTTCCAGGTTGAGCGTGGTCAGGTTCACAAGCTTGCCGAGTTCGACGGGAATAGGTCTGTCCAGCCGGTTCCCGCCGAGATCCAAAACCGTCAGTTTGACCAGGGCGCCTAATTCAGGCGGGATGTGTTCCGTCAGTTCATTGTCATACAGGTTCAGGTACCGGAGGTCGGTGAGTTGGCCGAGTTGGGCGGGTATTTTACCCCATAACCAGTTGTTCGCCAGGACGGTGCCGAAAAACAGGTG
>CAZEZF010000123.1:0-9504 GCA_964516495.1 uncultured Acidimicrobiia bacterium | reverse complement strand
TGGTTAATTTCACCTCTCTCGGTTACCCATCCAAACCCCTGCATGAAAAATCGGGGTTAATGGTACGGACCCGATATGGAGGGTTACGGTCAGAGCACCGCCGGCCTCCCGCAAGAACCGCAAGGACCAACAAGCCGTTCCGAACATCGAATCGGAATCCCGCCGATGCTCGCGGCGCCGCGCTGCTCGGCTATGTACCGACCCGGAACCCTTATACTGGGATACCTGCTTGGGGGTGTAGCTCAGTCTGGCAGAGCATCTGGTTTGCATCCAGAAGGTCGTCGGTTCGAATCCGATCGCCTCCACCCGACCCTTCAAGAAGCTGTCAGGGCGCCCACGGTTCGAGGAGTAGCTATGCAGAGAGCTGTAATCGTCGACGCAGTCCGGACTCCGACCGGCAAACAAAAGGGAAGGCTGGCCGGATACCATCCGGTAGATCTGGCCGCGCTCACGTTGCGTTCGTTGGTGGAGCGGAATGACCTTGATCCGGCAATGGTGGATGACGTGATCATGGGTTGTGTTATGCAGACCGGGGAACAGGGCGTAAACGTGGGACGTAACGCGGCGCTTGCCGCCGGGTTTCCAGAGGAGGTGGTCGGTGTAACCATTGATCGGCAGTGCGGTTCGGGGCAGCAATCAGCGCACTTCGCAGCGCAGGGGGTGATGGCGGGGGCTTACGACGTCGCCATTGCGGCCGGGGTCGAGTCGATGTCGCGGGTTCCTATGGGAATCACCGCACATCAGGGTCCTGGCAAGCCGTTCGGTCCACGGATGGTCGAGCGCTATGCGCGAAGTCTTGTCCCGCAGGGAATCTCCGCCGAGATGATCGCCGAGAAGTGGGGTCTGTCACGAGAGTACCTGGACCGGATCGCTTATGACTCCCATATGCGGGCCGCCTTCGCCGGAAGGGAAGGCCGATTCGACAAGGAGATGTCCCCGGTTGAGGTAGTCGTGAACGGTCGTACTGAGAGGATGATCGCAGATGAGGGCGTTCGGCCCGACACGACGCCGTCGGTGCTCGCAAGCCTTCCCCCGGTGTTCAAGCCGGACGGAATGGTCACGGCGGGGAACTCGTCCCAGATTTCCGACGGGGCGGCGGCGGTACTAATAATGTCGGAAGCCAGGGCGGAGGAATCCGGCCTTGAGCCCATGGCGAGGTTCGTGCAATTCGCCCTCGCCGGAGTTGATCCGGTGACGATGCTTACCGGGCCGATACCCGCCACGGCTCGTGTACTGCGGAGAGCGGGGTTGGAAATCGACGAAATCGACCTGTTCGAGGTCAATGAAGCCTTCGCGTCGGTCGTGGGGATGTGGCTGGCCGAATACGGAGGCGCTGATCCGGACGCCTTGTGGGAGCGAACCAACGTTAACGGCGGTTCCATAGCCTTGGGCCATCCGTTAGGCGCTACCGGCGCCAGGCTCACCGCCACCCTGGTTCATGAGTTGCAGCGCCGCAAAGTCCGGTACGGTCTCCAGACGATGTGCGAAGGTGGTGGCATGGCCAACGCTATGATCCTCGAAAGGGTGTGAACCTACTAACCATCGTCATCGCGGTCGGGATCGGGTTTGTTATCTGGACCACCCTGATCTCGATCATTCGAGCGGTGGCGACTCCTCCTCCCGCCATCGACCCCGAGGATGTGGTTGAGACCAAGCGCCGGTTCAGGTGCAGCCTTTGCGGAACACAGGTGACGATGACCGTCGCCAACGTCGCCGAGTCCAAGGCGCCTCGGCATTGCCGCGAGGAGATGGACGAAGTTCCCGTTTCTTGATCGGATTCTTCCGTTGCCCCTTGTCCTGTGTGGAACCCGGCACGCCGCGCTTCGCAAGTTGGACGATTACAAACAGCCTGGGTTCTTAGCCCCGATTTTTCATGCAGGGGTTTGACTCGGTAACGGAGCGAGATGCAAAAAACCCTCTGACCTGGGAGGATAGCCGCTTGGTGGGCTTGACGCGGCCTCGTGTTCGGTGTGTCCGGGGCATGAAGAATCAGGTTAGATCATCGAGACTGGGCCTCCCCTTAAGTAGGGGACTGGTCATGTTTTCTCAACAGGTGTGGAAAACATGGTGGATAATTACAGTTCTGTAATTCCTGTCGAGCCCGTCTGAGTAGGCAGCCGCGAGGGGGAGGACAACGATAAACGTCGGAGACTACCGGCTGTCTGTCGATAGGGTCAGAGCTTGGTGCACCGAGTCACACACACTCGCTATGAATGCCCGATGGACGCCGATGGATCGGTGACCCGAAAGGACAACGGCTTAGCGCTTACCAGACCAGCCCCTCTCCCGAGGTCGCGGAAAAATCGCCCGCTGCCCGGGGCCATCCCCCGCCGCTACCTTTCCAAGACCCTCGAACGCGCTCTGCCAAGCTCGTCACCGGGCAGGAACAACCGATCCGTTCCGGTCCGGTCGGTACCGCACCCGGACCGGCGGTGTTTATAGCTGACCTCCAATATATAACACAACAGGGATATAACAATCTTGTTCTATCGTAGCTAACGACCTATTCTAAGAAAAAGAATCGCGAGTTCAACCAGTAATCCAGACCTGAGCCGAGCAAACAAGGTCATCGGCGCGAACCGACGAATCAGGAACTAGTGATAATTGGTGGTCATCAGGAAACCGCCTCCCATAGCGCCGAGACCTGCAAGGAGAACCCAAGACGGAGTATCGAGAATGTAGCGGGTAACGACCATAAGAACACCCAAAACCATCAAGCCGAACATTATGGCTACATAGGTCTTGGAGGACGTTTTGGCTCGTTTGCCACCCGAGGCAGTCTTGGGCGGGGTAGGTCGGCGTTGGGCCTTAGGTTTGCGACGTCCTTTGGATTGCGGCATGGTGAAATGGTAACCGCTCCGGGCCGGCGACGCGCAAACGGGGCGATGCGCTGGGCCGAAAGGCGTATCGGCCGGGTATCCTCCGGAAATGCGGATTCTGGTCCTGGACAACTACGACAGCTTCACTTTCAACCTGGTCCAGTACCTAGGGGAATTGGGAGCGTCCCCCACCGTCATTCGCAGTGATGAGCGCGAACCCGCGGCGGCGGATGAAATAGCGCCGGAGGCCCTTGTCATATCGCCCGGTCCGGGAAGGCCGGAACAGGCAGGGTTCTCGGCGGATTACGTCGAACACTTCGCCGGGAGAGTCCCCATCCTCGGGGTATGCCTGGGGCATCAGGTGATCGTAACCACCTTTGGTGGACGAGTCGGCTTGGCGCCCGGCGTCATGCATGGGAAGACTTCGCCGGTTCGCCACGACGGCAGGGGGATCTTCAGGGATATGAGTGATCCGTTTGTGGCTACGCGCTATCACTCATTGGCGGTGGAAGAGTTGCCTGATGTGCTGGAGCCGTGCGCCTGGAGCGACGATGGTGTCGTGCAAGGGGTCCGGCACCGCAGGCTTGATATCCACGGAGTACAGTTCCATCCCGAAAGCGTCCTGACAGCGGAGGGGAAGGCTTTACTCGCCAACTTCCTGAGTCTGGTCGGTTGAACGACGCCTCCGTCGAGTGTCGGAGTTCGATCTGGAAGCCAACAGGTACTCGGCTTGGGCGTCAAGGAGCTTCGGCAATTCTTCGCGGAGCCAGTTCCAGGTCTCCACGCTGATCGTGCGTTGCCCCGGGTTGGTGGCCGGGGGCTGGTCGTGATGAGGGTCGTCTAGCAGGGAGGTCCCATCCACGTTCAGCAGAGCTGTCCCATACGCTTCAAGGAGGAATGAGGATTGAAGCACCTCGGGGGGTGGGCCACTGGTTACCACCCTTCCCGCCAGCAACACCACATGGTCGGCGGCCCACGCATCAGCTAGGTCATGGGTTGTGAGAACCACCGTACACCCCTGCTCGGCTTCGCTCCGTATCGTGTCGTTGATGGTCTGGATGGAGACCATGTCCAGTCCGGTGGCCGGCTCGTCCAGGAGGAGGATGTCGTGTTCCTGTACCAAGCCCTGCGCCAAGAGGACCCGCTGACGTTGACCGCCGGACAGCCTGGTTAGGTGCCTTTTCGAAAGGTGGCTGATGCCGACCTTCTCCATCACCTCGTCGATCTTACGTCGATCCTCTCGCGAGAGGCGACGAAGTTGACCTTTCTCGGCGTAGCGCCCCATGGTGACCACCTCACGCACGGTAACCGGGAGAGAAGGGTTGACCTTCGTGTCCTGTAGGACATAGGAGATTCTCAGAGGATGTCCGCTGGCGGCGCCGATCATGACCGTACCCGAGGAGGGAGCGACCAAGCCGGCTATTCCGTTGAGCAACGTAGACTTCCCGGACCCGTTGGGGCCGATAAGAGTGGTCACGGAACCGGCCGGTATTGTGACGGTGGAAGTGTCGAGAGCGACCCGACTGCCGTAGCAGAAAACCCCATCGATGATGGTTATCGCGTCCCTGATCGGATTGACTCCGGTTGGGGGTCGATGGGTCATGACTCGGATCCTACCTGCGATTCGTCTTCCTCGGTCAACGGTTGGGTGACGGGGGCGACGAATTCAGCGAGAATCACCAGAACGGATTCCCCTGCGGAGAGTTCGGCGCCCGGATTCGGCGCCTGGCGGACGACCCTCCCGTCTTGGGCAGGATCCGATACCGTGGTTGTCGCGGCGGCTACATCGAGGAGCAATCCGATCGAGGACAGTTTGGTGGAGGCCTCCTCGGGTGTGAGCCCGTTCAGGTCCGGAACGTCTATGGACTCGGGTCCGGTTGACTCGACAACAGTCACCTGGCTGCCCTCCTCGGGTGTGTGCCCGTTCGGGTCCGGAACGTCTATGGACTCGGGTCCGGTTGACTCGACAACAGTCACCTGGCTGCCCTCCATCAGCCTCCCGGTGGGCGGGTCGGTACGGATCGTGATTCCGGCTTCGAGCAGGGGATGGCTTTCCTGGGTCACCGATACTTCGAATCCGGACTGCTGAAGGATAGAAATGGCTTCAGCGACCGGAACTCCGGCAACGTCAGGCAACTCCAACTCCACGTCTTCAGGGCCGGTGGAGACGACTATCTGCACAGTCCAGCCCGGATTGAGGTCCGAACCGGCGATCGGATCCTGACTTATCACGAGTCCCTCCCCGATAAGCTCGTCCGAAGTGGTGTCGGCTACCACCTCAAGTCCCAGGCCGGCCAGCATGCCTTCGGCCCTATCCCGGCTCAAGCCGATCACTACCGGCATCTCGATGGGTTCAGGTCCGGCCGACACCATCAACTGAACGATTGACCCCCGAGGCGCCGAGGACGCACCCTCCGGGATCTGCTCGACCACCAGTCCCGCGCCTACGGTATCGTGCCTGGTGGTTAAGACCTCCACGGCGAAACCTTGACCGGTGAGCTGCGCCCTGGCTCGTTCCCGGGTGGATCCCACAACATTGGGTATCAGGATCCGGAGAGGGCCCTCCGAAACGACCATTTCCACAAACTGGTCCGGTTCGGCCGTCGCTCCGGCCGCCGGATTGGTCCGGATCACCGTATCGCTGGGTAAATCGCTGGTTTCCTGAACGAGCCGAACCCTGAAACCTGCTTCCTGCAAGGCTTGGAGAGCGTTATCCCTACCCTGTCCCACCACATCCGGAACCTCGAGGTCGACTACCTCGGTAGTGGAGGGCGCAATCGGCCCGTCGGGCCGGAGGTTGCTGAGTAGGTACCACACACCGACGACCACGAAGGCGGCAAGAACCACCGAGGTTACGGCGAACGGTATCTGGGATGGTTGGCGGGGCGTTGCCTGAACACGGCGGTACACCTCATCGGGCGGGGCGGTGGGTGGGGGGATATCGGGCCATCGAGCGACAGGAGCTGTAGAAGCGCCCGAGCCGACAGTAGCGGATTGATCGGTTGTTCCCTGCAGATAGAGCAACAGATCGCGACGCATGTCGGCCGCGGAATGGTAGCGCCGGGCGGGATCCTTCTCGAGGCTCCGCATTACGATGCGCTCCAGTTCGGTAGATACGGCAGGATTACTCCGTCGCGGGGAGGGAACGTCGGCGGTGACGTGTTGGTAGGCCACCGACACAGGCGTTTCTCCACGGAACGGCGGTCTACCGACCAGCATCTCGTAGAGGACAACCCCGAGGCTGTAGATGTCGGAGCGTTCGTCCGCCGGGTCTCCTCTAGCCTGTTCGGGGCTGAAGTAATTGGCGGTCCCGATCACCGCCCCGGCCTTGGTCAGGTCCTGCGAATCGTCCCGCGCCCGGGCAACGCCGAAGTCGGTCACCTTGACGGTCCCGTCCTCGGCTAGGAGGACGTTTCCGGGTTTGATGTCGCGATGTACCACCTGTTTGCGATGAGCTACCTCAAGGGCGGAGGCCATCTCGGTGGTGATCTCGGCCGCCCGCCGCGGGAGGATCCGGCCCTCGGCGTTCAAGACCTCACGCAGGGAACGTCCTCTGACGAGTTCCATCACGATGAAGTAGGTATCATCCTCATGCCCCCAGTCGTAGATAGACACGATGTTGGGGTGGCTGAGGTTGGCGGCGGCAAGGGCCTCCTTGCGGAACCGAGCGATGAACGTGTCCGTTTCGGCGAACCGATCATGCAGTATCTTTACCGCTACCTGACGATCCAGCATTCTGTCGGTGGCCTCGAATACGTCCGACATCCCGCCCCGCGCCAGATGGGCGGTCAGGTCATAACGGCCTAAAGACTGAGGGGCGTCCATTTACTGCAATCTAGCCCCGATTTTTCATGCAGGGGTTTGAATGGGTAGCCGAGAGAGATGAAATGAACTCTCTTACCTGGGAAAATAGCTGCTTGACGGCCTCGCCTGTCCGGAGCGCGCCCTTCACCTGTAGGGTGATCGATTGACGCGCCGGGAAAGTGCGCTTGACGTGGCCTTTTCGAGGTCGGTGTGATGGGGGCATGAAGAATTGGGGCTAGTGTGTTGAACGGTGAATGATCAGATGGGCCATATCGGGTTTAACCCTCGGCTAACCATTCGTGCATTACCGCTCGACCGATGGAGGCGGCCTCGGCCGACCCCCGCCCCGGTTCGGGCGCCGGGTCCAGTGACTCGATGACCACCGCCACGACGATGGCGGGTTGGTTGACCGGGGCGAAACCGGTGAACCACACGGCCGGTTCTCCGGTCGAAGTCAGGCCGTATCCGGATTCTCCCAGTCCCGGCAGAGGGCCGAGGTTCTCGGTCGGTATTACCAGCGGGTCCATCTCGGCCTGTGCGCGCGAAGCCTCTACGTGTCCGACGGCGCCGTCCCGGGGAGTCGGTTCGAACTCGGATTCCAGATTCGATTCGGCGTCGAAAACGCGCGCCACGATGTGGGGGGTCATCAGGATCCCGTCTCCGGCGACCGTGGCCACTCTGAGCGCTATCGGCAAAGCGGCAACCAACAGGTCATCTCCTTCGTTGACGTAACCTGCCTGGAGTTCCTCCGCCAGCGCCTCGTCCTGTAGCAGCCGGCCGGTGGAACGGTTCAGGAGCGCTTGGCCGTTGCCGTTCAACAGAGCCTGCCATGAATCACGGGCGCCGAGCCCGACCAGGGTGTTCGGGTCGAAGCTCGGTGAGCTGACCAGTGCGAGCAGCCGACCGGACAAGGGCTCGATAGCGACTACCGCCCCCCGCCGGCCGCCGAGCGCGCGGCGGGCCATCTGCTGAAGGCGATGGTTGATAGTAAGTTGGATCGACCGCGGTCCCAGGTCTTCGCCCAGCAGCCCATTGATGATCCCCGAAACGGTGAGCCCCCGCCCCGCCGACAGGAGGGAGGCGTGGGAGGACTCGATCCCGCTGTCACCGAGCAGGCGCGACGAGAAGCCGACGGTATGCGCATACAGGTCTCCATGGGGATACTCCCGCAGGTAGTAACGAGGGTCGGAAGGGTCCGCGGTCGACGTTGCCAGCATCGACGAGTCGGAAGATATTACCTGACCGCGGTATTGGCCTGAGCGGGCGATTATCAACCTGGGGTTGTCCGGATGATCACGTAGGCGGTCCGCGGACATAACCTGCCAGTAGGTCAAATCCACCGCCAGCAGAGAGAAGGCGATCAGCAACCCCAAAGCAACGCGGCGAACCGGCCCGTTCATGTGTCCTCTTCGTGGCTCATCCTGATCGTCAAGGACAGCAAGGCGAAAGCCGTAATTGTCGGAGCGGCGCCATAGGACATGAACGGGGCGCTCAGCGCGCTCGGAGGAAGCAGTCGGACGATCCCCGCCACGAGCAGGAGGGTCTGTAGACCCAGAAGCAGGGAAAGGCCGGAGGCGAGCAACTTTCGGAAAAGGTCTCGGGTTCTGAGCGCGACGCCGAAGCCGGTCGCGACCAGCAATACATAGGCCGCCAGCACCACAACGGACCCGGCTAGACCCAACTCCTCGGCAACGACCGCGAACACACGGCTTGTAGCGGCCGACGGAACCAGATATGGCTCGCCCAAGCCGGGGCCGGCGCCCGAGACTCCGCCTGCGCCTAGTGCGAACAGGCCTTGGACGATCTGATTACCGCCCCCGGCGATGTTCTCCCAGGGACGCAGCCAGACGACCAGTGCCTCACGGACGCCCGGAGCAACCAGGAAGGCGCCTGCGACACCCAAGGCGTAGACACCGAAACCGATCGTGAGATACGCCGGACGGTTGGTGGCCATGTATAGCATGATGGGTACCAATCCGAACGCCAGCAGGGACGCGGCCAGGTCATTCTGGAATAGCAGCAGCCCTATCGACACCCCGGCAGCCAACACCATCGTTACCAGTCCACAAAGCGGAGGAAGGCTGAATCTCCCGACGACCGGTCCTCCCGCGGCCATGTCGACATGGCGGTTCGCCAGGTAGGTGGCCAGGAACAGAACGAACAGCAGCCTTGCCGGGTCGTCCAGGGCATAGGATGGGGCAGACGGCCACTGCCACCATTCCCCTTCCGCAGGACCGGGGTGGCCGGACGCGAAGAGGTCGAGTATCACGCCGAGGACCAGAAGCGAAAGCGCTAAGGATAAGAAAACCCACCCGTAGGGTCGGAGCGACTCGACGCCCCGCCGGTGGAACCGGGAGATGAGCAATATGGCCGACCCGGCGCCGAGAGCGATCCACCAACTGTGCCGCGCCGCCAACTCATGATCGAGCCGATAGACCATTACGAACCCGACCGCCGTGAGGGTGGCGGACAGGGGAATCAAGTAAGGGACGGCGCCCGGCGCCCAGCGGTGTACGCCGGCGAGCAACCCGCCGAAAACCGTCACAAAGAGGAGAAGCGTCAGAGCGGTTCGCCTATCCACATAGGCGCCTCTCGCAAAGTTGACGAGAAGCACACCGAGGACGGCGAGTCCGGCGGCGGCAAGCACCAGCGCCGCCTCTGCCATACGGCTCATGCTCGGATGGAACGAGGGAGGGGCAGGTCGTCGGAGGCGCCGTTCGCTGGTCCTGCCGGGAGATCGTTCCAGGCTCGCATGTCCATCGACCCAGGTGGTTTTTGGCGCCGGCCGACGAGATCCGTCCTGGGATTTCCTACCCGATCATGGTGCGTTAACCCCAATTTTTCATGCAGGGGTTTGGATGGGTAACCGAGAGAGGTGAAA
>CAZEZF010000122.1:0-9844 GCA_964516495.1 uncultured Acidimicrobiia bacterium | reverse complement strand
AAAGATATTGGAGTTATCCCAGTAGACGAATACCTCGTCCAAACTGCCTCCTAACCGCGATTCTTCATTGGGGTTGCTGGTGGGGGGTGTTCAGGCCGTTTAGCTAGGTAAACACCTCCTTGCCAGGAACGCCGCTACCTGCGTCTGGAGACTTGTGACTTGAGGTGGCGCCAAGCAAGTGGACCTCTATTGAGCGGCCCGAAGGACCAGGACCCGGGAGCGCGGGTCTCCGGCGCCCACTGGTGGGGGACCCCGACCGGGCCAGCCACCTGGCCGACCGGCCCCGCTTCTGCCCCAACTGCGGGAATGGGGTGACCGGAACGGAAGGAATCTCCGTCGAGTACTGGGAGGCCGACCGCCGCGTGTTCCACACCTGGTGCAACACCTGCGGCTGGTCCGGCAACATAGTCGCGTCGAGCGAATGGTCGGCCACGAACCGGAACACTGACCCCGGTTGTCGATGAAGACTTATCCGCCGAGGTAATGCTCCGTCAACTCAACTTCACAAGGAGATTCCCGCTCGCGGCCTTCGACTTTCTTGTCTCGAAGAGTTCGGGGTGGGACTTGATCAGCAGGGATAGTTGCTTGTATCCGTAGCTACGAGAGTCGAAGGCGGGATCCAGCTTGCGTATTTTGGTGCCGACAACCCGAGCGAGGCCCATCCATCATCCTGTATGGCCATCTCGATGGCCTGTTCCACTGTCGGGGTCCACTTCGGTCCATCCGACTTTCGAGCCTTGGGTTCACGCTCCGCCGACCGATCAAGATTCTCCGTGTGGACAAAGATCTCGCATGCCTTCACGAAGGGCTCGGGTGTCTGAGCCTGCCCGATACCCATCACGAATAGACCCTGCTCACGGATGCGGGTAGCCAGCCGTGTGTAGTCGCTATCGCTGGAGACGATACAGAACCCGTCGACGGTCCCTTCGTGTAGTAGATCCATCGCATCGATTTGGTGGGTGTACCCGCCGACGAAGAAGAACACCGGCATGACCCTGCAGCACCCAGGTCGCCACCCAGAGGCCGCGCGTGGACCCGATCGGGTTGGAAGGCGAGACCGTGTCAGGCGAGACGACCAGGATGGTGAACACCCAGTGCCAGATCACCACCACGACCAGCGAGATCGACCGCAGAAGATCTACATACCGGTCCCGATAAGCCGCCATCCGCCCGGAAGCCTACCCACCGACCTTTCGTCGCTCGTCGATCGCCCTCATGTTCACATGTCACAACCTGCCTGTATCTTCGTGGCAACAGGCGCGGAGGATGGGATGACGTTGCATCAGGAGATCGTGGCGGAACTGGTTGAGATGGATGTCGATGACTGGACGCTTGATTTGGTGATAGCTTCCCTCGAAGGGGAGGAGGCGGTGGAGCGGGTACTGGCAGGGGAATCCATCGACCACTCGGAGAAGGAGGCGAGGCATCCGGGCGGACAGATCCCCTCCGTCTACCTACACGACATCACTGTCTCGGGATTCCGCGGTATCGGTCCCGAGGTAAAGCTGGAGATTCCCCCGGGTCCCGGCCTCACTGTGGTGGTCGGACGCAACGGTTCCGGCAAGTCCAGCTTCGCCGAAGGCCTCGAGGTCTTGCTAACCGGCAATGCTCTGCGTTGGGAGGAGCGAAGTGGACCCTGGAAGGAGGGATGGAGAAATCTCCACCATGGGTCCTCACCCAAGATCTCGGCCCGGTTTCAGGTAGAGGGCAAGAGAGGGCTCACAACCGTAAAAAAGACCTGGTCAGAGAACGCCGAATTCGACGAGACCTCCACCACCGCCCAGCACCACGGGGAGAAACTCACCGACCTCGTCGGAATCGGTTGGGAAGCCTCCCTCGACCTGTACCGGCCGATTCTGTCCTATAACGAACTCGGGATGATCGGCGCCAGGCCGTCGGAGTTGTTCGACACCTTGGCGGCGGTACTCGGGATAGAGTCCCTGAGCGAAGCGACCAGGGTGTTGGCGGCCTCCCGTCTCCGACGGGCCAAGATCGAGAAGCAGGTCAACAGGGAGCGGCTCGATCGCCTGCTTCCAGCGCTCGAGGCTCTCTCGGACGGGCGTGCCAGGACTGCGGTCAAAGCTCTCAGGAAGAGAGTATGGGATCTCGACACGCTCGCCGGCCTCGGATCGAAACCGGACACGGAGCAGGATTCACTGGGCGCGCTGGCGAATCTGGAGGTACCGGATGAAGAACTCGTCCTCCGGGTTGCGGAAGGAGTGGAGGCTGCTCATACCGAGATAGCGGGCTTGTTCGGCACGGATGCGGAACAAGCCCAGCAACTGACCCGACTGCTCAGTACCGCGTTGGACCACCACAGGCAACACGGCGACGAGTCTTGTCCCGTCTGCGGGATGGGTACCCTCGACTCGACATGGCGGCGCTCGACCGAGGAACAAGTTACCCGGTTGCACCAGTCGGCGAAGCGGTACCGCGCGGCCGAACGCCTGCTGAAAGAGGCGCTCGATACCGCACGGTCCCTGGTCGAGATCCCGGCCCTGCCCACCGTCAACGGGATCGACACGACCGCTCTATCTGATGCGTGGACCGATTGGGCCACGTTCCCCGACCGGTCCGGTGACGTATCCGGCCACCTGCTATCGGCCTATGGAGTGGTAGTTCAGGAAGCTGCGCGGGTGTCCGAACAGGCCGGTTACCGACACTCCGAGCGCGAACAGGGTTGGGCGGCCGTATTACCCGACCTGATGGCGTGGGTGGCGAGGGCCCGCCCGGTGGTGACCCTACGCGAGGTGATCAAGAAGATAAGAACAGCGGAAGATGCGCTGAAGAAGGTGACCGCATCCCTGCGATCTGCCCGGTGGGCGCCCATGGAGACCAAGGCCCTCGGTCTGTGGAGGGATCTCCGCCTGCGTAGCAACGTCGATCTGCGGTCGGTGGAGTTGGCCGGGACCCGTACCCGGCGTCATGTAGACCTGACCGTGGATGTCGACGGGGCAGAGGCGCAAGCCCTGGCTGTAGCCAGCCAGGGCGAGCTCGGCTGCCTCGCCCTGTCGCTCTTCTTTCCGCGCGCCACGTTGGCTGCCAGTCCCTTCAGGTTCCTGGTGATAGACGACCCGATACAGTCGATGGACCCTGCCCGTATAGACGGTCTGGCCCGGGTCTTCTCAGAGATAGCCGACGACCGCCAGTTGATCGTGTTTACTCACGATGACCGCCTGCCCGAGTCCCTTCGCCGCCTCCGCATCGAGCACACCTGCAGGCAGGTGACCCGCCGGCCTGGATCAATAGTGGAGGTTAGGGAGAAGCGGGGTCCGGTCATCCAGTACTTCCTCGATGCTCGGTCTGTTGCACTGGACTCCGATCTGCCGCAACAGGTGGCAAGGAGGGTGGTTCCCGGAATGTGCCGAGAAGGCCTGGAGGCCGCCTGTGTCGAAGCGGTGCGCCGCCGTCGGCTCGGAAGGGGTGAAACGCATACCGGAGTGAATGATCTTCTGGAGCGAACTCGCACGTTGAAGCAGAAGGCTTCCCTCGCCCTCTTTGACGATCCTGGCCGGGCGGGAGGCGACATATCCCGTCGTATAGCCGAAAGGTGGACACGTCGATTCGCAGACGCCTTCTGGGATGCGAACCGGGGCGCCCACAAACCGTTCCACGGTTCTCTGAAGGGACTGATCAACGACTGCCAGGGACTGGCAGAGCGGATTCGTCGACTGTGACCGCTGACCTGCTATGTCATGCACGCGCTCTGATGGAGCGACCGCAAGGGTTGGAGGGTGTCTGGCCGCGGGCTGCGGCGCTGCTGACTCGCCAGGTTCTGGAGGAGGCGCTGGATCGGCTTTGGATGGCAATCTATCCAGGCGTAGGAAGCGCAACCCGCTCCACACAACTAGCCTGCCTCGGGCTGATGATCACGGATGCCGGTCTCGTAGCCGATGTGCGATCGGCATGGGCGTCCTTGAGCAGGGCCTGCCATCACCATCATTACGAGCTCGCTCCCACCGCGGCCGAACTGCAACGGTGGATACTCCAGACCGAACGGCTGGTGGCGACCCTCGGGCGAACTCCCGCCCGCCCCGAGTTATAGGGATTTGCCGATGTCTGTACCGATCCGTCCGAACCTCGGTGACTGGTTCTGCTTTCCGCAGAGCGTGGAGCGGATGGATCGCAACGCGCCATCCGAGAAGGAGCATCGGTGGATGGTGGTCGAAACTGGATTCGTGTCCCGATTCCCTCGTGTGATGCTGCGCTCCACCAAGCCGTACGGAGGTATCCGGCATCCGGCTCATGACGGCGCCTGCGGTGCCGCTGGCTGCCGTATAGACAAGCCGGGCTGGATCAGGGATCAGGTGCGTCGCGAGATCCCGGAGAGGGAGTTCACGAGCACCCGGATGTCCTGTCGTGAACCTGACGAGGTTCTGATCGAAAGGGTCGCCCAGCCGATGCCCAGTCGACACAGGCGTGGGAGTAGCCGGAGGGGCCGGAGATGAGCTTCAAGGGCCTCCGGAGTGAGTACGAGCGTGAGGTCATCGGTTTCGCCATCCTTGCCGAGGTACGCAGGGCTTGCTCCTCCCGCGCCCGGAGGTACCCCCCTATCGTGTATGCGCGGTCCGCTACCTGGAACGATGATGCCATCGACGATCTCATTCAGGATGTGATTACGCACCGCCTGCTCGGGGAACGCCAACTCGACTACCTCTTCGACGTGGGCCGGACGATCGACGCATGGAGGGCCTTGCTGGACCGGCAGGTACGCATCACCCTGGCGCGCCGCCGCGTGCGGACCGTGGTCGACAATCTTCTCGATCGGGCCAAGCGTCTCCTCGACCGTGACGACTCGGTACAGACATCTACGGTGACCAAACGAGCTGCTGTCTATTCGCTTCGCGGTACGGGAGCTTCCTATGTACCGCTCACCGACGAGACGATCCGTCGCGTGGTCGAGGATGTGAGGGTCGTACCCCGCCAGATTCCAGGCCGTGAGGAACGCGCTCCGACGGTGTATTCGAAGCGGAACCTCGATGCGCTGCTCCGAACCGTCCTGCGCCATGCCCCGGGAGGGATCGCGGTCCGCGATCTGGGCCGCATTCTCGAATTGGTGTTGACAGACTGGGTTCCTGCCGTCCTTGAACAAGATGAAGGATTGATCGCCGCAGTGGTCGAGGACCCCGGCGAGATCGCGTCTGCAAGGGAGGTAGCCAGGCGTATGGTTTCGGGCTGGTCGGATGACGAGGCGACTATTGTCTCCGGGTTGCTCGCCGGCCTCCCATATGTCGAGATCGCCCGGCGCGTCTCGGTTAGCAGACCCACCGTCATCAAGCGGCAGAGGGTGCTCATGGACAGTCTCCGAGCCGCCGCCGAAGATTTTGAGGAGATCGGGCAGAGAGCCTTGATAGACGAGGTTGCCACATCCGTCGTAGAACGGAGAGTTACGGATGAGCCTTCCTGATTGGCTCGGAAGCGCCGTAGATCGGTGGGCACCGGGCGCGTATCCGTCCCGCGAGACCGAGGAGTTCCTCGACATCATGGATGGGGACATCGTCCTGGTCGGCGGAATGGACCTGTCGGAGCCGAGTCGCTTGGTGGCGGTGCTCGAGGTCGACGCGAAACGTCGCTGTTTCCTCGGCGCACTGGTGACCAACGAGCTCGACTTGGCTACCGCCGAGGATGTCAGATTGACCTCGGACCACACGGACCTGCCCTATGAGGTGGCTGTGATGGGCGGACTGGCCATGCATATGTGGTTCGTGCAGGTCGAGGAGCGGCTGGGTGCGCTGTCGGAGGTGGCACTGGAGGCCGCAATAGCCGGCTACTACGGCGCGGAGGACCAGTTCCTGACCTCCCACCGGGGGATCCCCTTGCAGGAACGGATGATGGACCTCCGATGGCCGGATTGTGAGAGAGAAGGCGATCAATTGGCTGGGCTCGCCCGCGAATGCATCGATAAGCGCTGGGATGAGGACATTGAACTCCCGTATGTGGACCCCCGGCTGATTCCCACTCCAGGCGACTCCCATGACGCGTTCCGTGCCGAAATCCTCGGTATCCTGGAAGTGGACACTCGGAACGGTCAGACGCGCGGATTGTCACCCAGCTGTGTGGAAGAGGTGGCCGGAGACATCGACTTTCGTTTTTTGAGGTCGTACCCCACCATTTTCCAGCCCAGAGGATCGATTACCACATCCCCGCCCGCGCGTGGAGACGACGCGGATCCGAGCATTTGGCTCTTCGAGCTCACCAAGGCGGATGCCCTGACACAGGTGCCATTCGTCAAGATGATTGGTGGAGACGAACCCTCGGGACCCACGCGTTTCGAGAGCAACGGGCGACGCGGGGAGTTACTGTACGAGACCGTGGAAAACGCCGCCTGATGACTGACGGAACCCTATCTACTATCCATAGGAATCCATTCATCAGCAAAGTACGATTGCGCCACTTCAAGTCGGCAGCCGAAGCAGAAGTCGGACTGGCACCCTTCACCCTACTGGTGGGCGAGAACTCCTCGGGCAAGAGCAGTATCCTTCAAGCACTGCGCCTTGTACAGCAAGGGGCCAGGGACCGAAGTACGAGTGGTGTATTTCCTATCAGTGGTGACTTAGTCAGACTAGGCAAACTATATGATGTCACAACTCAATCACGAGAAAACACTCCACTTTCGATAGGGATTGACTTAAGTGTTCCAGACTATAGAAGCGTGGAGAAAAGACAAAGCTATCATGATGTCATGATGGTATGTAAGAAAATCCTCCCTTCTATACCGGAGAACTTTCTCTTGGGGTGGGATGTAGAGATCAATGAAGTCCCCGGAACTATCGAGATAGACAACATAGTGTCTGTCTCCTTACGGCTTGATACAGCGGCAGAAAGTGAACTACCCTTCTTGCTAGCCTTAGAACGTGAAGAACACCAGCGACCAGGACGTAGGAGGCCTTCTAGTACGGAACTTGAGACACTCAGCCTAGTCGATGACTACATTTGGGTACGATCAGGCCTTAGGCCTATAGAACGAGACAAAACAACACCTATATTTAGAGGAAAGTATTATGGCATTCACGATAATGAACCGCGGCTCATCTCCTTAGCAGTTCTCGAAGGGTCCATCCCACACTACTTGGCTGTAAGACAGCGAATAGAGGATATCGGTGCCTCTCTTCGTAGTGAAGATATTGGAATGCTGTCGAAGTTTAGTAAGAACCAGATCTTAGAACTGTTCGTGGATAGTCAGGCTGAGAGTAATGTTCATGTACTATGGGCAAAGGCACTTGGTTCGGTCGGTTCAGGCAAGAAGTTGTTATCGGATGAGCCAGAAACGGGTAACGAGATCAATGCCCTATGGGATAGTGAAAGGTGTGCAGTTGTTGACTTCTGTGCACAGTTTGTGAGATGGTGGTTCATAGCTAACGACTTTCGTTATCTCGGTCCGTTGCGAGAACCCCCTCAAGTCATCGAACGACCCGTGGACATACCAGGCTCGGCAGACATCGGCCCGCGGGGCCAATATTGCGGACGTGTACTGTGGAGTCATGCGCACAGCATGATAAAGGTCCCGATGCCGGATGGTGGAGAACAATGCGAGGTTGAGTTGATTGAGGCCGTACGGTCCTGGGCCACCCGCTTGGGGTTGGTGGACGAGGTAGAGACGGAAGTCGGATTCCCGTGGGAGGATAGCTGGATACCTCTCGACGACCTCGGGAGTTTTTCCCATCCGGAGCCGGAGGAGTTGGCAGGGGCCGGGCACGTTACCAAGGTCAAACCTCAAGGCACGGAGTCGGCCCTTCCTCTCTCTTCGGTCGGGGTCGGCGTAAGCCAGTTGCTGCCGGTGCTGGTCCTATGTCTGCTCGCCGAACCGGGGAGTGTGATCCTGCTCGAGCAGCCGGAGCTTCACCTGCATCCGGCGTTGCAGCAGCGACTGGCGGACTTCTTCATCGCCATGGTCAAGTCGGGACGGCAACTGATCGTCGAAACGCACAGCGAGTACATGGTCTCTCGGCTCCGTAGGCGCATTGTGGAGGATCCAGACGACGATTTACTGGACATAGCCAAGGTGGTCTTCGCCGAGCGGGACCAGGAAACGGGACTTTCCAGCTACCGCGAAGTGGAACTCTCGCCCTACGGCGCTATCGAGGAGTGGCCGGCGGGCTTCTTCGATCAGGCCGCCGAGGAGGAGCGGGCGATCATCCTGGGCGGTGTAAAGAAGCTCAGGAAACGGACAGCCGAACGGCAACGATCTGATGCTTGAGGCTCCGGTAACTCGTTTCCGACCTGTCAGGGGTAGCATCCGGCGCGGATTCGGATGATGGTCCTGGTTCGGGAGGTACGACAGATGCAGAGTGAGATGGTCAAGCTTCGCTTCGAGCAGTCGCGGCGCCAGATCGAGAGATCGAGGAAGGTGATCCCCGGGGGGAGTGAACAGCAAATCGGAGGATGGCTTGATCGGTCTGCGGATCACGGGGCCTACCGGGCTTGCGGGCCTCCCGTGTCATGGGGAACACTTCTATTCGCTACGAGTCCGGGATCCCTCGTCCTTCGGTAGGTGGCGAGGCGGCATGAACTTCGCTACGCATACTGCGCCTGCCAGCGCTACCCCAGCCGCTACCAGGACCGCTACACCGAGCGCATCCGAGAAGGCGGTCCTCGCCGCGTCTACCAACCGAGTCCCGACTTCGGCAGGCAGCATCGACGCGATCTTGGAGGCCGCCCCCACGGAATCGCGGGCAGTGCTAGCCGCCTCGGCGGGCAGTCGCGCCACAGCATCCTCCATCCGGCTGCTGTACACGGTGTTCATGACGGAGCCCATCACCGCCACACCGAAAGCTCCCGCCACCTGCCGGGTTACGTCGTTCATCGCCGAAGCCACACCGGCGTTCGCCTCCGGTACCGCTCCCATCACGGAGTCGGTGGACGGGGCCATCACGTTGCCCATGCCGGCGGCCATGCAGAAGAAGGTCAGGCCGATTACCCAGTACTCGGTGTGCGGGTCCCAGAACGTGATCGAGATCAGCACGGCGCCCAGCGCCACGAGGCCGGAAGCCACTACCTTGTTAGCGCCCAGCCCGGACACCAGCCGATGGCTCAGACCTGCGCCCACCGCGATCCCCAGGGCCACGGGAACCATCCGCAGCCCGGCTTCCAGCGGGGTGTATCCCTGGACGAACTGGAGGTATTGCGTCATCCCAAACACCATCCCGAACAGGGCGAAGAACCCGATCGAGATAGCCCCTGCCCCGGCAGAGAATCTCGGGTTGCGGAAGAACGCCAGGTTGAGCATCGGGTGATCGGTCCTGATCTCCCAGTAAGCGAACACGGCTACGAGGATCGCTCCGACTACGAAGCCGCCCAGAACCAGGCCGTCAGTCCACCCGCGTACCGGGGCCTCGATTATCGAGAACACCAGGATGGTCACCGCCGAGATCGACAGGACCGCACCCGGAATGTCCAGCGGGACCGGGTGCGGATCCCGGCTCTCGGGCACCAGCAGGACCCCAGCGACCAGCGCCGAGATGATGATCGGGATGTTGATGAAGAACACCGAGCCCCACCAGAAGTGCTCCAGAAGCAAGCCGCCGGCCAGCGAGCCGAGACCGACGCCCAGACCGGAGACTTTGTCAGCTCCTTCCGACCATGCGCCACACCGCTGCCAGCGCGCCCAAATCCACGACATCGCGTATCCTCTATTTTTAACCGCGATTCTTCATGGGGGTTACTGGTGGGGGGTGTTCAGGCCGTTTAGTGGCGGCGGCGCCGGCGCGTAGCAGAACCGCCCGGGGTCTCCCCGGTAGCATCCCAGGGTGCAATACAGGGGATGGAACCCGAACCCCCGCTTATTATGTGGGGGCGGCGCCTTCCTTGTTCTCCGAATGAATCTCACCCAACCGACGCGTCGATA
>CAZEZF010000121.1:0-9923 GCA_964516495.1 uncultured Acidimicrobiia bacterium | reverse complement strand
CCGGTCCAGTGGAACACCGAGAACGACGCCCGGGCAGAGGCGTGCCGTCTCCTAGCCGAATATGTAGAACACAGCGCAATCGAATGGACTACGGAGGGGAGGAACGGCAGAAGCATTACGACAACGGTCAACGCAATGCCGATATGGGTATATACGGCGACGAGAAACCAGAATGGACACTGGTTTCCTATGTTTGTGTTCTGTATCGGTCGGCGCATATCCGTTGCGTATGCCCAGTGGTTCTCTTTGGATGACGAGACAGGCGACGTCTTGCCACCCTCCATAGCCTTCACGCGGATAGAAACAATGGCCCATGCATTGCCCTATCGTGAGTATCCACACCTCCAGCCATCAGATAGCCAGGGCCAGGTCGGTGATGCCTCCTAGATTCTCGGCATCCTTCGCGACAACGACGCTTCACGACGTACTGGAACAAGCAAATATGGCCGGGTTACCGCACCGTATGAATCTTCCCGCCGAGGAATTGATGCTGAACGCCGTAACCCACTCCCTGGAAGACGAAGGTCGCCTAACTGTTCAACGACGGGCCGATGGGGGACTTTTCGTTACTGTAGCTGACAGCGGACAAGGGATAGCCAATAGCCTCAGGGGTGTATACGAAGGAATTGATGACCAACTTGTCAGAAGGGCGTTCCTAGCAGGGGTCAGTTGCACTGACGACCAGCGTCGCGGACGGGGGCTGACCAGGGTTCTTGAGTGGTGGGCGCCGTGGCGATCCACCAAACCCGGCTCAAGGGCAGCATCCGGAGAGTTGGAGGGCGAGATTGTCGAGTTATCCGTCCGCCAAGAAACAACCTTCGCCGGCCGAACGAGGATATGCACCGAGTGGAGCTGACGGGATTTGAACCCGTGACCTCTTGCATGCCATGCAAGCGCTCTGCCAGCTGAGCTACAGCCCCAAGACTTACTGTCTCCCTGCCGCTCGAATCTCACGAGAAGGCGGCGGAGGGTACCCGAAAACCGGTGATCCATCGGTCCCCGATTCTCGGTGATTTCCTGGATTATACCAATATCTGACGGAACAAGGTCGAGCTCGCTGCAAGAGCCCTCTTATCCGCGGCGCGCGACTCGATCAACATCCAATCCGCCTCCCTGACTACCGGAAACCGTAGCAATACGGGGAGCATCCCCCCACAGACGCTCCAAACCGTAGAAGTCACGCGCCTCCGGTTGGAAAACGTGGATCGCAAGGTCTCCGTAGTCCAGCAACACCCACTCGGCGGTGTCTTTCCCCTCGGTGCGAAGGGGAGTCCTACCTCGTTCCTTGAGGCCGGCGATGACCTCCTCCGCCAGAGTTCGTACCTGACGTTTCGACCCTCCGGTGGCTATGACGAACAGATCAACCAGACCGATCAGGGAAGCAACATCCAGCACGACGATGTCCCGGGCCCGTTTCCCATCTAAGGCGGCGACTACCGTGTCCACCAACGTCCCTGAAGGTTGGTCGGCGACTGATATATCCGATGATTGGTTGTGCTGTGTTTCTACCATATCCCTTTCAACCCCGGTACAACCCTCTTCCGAAACCGGGGCGAAGCTGATCTGAACCATAGTAGAAAGGACCCCGGATCCCGGTCGGCGACGGTCGGTAGTTGTTTTTGGCAGTCAAGATGAGTCGAACCGGAGGTCCTCGGCCTGGTGACGGTAAAGCCCATGGAGTTCGATATAACGACGAACCGGTTCCCTGACCAGGAATCGGAGACTACGCCCGTCCGCCACCCGACGACGGATCTCGGAACCCGAAAGATCCAGTGGCGGCAGATCCAACCAGCCCACCCGCTCGCCGACCGCCCTCTCCACGAGGGCCCGTCCGGTTCCGGAACGCGGCGCCACGATGAACCGGGCCTTCTCGATCACCTCGTCGGCGCGATGCCAGGATGCAAGGCCGGACGCGGCGTCGGCGCCGAGAATGAGAAAGGGTTCGACACCGACCAGATCGGTAAGGGTGTCGATCGTAAAGGTGGACCCGGAGCGAAGAATCTCCCGGTCGTCGGCTTCGAAGTAGGGAATATCCGAGGTCGCAGCCACGGTCATCGCCCATCGGTGGGCAGCGGCGGTGACCTCTGTTCCTGCTTTCTGCCAGGGATCGCCGGCCGGTAGGAACCACACCTTGTCCAGGCGGTATTGTCGGTACGCCGCCTCGGCCACAACCATATGAACGATGTGCGGCGGATCGAAGGTACCACCGAGAAGACCGATTCGCATTCCTAGCCCTGATCCTTCTTCACGAGGCAGGCTGAAAAGGAATCGCTATGAATTGACGTATCGGAAACATGGATACTCCAGACTACGGTACTGCAACCCGTGGGAGCGCTCTAACGCTTCCCGGTGGTTGGAGTGTCAACCCTTACCAGCCTCAGACCGGCGGAAGGCGCTACCGACAGGCAACCGACCACCGTTTCCGGATCGATGTAGGTTCCTAGGATCCTTACGGAGAAGTGGAGACCATTATGCAACGGGTTGCCTCCGGCCTGTCCGATCAGCATCCCGCGCCTAACGAACTGACCCCGTTTCACCAGTGAACTATCGAGGTAGGAGTAGCTGGTCTTCAAGCCTCCTCCATGATCCACAGTCACCGCCAGGTTCCCGACCACCCATCCGGAGAAGGAAACCTCCCCATCCGCCGCCGCCCGGACGGCGCCGTCCGGACCGAGCAGATAGTCGACACCCCAATGCCCCGAATAACCGGGGCCCGGCGCGAAACCGGCTGCGATCTCACCTTCGGTCGGTGGATCCAGACCCACACATGATGTACCCGGAGCGGTATTCTCCGGTATCGGCGTTGCGCCGACACCCGTTATCCAGAAGGCGACCATGAGCATCAGGCCGGCCACCGGCGCAAATTGCAGGTAGCGCGGTCGGGGACGAACGCGCCGATTGACGACGCCGGCGGAATCAGTGGGTCGGCAGGCGAACCCACCCGTTCGTAATGACCGTTCGAGCGCCCTGCCGCCGACGCTCCTGTCCAACTCTCCAAACATCCGGACCCCCGCCCCCCGCCAAACCTTGGCTAGCGCTCCGTCACGGCCTACCGAGATCTCCGGTTCGGTGTCAGCCGTAACCAGAAAATACTCCTTCCGTCATCGGAAGGGAAGGGGGTTGACCAGCGAATCGATCTCCTGAATCAGGGTGACGGCTGATCCGCCCCCCGGTTCCCGAGGGGACCACCACACCATCGCAGCAACCCCCCAAACAGGGCATCATCCATTATGAGTGAATCAGGATTAATAAGTCGGCGATCCGCCCGACAGCTTCAGGGTCCTGCATGATCGTGTTCTCCGGTACACATCTTGATGCTACAATGCGCATGCGTACAACCATCAAGTTCGATCCCGACACAAGTGCGGCTATCGACCGGGTCCGGCGGGAGAGTGGAATGGGCCTGTCGGCTACGGTCAACCATTTGGTACGCCAAGGCCTGCTCAACCGCCCTCCGGCTGCGCAGTTCAAGCAAAAGACATACCTACTCGGGCTGAAGATCGATGTCTCGAACGTCGCCGAGGCAATTGATCTGATCGAAGGGCCCCACACCCGGTAGCTCGGGAGCCATGCTGGTTGATACAAACATCCTGCTGTATGCGGCTGATGAGTCAAGCCCATACCACCACACCGCCAAGTCATGGTTAGAGGAAGCGTTGAACGGTCCTCGGCTTGTAGCGCTGCCCTGGCAATCCCTGATCGGGTTCTTGCGAATCGCCACCCACCCTCGCGCTCTGAGGAATCCTCTCCCTCCCGCCAAGGCATGGAACATCATAGAAGCCTGGTTGGACGCCCCTGGCATCCTGGATCCCTCAACCCACCAGGGGATACCGGGACATCCTCGCCAGGCTGGTATGTGATTTAACCCTGATTCTTCATGCCCCAGACACACCGAACTCAAAAGGCCACGTCAAGCCCACTTTCACGGGATGTCCCGGCCTTAGGGTGATGGGGCGCCCCGTCCAGACGAGGCCACCACGCAGCTATCTTCCCAGGTCATGTGGTTAATTTCACCTCTCTCGGTTACCCATCCAAAACCCCTGCTGAAAAATTGGGGTTAAGGCTGAGCGCGAACCTGATCCCGGACGCCGCCCTCGCCGCGCTATGCATTGCTCATGGCTTGACAATCGTGTCCGCCGACTCCGACTTTGCCCGCTTCAGGGAAATCACCTGGATCAATCCGGTCGGATAGTAGTCGGTGATATCTCTCGGATCAGGCTTCTACCAGCACTACCAGCTGATCACGATGGATCACCTCGCCATTCCAGCCGATGTCCGCCGAACGCCTACCCATCCAGCGCCGGATGTCGGATGAGCCCACACTTACCAAGCCCTTCCCGACCAGAGTTCCGTCGGCATCCCGCACCTCGACAGCGGATCCGGCCATGAACTCACCCTCGACATTCGTGATACCCACGGACAGCAGGGAACTCCCCCTGTTGATAAGAGCTCGGGCGGCGCCGGCGTCGATGTCTACAGCCCCGGAGGCCTGCTGACCGAAAGCCAGCCAGAGCTTGCGGGCCGGGAGCCGGGCCCGGCCTGGTTCCACATAGGTGCCGCACGCTTCACCCCGAATAATGGCGTCCACCACGCCGGGCTGTTTCGACCGAGCGATGACGGTCGGTATGCCCGACCAGGCAGCCATCCGAGCCGCCTCGATCTTGGTCGCCACCCCCCCCGAACCCAGCGGTCCCGGCGGCGCCGAGGCTAGCTGGTCTAACAACGGATCCCGGTAGCCGATGGCGCCAATCTGTTCACCCTCATCGGATCGGGGATCCGCGGAGTACAGGCCATCGGTGTCGGTAAGTATTATCAGCATCCCGGCGCCGACCAGGTGTGAAACTATCGCCGCCAAGCGGTCATTATCTCCCAACTTCAACTCTTCCACTGCGACCGTATCGTTTTCGTTCACGATCGGAACGATTCCTTTGGAGAGCATCCTTTCCAGAGCCCCGCGAGCATGGAGATACTGGGAACGCCTGGAAAGAATGTCAAGGGTCAGGAGCACTTGGCCGACGGTTATTCCGGACCGCTTGAAGGCCTGGATGTACTCCCTCATCAGCAAGGGCTGGCCGACAGCCGCCGCCACCTGTAGTCCGGTGACCTCGGTCGGGCGTCCTCCCAGAATCGGGGAGCCGGCCGCCACCGCCCCGGACGAGACAAGAACGGTGGGATAACCGCACGACCGGAACGCCTTCACCTGATCCATGACCCTGAGGATCGACGGTTTGTCTATCTCCCCACTACGGCGGGTAAGGCTTGATGAGCCGACCTTGAGCACCACCGGACACCCCTGCTTGGGCGGGCGCTGTTCGTATCGATCACTCCCGATCATCGTCTTCTTCCCGATATTCGAACTCATGCTCACCGATCCGCACCACATCCCCCTGCTCCGCGCCGGCTCGACGCAATGCTCCGTCCACCCCCAGCCGAGTGAGCCTGCGAGCGACGAGTCCGGCCGCCTCGGCCGTCGTCAAGTCGTTCAGAGCCACCGCTCGTTCGGCGGCGCGCCCCTCCACAACCCATCTATCACGGGTCCGACCCACCGTGAACGACATCGGGACGGGCCGATGAAGCACGAACCCTTCGCCTGTCGCCTCGGCAGCCGGAACGCCTTCAACCAAGGCGGAGATCCGGTACACCAGGTCATCGACTCCTTCTCCGGTCACCGCACTGATAGACGCCACATCGGGAACCGCCCGGCGAAGAGCGGCGGGTATAGCATCCGGCAGTCGCAAGTCCATCTTGTTCACCGCAACGACCCTGGGTCGGGCCGCCAGTCTCGGATCATGTTCCTCCAGCTCCCTGCACAGGATCTCGTATTGTTGATCGGTCGACGCCGTCTGGAGCGGAGACGGATCAAGCAGGATTACGAGAACCCTCGCCCGTTCACAGTGGCGCAGGAACTCATGACCTAATCCTCTACCCTCCGCGGCGCCCTCGACGAGGCCCGGCACGTCGGCCAGCACGAACTCCTGATCACCCTTCACCACCAAGCCGAGGTTGGGTTGCATCGTCGTAAACGGATAATCGCCGATCTTGGGGCGCGCCGCCGTTACGCCGGCAAGCAGGGTGGATTTTCCGGCGTTCGGAAAGCCGATCAACGCCGCGTCGGCTATCAACTTCATCTCAAGCGTGAACCAGGCGCCCACGCCGTACTCGCCCTGCTCGCAGAATCCCGGCGCCCTATTGTCCGGTGACGACAGAGAAGCGTTACCACGTCCTCCCCGACCACCCGACAACACCTCCGCCCGCTGTCCGTGATGGACCAGGTCGGCTACGAGTCTCGATTCGTGGTCGAAGACCGTAGTCCCGAGAGGAACGGGGACCAGCAGGTCCTCCCCCCGGCGACCGTGACGTAGGTCGGCCGATCCGTGGGAGCCGCTCCCCGCGGATAGATGAGGGTGACGGCGATAGATATGAAGACTGCTCTTGGATCGATCAGCAACGATCACCACCCGGCCCCCTCGGCCACCCGAACCGCCCACCGGCTTGCCGCTCGGACGGCGGCCCTCCCTCTTGAAGGACACCGCGCCCGCCCCCCCATCACCTGATCTAAGGTGTACACGAACGTGATCCACAAACACGACCGATCCTGTCTCTCCGCCTATCAACCCGCTGAACGCATCCGACCCCTCACGGCGCGCCTCCCGGGAAGTCACATGCGTAGATTCACCTCTTCATCAAACGGGTTCTACCACCGGCCGTGACGGTAACACGGACAGGGGTAGGAACCGTTGCGGGTAGTCCTGGTTCAGACCGGGATGACGCTGACCTGTCGCCTGCCCCTCCGCGTGTGGTACTTCACAGTCCCCTGCGTTAGAGCAAACAGCGTGTCGTCACCTCCACGACCGACGTTGTCGCCCGGATGGATCGGCGTACCGCGCTGGCGGACGAGAATCGTTCCGGACGAGATGATCTGGCCGTCGAAGACCTTCGGTCCGAGGCGCTTGGCTCGTGAATCGCGCCCGTTCCTCGTTGAGCCTCCACCTTTGGTCTTAGACATCTAAGCCTCCTCGGCGCCTGTTTCGCCTATGTTCAGTATCTCCAGCCGCGTGTAGCGCTGACGATGGCCTCGGGTGCGCCGGTATCCGGATTTGTTCTTGTACTTGAACACTCGAATCTTCCGGCCCTTAATGTCGCCGACCACCCTGGCCGTTACCCTTATGCGGTCGAGATCAGGACCATCGATCATGGCCTTCCCGTCGTCGTCCACCACTAGAAGAGGGGTGAAACTGACTTCATCGCCGGTGGGCTTAAGCAACTCGACATCGATCAGGTCGCCCTCGGAAACCCTGGCTTGTTTACCACCGGAACGTATGACTGCATACATGTTGGATTCCGACCTTTCTCAATACGATCTTGGGGCGACACATCTCGGCTCGGCCTAGAGGTCGTCGAAGCGCGTCTCGTCCATGACTGGTCTTTCAGTATAGACAATCTCTAAACGCCCTCGGCCGGTAAGCCTCCTGGTCGCCGGAGGGGACGCCGATCATCCACATCAGGCCTCGTCCCATAAATCTGCTGTAACTTTTTTGGCGTTTCGACACCGAGGAGTGCGGCGGTTGGGGACGGACCCGCTTGGGAGAATCAACCAGACCAGAGGGGTACAGCGATAACCCTGCGGGTGCATGTCACATCCTTCCCGGCTCAGCTCAACGAGCCATTCTTCAAGGTCAGAAGTTCACCAACCAAGATTCTCCGTCGCCCTTCAAACCCTGTGCATGAAGAATGGGCTAGGAGGGTGCTGGTAACTCCCCCGGCTTGGCCCGAGGTCCGATCGTAAACTCCCTGGTCAGCGGACGAAGGGCCAATCCAATCACCCGTTTTTAGGCACTGCCCTACTAGGCGCCGACCGAAACAATCGGGCTGCCTTCAGCCGCGGCGGCGTCATGGATGACCAGGCCACTCCCTTCACAAGCGGGACATGCCTCGGAAAAGGACTCGACGAGTCCGCTCGAAACATTTTTCCTTGTCATCTCCACCAACCCGAGGGTCGAAACGGCGTGGACCTGCGTGGTGGTCTTGTCCTGCGCAAGAGCGCGCCGTAGCCGACGGAGGACCGCCTCGCGATTCTTCTTGATCTCCATATCGATGAAGTCGATGACAATGATCCCGCCGATGTCCCTGAGCCGGAGCTGTCGGGCAATCTCCTCGGCCGCCTCCAGGTTGTTCCTCAGGACCGTGTCCTCGAGGTTGGCCTTGCCGACAAACTTTCCGGTGTTCACATCTATAACTGTCAGGGCTTCGGTCCGGTCGATTATCAGATGGCCGCCCGAAGGCAACCAAACCTTCCGCTCCATGGCTCGGCGCAGCTGGTGGTCCACCTGAAAACGGGCGAAGAGATCCTGATCGCCGTCCCCGACGTATTGAACCCTGGGGACAAGAGCGGGAGCGACATTCTCAAGGTATTCGAGCAGGGCGCGGTAGGCATCCCGGTCATCGACAAGCAGGCGCCTGAAGTCAGGGGTGAAGTGCTCCCGGATGGCCCGGATGATCAAACTCGGTTCTCTGTGAACCATATGGGGGGCGGTGACGCCTTTACGGGCCTCTTGTATCTCGTTCCAGTTGGCGACGAGTCGCTTGATGTCGTCCGCTATTTCCTTGCGGGAGGCCCCGGATGCGGCGGTGCGTACGATCACTCCGAAGCCCGGCGGTTTTTCGGCGTCGATGATGTTGCGCAACCTTGTTCGTTCCTTCTCGGGCAGGCGTCGCGAGATGCCCTTCATCTTGCTGGAAGGCATCAGAACCAAGTGGCGACCCGGAAGTGAAATCTTGCTTGTAAGGCGCGGCCCCTTACTCCCCATCGCATCCTTGTCGACCTGCACCAGTATCTGCTGGTTCTGTTTGAGATGGTTCTCGATGCGTCGCTTGGCGCCCTTGACACGACGAGAGGAGTTGAGATCCCAGGCGTATATCACGCCGTTCTTCGCCGCGCCTATATCGACAAAGGCGGCCTCCAGTCCGGGTAGAACACTCCGTACCTTGCCGACGTAGATGTTCCCGACCAGGGTCTGATGATCGGATCGGTGAACGTAGTGTTCGACAAGGAGATGACCCTCGAGAACCACCACCTGTATCTGATGCGGCAGCACCCTTACCAACATCTGCTTACGTCCGGCAAGGGGAAGAGGTTCGGCTCTGACCTCCCTCCTGGATGCGGGAGGGGACTTCCTGACCTTGGTCCCTACCGGGGACTTCTTCTTCCTCTTCTTGCCCGGTGGGCGCTTTTTCGGTTCTTGGCGAGTAGGTAGCTCACGGACCCGACGGATGCTTACCGTCTGGCGTCCGACTTTCCTAGTAGTACGTTCTTCGGTCGACTTGTCGCCGACACCGCGGCGAACCACTTCGGCTGTCTTGCGCCGAAAGAATGGCATTTGTAATAACTCCTTGGACGAATGTGGCGGATTCGCCGACACCCTCGCAGATATCCGATCAACCGGAGGGCGGCAGCGTCGGGATGGCCCGATAATCTATTGCGCAGTGCTGTGCTGTCTCCTGAAACGCCCTGTGTAAACGGTTCTCCATCAGGGTTGATTGTTCCTGATAGGGAAGTTTGGTCGACACTATGAGAATCGACAGGTTCCATATTCCCCGGCATGGACAAACTCATCGAGTTACCCCTGATTGCGAATCTCGTATGTCCCGCATGAACCTCCAAGGTTCAGCGATCAGGTGACGGCCGTTAGGAAACTTCACAGGTCCTCGTATTCGACGGTTACCCGGCGTGTCTGTCACATTGAAACCGAGCGTTGAATGGGAAAGGCACCAACGGTGGCTCGAATAGGTTTCAAGAAGGCCGAGCATTTCAGGACCGCCTGCGCGGTCTTCAAGAGCATAGCAGCCTCGGCGAGGAATCGGCAAGACCTTTAGAGGATGCGCGGATAGGTGTGTTCCCGTGGATCGCTGTCAGCGTGTCGACA
>CAZEZF010000120.1:0-10258 GCA_964516495.1 uncultured Acidimicrobiia bacterium | reverse complement strand
TTTCTCCATGAGTTGCTCCTGGTCTTGACTACTACCGACAGTTCTATTCCAGCAGGAATATAATAAACAACTAAGGAATCAGGACACTAGGAGGGTGCTGAGAAACCCCCGGCTTGGCCCGACATCCGATGGTAAACTCCCTGGTCAGCGAACGAAGGGCCGATCCAATCACCTGTTTTTCAGCACCGTCCTGGAAAGATAGCTGCGTGGCGGCCCCGCCTAGCCGAGGCGCCCCCACCACCCTGAGGTGAACGCCGGGGACGCCCCATGAAAGTGGGCTTGAATTGGCCTTTTTGAGTTCGGTGTGTCAGGGCATGAAGAGTGAATCAGGGTTAACACCGGATCAAATCCCGGTAATGACGGACCCCTCCCGGGTTGTCGGTAATACACTCGGCCACCTACGCAAGACATCGACCTGATTGGAGGAGAACCATGAGGAATCGGGTCAAGTCCTCATACCTTCGCCGGTTGGCGACAGTAGTAGCGATGGCTATGTTGGCGGTCGCCTGTGGCGATGGGGATGAGCCGGAACCAACTACCCCTACCCAGGCGCCCGCCGCCCAGACCACGGCTACCACCGCGGCGGCGATCATGGAACCCGAAGAGGGCGCCCCGGAGAGCGCCGCCGAAGCTACTCCGGGATTCACCTATAAACTCGCTCTCCTCAGCGACCCGACCACCGACAATCTGTGGGCCATAATGGACACCGAAGCGGACGTATGGAACCAGTATGTGCTTTCTACCTCCCTGCCCAGCATGTACGGGTCATCGTTCCCCAGCTACACGTTGGTACCCGGCATGGCCGCCGACACCGAACCGCCGGTGGGGGCGGCGTCCGGAGACACCTGGGTGATCGACGTGAACGTCAGGGACGATCTTGCGTGGAGCGACGGCAACCCGATGACCGCCCGCGATGTGGCGTTTACGTTCAACACCGTCAAGGATCTGCGGTTGGGTGGTAACTGGTTCTCATTATTCCCGCTGGCTATGGAGGATGACCCGGCCACCGAAGAGAACGAGGCGGCCGAGGGTTTGATATCGGTCGAGGCGATAGACGACTACACGGTGCGCTACACCTGGAGTTCCGAACCCGGTCTGGCCCAATGGCAATTCGGCGCAGCCCAGGCGGCGATCTTCTCCGAGGCGTTCTGGAATGAACATGTCGAGGCCGCCGAAGAGGCCGGGGATCTGTACGCCGTTCCGGGCGCCGGCGCCCCTTCGGGGGGCAGCATGATCTTTGATCGACGGGAGCCGGGCGCGTTTGCCCGTACGGTCGCCAACCCGACGCCCAACGACCAAGGTGCCCGAACCGTCGCGTCCTCGAGCGGCGGGGTCTCTTTCTCAGGCGACGTTAGCTGGGAGGTGGGTGACACTTCGGGGGAGGTGATCGCCGACTGGATCGACGGGCCGTTCGTAACCGACGCCATCTACTCGGTCTACGACACGCAGGACGCCGCAGTGCTGGCGCTCCGGGACGGCGAGGTCGACTTCCTGCTGAGTCCGCTCGGATTGCAACGGGGACTCCAGGCAACCGTACTGGAGGCGGGCGACTTGGAGGTGATCGCCAATCCGGCGAACGGATTCCGGTACCTGGCCTTCAACACCCGTCGTTTCCCCGGGTCGGAGTCGTCATTCCGCCAGGCGCTGGCCTGCATGATCGACAAGGAGTTCATGGCCACCAACGTGCTGCAGGGAGTGGCCATCCCCTTGGATTCCATGGTGCCGCCCGGTAATGCATTCTGGGCCAATCCGGATATTGAGGGGTGGTGTTCGGGCCAGAGCCAGGAAAAACGATTGAACTCGGCTGTACAGATCCTGAAGGACGCCGGATGGACCTGGGAAATCGAACCACAATGGAACGCGGACAACCGGGACGTCATCCCGAAAGGCGAAGGCCTGCGCGGTCCGGACGGAACACCGGTCGAGCCGATAGAATTACTGTCGCCGGGACCCGGGTACGATCCTCTGAGAGCGACATACAGCCTGTTCATAGCGGACTGGGCCAATGATCTGGGTGTTCCGCTCCAAGCCGAGCCGACAGGCTTCTCGGTCATCGTAGACAGGGTTTTCGGTCCGGTGGACTGGGACATGTACATCCTGGGATGGAGTCTCACCACTTTTCCCGATCATGTCGCGGACTTCTTCGACTCCCGAGCCGACTCCGCCACCACCGGCGGACTCAACATCCCCGGCTATTCGAACCCTGACCTGGACCGGATGGCGGACGAGTTGAGGGCGGAGACCGACCTCAATGAAGCAGCCGGGATCGTTCGTCGAATGGACGCTCTCCTCGCCGAGGACGCCCCCTATGTAGTCCTGTTCACCACCCCGGTACTGGAAACCTTCCGGGAAACGCTGGAGTTCCCGTCCACGACAACGCTCGACGGCTTGCAGAACTTCAACGCCCTCCCAGGAGCGGTGAAGCTGGCTCAATAGCGCGGTAACCGATGGCGGCGGATCGGGACGGCATGCCTCAAACAGCGCCCGGCCTCGGTGATAAGAGGTGGACAAGGTGAAGCAGGTGAAGCAGGTGAAGCGCCTGAAGGCGAGGTGACCTGAGGATGACACGCTACATAGCGCGACGCACCGCGCAGATGATCGTTCTTTTCTTGATCTTCCTCACCCTTACCTTCCTGCTGCTCACGGCCCTACCCGGAGATACGGTGAAGCAGAGGTTCGCCACCAACCCCAATGTTCCCCCGGAGGCCGCGCAGTTGGCTATAGAACGTCTCGGTCTCGACAAGCCGCTGTGGGAGCAGTACACCAACTACATGGGGAACTTCTTCCGCGGCGACTTCGGATTCTCCTTTATCCAGTATCCGAGGCCTGTCTCCGAGATAATCCTCGAGCGGATACCGAGAACCCTGGTGCTGTTCCTCACCGTGCTGGTGAGCTACTACATCCTTGGATTCGTGGCCGGCAAGTTCATAGCATGGCGGCGGGGTCGCCGCGGCGAACACGCCCTGACCGTAGGCGGGGTCCTCTTGTATACGGTCTTCTATCCGTGGTTTGCCCTGATGCTGATCTGGTTCTTCGCCTTCTACGCTGATGTGGTACCCATCAACAAGTTCCTTGATCCCCAGGAATGGGTTGACGCCCCGTTCAGCTCCAACCATGTGTTCATGGTTATCTTTGTGTTTCTGCTGGTGGGGGCGGTAGCCGCATTGGCCGTCTGGATACTCACCCGACGCATCAGAGATCCGGGGCGCCGCAGGAGGATCGTCTGGACAGGCTATACATTGCTCGGGGTGGCGCTGGTGTGGTTCTGGTTCGGAACCGGGTTCGGGTCGGACCGTCGTCTCTACGCGGGCGACATCGCCCACCACATGATCCTGCCGGTATTGACGATCACACTGATCAGCTTCGCCGGGGTAATGCTCCTCACCCGCAGTTCGATGCTCGAAACCATGCGCGAGGACTTCATCCTCACCGCCCGCGCCAAAGGCCTTTCCGAGAACATCGTGCGCGACCGCCACGCCGCCCGTACCGCCCTGCTTCCGGTTACCACCAGTCTGGTGATAGCGGTGGCCACCGTGATCGACGGCGGGATCATTACCGAAACCGTGTACTCATGGCCGGGCATGGGTGAACTTCTGTTCACCTCGGTCATCAACCAGGACCTGAATCTGGCGATCGCGGCATTCTCGTTCGTGGGCGTAATGGCCATGGTCGGCCACCTGGTGGTGGATATCCTCTATGTGTTCCTTGATCCCCGCATCCGGGTTAGCCGAGAATGATCCCTGTATCGCCTTCTGCCGCCTCCCGGGAGGTCTTGGCCGCACGAGGGTCCCGCGTAAGGAGACGGGCCAAACTGCTATGGACCGGCCTCACCGGCAACTGGCGTCTGTTCCGGGCCAACCGGATCGGAATCGTAGGGATCACGATAATCATGTTCTTCGGGTTCCTGGCCCTGATCCATCCGGTCCTGTTGTCAGGACTCGGTTGGTACACCTCGGTCGGACTCTTCATCATCTGCTGGCCCATGGTGGCTTGGTTGGTATTCCCGTTACTCGGAGAAAGGCGCCACAACCGGAAGATCAGCCTCCCGGTGACGGTGGGACTTGCCGCGGCGGTGGTGGCCGCGGTCGGCGTGGGCCTGGGTAATACCTGGGATGCCGGTACCTACCACCCGGTGGTCGGCAATGAGACCAACCCCCCTATCCGGCTACGAACCGTCGTCAACGACGTCACGGATCCGAATACCGAGATGTCCATTCGGGAAGCGCTCCTCTACTCCAATCCGGACGGCTCGCCTCTGCTACCGGGGGATGTGGTGGAGGAGAGAGAACAACCTACGGGACCTTACGGCCGACACTGGCTGGGAACCGACCCTCTCGGCCGGGATATCCTTTCCCAGTTGATGAAGGGCGCCCAGAGCGCCTTCCTGCTGGGAATGGTCGCCGCCGTCGTCACCGTTTCCTTCGCAACCGCCGTCGGATCTATCGCCGCCTATCTGGGGGGCTGGATCGATTCGTTATTGATGCGGCTCGCCGACCTGCTCCTGATGCTGCCGGGCCTCGCCATCTTCATCGTGATGAGCTCGGTGTTCTCGTTCGAGTTGTGGCACCTGGCGGTCCTGCTAGGGATCCTGTCCGGATTCGGAGGAGTGGCTATCGTCCTCAAGTCGCAGGCTCTGGCGGTCACGGTAAAGCCGTTCATCGAGGCGGCCCGGGTAGCCGGCGCCTCGACCGCCCGGATAATCGTCGTCCACATCGTTCCCAACGTGATGCCTCTCAGCCTTCTGTACATGATGTTCACCGTCACGGGCGCCATCCAGACCGAAGCCATCCTGTCGTTCCTGGGTCTGCTCAATATCGATATGAGTTGGGGTCTGATGATCGAATTGGCTCGTAACCAGGGATACTTCCTCACCGGTATGCGCTTCTGGTGGCTGGTATTCCCGGCGGGTCTGTGCGTGTCCTTGCTGGCAGCCGCCTTCTTCCTGGTGGGACGGGCCATGGATGAAGTAATCAACCCCCGTCTGAGACGCCGATGACTACTCGATCCTCCCCGCCCCGCCCGGAGGCTCAAGCCCGATCCGCTCGTCCGGACCTGCTGAGAATCGGTGCCGGGACCGCGGTTATAGCGGTCCTCAACTGGTGGCTGGGAAGCTGGATCACCCCTCCCGAGGGTGAGTATCGGGCCGGTTACCTGGTCATAATCGTGGCGTTGATAGTCCCGGGGTTCGTGGGAGCGTCGGCAGCCGGTCTCGCGGTCAACCGGCGTCGCCCACTACACGGAATGATGGCGGCGCTGGGAATGTTCCTGTTCGAACTGATAGTGGGCGCCTTCGGGGGCGGACTTCAGATCGGAACGGTCATAGTGAGGGCCCTCGGCTTCGGATTCGGCGCCTTTTCAGGGGTTATCACGGTCCTCCGGATCGGGAACCGTTTTGGAGGACCGGAATCACCAGGCCGGAAATCATCATTAGGAGTCGGCGGCCCTTCCGACCCTTTGTTGGAGGTGGACAACCTCACCATGCACTACCGGACCGATGGTGGGTGGGTGTCGGCGGTGGACGACGTGAGCTTCCGGCTTCACCGCGGCCAAGCACTCGGTCTGGTTGGGGAATCGGGTTGCGGCAAGTCATCGGTAGCCTTATCGCTCCTGCGCCTGCTCCCGGATAACGGCGTCTTCCGCTCCGGTGAGATACGCCTTGACGGCGTGGATCTGCTCCGGCTATCCGAAGGCGAAGTGCGCTCTCACCGCTGGTCGGATCTGTCCATGGTGTTCCAAGGCGCGATGAACGCCTGGAACCCGGTATACACCGTGTACGAGCAGATTCGGGAAGCGATGGCAGCCCACTTCGAAAGCGACATCACCGAGGAACAGATCCGCCGGAGGGTAGGAGAATTGTTCGAGTTGGTGGGATTGAACCCGGACACCGCTGATCGCTATCCTCACCAATTCTCAGGAGGTATGCGACAGCGAGCGATGATCGCCATGGCGCTCTCCTGCGATCCGAAGGTCATTATCGCCGACGAACCGACCACCGCGCTTGACGTGATCGTCCAAGACCAGATCCTCAAGGAACTAAAGAAGGTTCAGGCAACCCTCGGCATGGGCATGATCTACATATCCCATGACATCGCCGTGATCGCCGAAGCCACCGAGGTTATGGGGGTGATGTACGCAGGCCGGTTGGTGGAGTTCGGACCCACCGAAGAGGTGTTCTCCCGCCCCCGCCACCCTTATACCTATCTGTTGCTGCGCTCCACCCCGTCGGTGACAGGTTTGCGGCGACCTCTCGCTCCATTGGACGGAGAACCCCCCAACCTGATCGATCCACCGGCCGGGTGCCGTTTCCATCCCAGGTGTCCATTCGCCATCGAACAATGCAAGGAGGAGGCGCCGGACCTGGAAGCCATCGGTACGGCGGACGGCCGACGGGTGGCATGCTGGAATTGGGCCGAAGTCCCGACAGGAACCCCTGAATGAGCCGTACCCTGATCAGGGTCGAGGACCTCACCAAGCGTTTTGCGGTGGCCAAGAAGGTCTTCGGAAAGGCGACCGGGTTCGTACACGCCGTCGATGGAATCAACTTCGAGATAGCCTTCGGGGAAAGCCTCGGCCTGGTAGGAGAGTCGGGTTGCGGCAAGAGCACCACCGGCAAACTCCTGGTGAAGCTGCTGCAAGCCGACCAGGGAAGGATCCTCCTCGACCGAGACGGCGAGATGATCGATATCTCGACTATCGACGGTCGGCAGGATATCCGGCGTTTCCGGCGGCGGGCGCAAATGATCTTCCAGGATCCGTTCGAATCCCTGAATCCCCGACGCACCGTGTACGACACGGTCGCGGAGCCGCTCATCGTGCAACAAGCCGGGACCGTACAAGACCGGGAGGCGCAGGTAGCGGAGATGCTGGAGATGGTGGGCCTCACCCCGGCCCAGACCTTCATGTTCCGTTATCCGCATGAACTATCCGGCGGCCAGCGGCAACGGGTGGCGATCGCCAGAGCGCTAGTGCTCAAGCCGTCCTTCGTGGTAGCCGACGAGCCGACCTCCATGCTGGATGTCTCGATCCGTATTTCCATCATGACCCTCATGTTGGGCCTGGCCAGGGAACTCAACGTGTCCTACCTGTACATCACCCACGACTTGGCGGTCGCCCGCTACATGTGCGACCGGATCGCCGTTATGTACCTGGGCAAGATCGTGGAGATGGGGCCGACCGAAGACATACTCACCAACCCGCAACACCCGTATACCAGGGCTCTGCTGGCCTCGGTACCGGTACCGGATCCCGCCCATGAGCGTCCCGACGCCGAAATCAAGGGAGGAGTCACGAAAGCGATCGACCCTCCCCCCACCTGCCGCTTCCTACAGCGCTGCCCGATAGCCGCCGACCTATGCCGATCAAACGACCATCCCCCGCTCGAACCGGTCGGCGACAACCACCTGGTCGCCTGCTACATGGCGGACAAACCCGCCCCCCTGTAGGTAGCACCCTCACAAACGTATATATCTTCCTGTCGGGTTGCCCAAGAAAAGTATTCGATAGGGCGGCCACGCTCACGAAGTACTCCTAGCCCTGATTCTTCATGCCCCAGACACACCGAACTCAAAAAGGCCACGTCAAGCCCACTTTCACGGGATGTCCCGGCCTTAGGGTGATGGGGGCGCCCCGTCCAGACGAGGCCGTCAAGCAGCTATCTTCCCAGGTAAGAGAGTTCATTTCATCTCTCTCGGCTACCCATTCAAACGCCTGCATGAAAAATTGGGGCTAAACCTCTGAGCCTATTATGGTCGATTCCCCATTTTGATAGACATCCCCTTATGAAAGGGAGCAGAACGCGAGGAGAACCGAAATGGCTGAACTTTATGCACCTGTTGTCGAATATGAAGCCGAGGAGCATCCCAACGCCGACCGGTTGGAGATGGCCGTAGTCGACGGATGGCGGGCCGCCTGTCCGATCGGACAGTTCCGGCCTGGTCAGAAAGTGGCGTACATACCCGAAGGGGCGCTGCTTCCCTGGGACCTGGTGGAAGAGTTGGGACTGGCCGACCCTCCGCGACTGGCAGGCCCCAAGCGAAACCGGGTAAAACCGATCCGCCTGCGGGGGGAACTGTCCCAAGGGCTCATCTATGGGGGTGACCGCATCGCCGGGTTACGGGTGGGAGACAACGCGATGGACACGCTGGGACTGGTCAAATGGGTTCCCCCGGTGCCGGTGCATATGTCCGGTCAGGTGATTCCCGGACCGAAGGTGGGGTTCGACATCGACAACCTGAAAGCATGGCCGGACCGACTCGAGGACGGGGAAACGGTGGTCATCACCGAAAAACTGCACGGCACGTTCTGCTGTCTTGGCCTAGTCCGCAAGGGCGTCGAACGGGTTGATCCGGTGGTGTCATCCAAAGGGGTGCTCGGCAAAGGACTGCGGTTCGACCTCGACGAACCGGCCAACGCCGACAACCTGTATGTGCGGGCCTGGATGGAACACGCTCCCCGGATACACGAGTTGTTCGACCTGCTCGACCCGGACGCAACCATGTTCCTGTTCGGCGAGATCGTCGGCCCTAAAGTGCAGGACCTCGCCTACGGGCGGCAAACCCCCGGATACTACTTGTTCGACATCCGGGTAGATGGCGGCTATGTGGACTGGGGAACTATGGCTGACAACGCCGGAAAGGTGGGGATCCAGACCGTTCCGGTCTTGTATTCGGGTCCTTGGTCGTCCGAACTGGTGGAAACACACACCGACGGGCGCTCCACGCTGGCTTCCCACCATAGGGAAGGGGTGGTCATCAAACCGGCTCTTACCCGCTACGACACCGGCGCAGATCACCCGTCAGGACGGGGACCCGGACGGGTGATATTCAAATCGGTAAGCGCCGCCCATCTGCTTCGCAAGGGAGGAACCGAATACCATTGATCGAAGACCTGTAGGTCGCTTCCGCTTTATCGCTACTACGCGCCCGAAAGATCGGTTAGTACTCGCCCAGGTTGTATTTGCGACGAATTCTTGTCGGAATGCCTGCGATGCCCATTTCGAGTTTCTCAAACCGACTTCTTGGTAGCTGCGAGTTCTACAGAAACTCTTTCTCGGGATTCTTGCGACCGGGAGAGTTCTCCTTCAATCTTGTCTTTGATGGTGTTTATCAGTGCTGTTGATCGAACTCTGCTGGTCGACGAGTCTCGTCAGTCGGGACTCTAAGGCGTCGGTGTATTCGGCAACGGATGTAAGGGATGCTCGAGTAGCAACCACCTCGGCCCGGATCTCCGCCAACTCAGCCCCGGCGGCAAGGTTCTCGGCGGACTGCAAGGCTTCGAGTGTCGTGTCCAAGGCCGATCGCAAGAGATCGCAAAACGATCCGAGGGTTCTACTTGCGACGGCGCCTGAGCCATCCGCCCTAGCCGGAATCTCCGGGTCGGCGCGGACCGGACATCGCCGTACATCTTCCTTTAGTGGGGTGGTACCCCTTGCAGTTGCTGCACCTGATCCCGCGCCGAGGCATAGAAGAGAGGCTACACCAGTGCTCACCGGTCGGTCCGGTTGAGGTGCTGTTGCGTGACAGAACCGGAGAGTTAAGGTGTGACGCTCTTAGCTCAGGGCGGCTACGAACTCCGTCAGTACATGATGAGGTGGGTGGGAACCAGCCGCTGGGCGACGGGGTCCACCGCCAATCTCAACCCTTCCAGGGTGTAGGCGCCCAACAGAGCCGGAGCGTCGTCTTCTCCGAACACGACCAAGGTGACCTCGCTTGTGCCGTTGATCGTCGCCCATGCCCTCCCGATCCCCATCTCCACCCGGCAACCGTCTGCAAGCAGGAAGACACCACTGTCCATCGGCTCGATACCCAGCTCCCGCAGCAGGCGGGTGGGCAGCGTCGTGTAGGCGGCGCCGGTATCGACAGTAGCCTCAATCTCACGAGACGGCCCACCGGTCATGCTTGAAATGCGCAACAACTGGCTGAACGTTCCCACGTGGTTACCCTAGCCGAATCCCTTGGCTGTGCAGGTCATAGTGCGCCCTCCTCAGGGCCTACCGGACCGACCACTGCCGTCGTCTCGTCCCGGGTTTTCCTACAGCGAGCAACGATGGCGCCTGCTACGGGCTGCCGAGGCAAGCATTTGCAGATCTTTCCGACAAACGAGTCGCCCTCGCTACACAAGGTCGATGAAGGCGCAGCCGCGAGCATTATGACACTATCTCTGCCGATACTCCGAAAGGACGGGAGTTATCGGAACTTGGCCCTCGCCCCGATTTTTCATGCAGGGGTTTGGATGGGTAACCGAGCGAGACGCAAAGAAC
>CAZEZF010000119.1:0-10358 GCA_964516495.1 uncultured Acidimicrobiia bacterium | reverse complement strand
CAAACCGGAGATCTTCATGTATACGTTGTCCATCCCCTTGAACGCGGCGATGCCCTTCCGCCAGTTGTGGAAATATTCGGCGGTACGGGCCTGCGGGAATCCGGCGTGATCGACCACCAGGATGATGTTCGGGAACATGGCCGCCATAGCCGCCGCCTTGTGCATGTTCTCCCAGAATACGTCGAGGTCATAGACGAGGTTGTACTTCTCCAGTAGGGCGTACCCCCGGTGGAAGTCCGGATCAACCAGGTAGTCGCCCTGCGCAAAGTCCCGCAAACCTCGGAAGTTGGCGTACTCCACATGGCGTTCGATAGTCGCTTCCACGTCGGGTTGCTGCATGCGGGCGTCCCCCACGATGGCCAGCGGGTAACCGGTACGGTCGATCATCTCCTGGAGCCATTTGGTCTCCTCCACCGGGTCCTCGCTGCCGATCGCCGCCTGGACATGAACCGCTTTGGACACCCCGGCGCCTTCCACCTCCGCTTGAAACTCGTCTACGGCGTACCGTTTCATCGACTTGAGCAGCACTGTGTCGCCGAGTTGCGGGTGGATGAAGTCATCCGCCAGCCAGACCCATTCCAAGGTGGGATGGGGCCGGTCCCAAAAGTGGACATGGGTATCGACGAAGCTGGTATCACTCACGGGTCCCTCCCTGCATTAAAACCGGTGCCTTTGCCCCAGAGCCTAGCCTGATCAGCGGTCGTTCGGACGAACGCCAAGGGTAGGGTGCTAGTCTGTCGAAACGATTCCAATCGACACTAACGAGGTAACGCCGGAATCGTACCCGGTAATGCACGGCTATGTAGGAGGATGACCATGAAGCTTCGATTGTTAGCGCTGCTGGCGGTATTTGCGCTGGTGGCGACCGCGTGCGGCGGCGAAGACGACGGGGACGAGGCTGCCCCCGTCACGCAGGCGCCCGCCGCTTCCGAGGATTCAACCGATGCCACCCCCGCGGCCGACACCGACATGGCCGAGCCTGCGCCGACCGCCGCGATGCCTGAGGTTTGTCAGGGTTATGACGGTTCTGGTGTGACGATTGGTTATGGGGATCTGTCTGCTGGGATTCCGTTTGTGACGCAGGTGTTGGACAATGTGAATGCGGTTGCTGAGGCGTGCAATGTTGAGATTTTGTACGCGGATAACAATTTGGATGGTGAGACGGCTCTGGAGAATGCTCGGACGTTTACGTTGGCGGGTGTTGACGGGGTGATCGAGTTCCAGATCGATGAGTCGATCGAGGGTGCGATCTGTGACGAGTTGCGGTCTAACAATCCGGATCTTCCGGTGATTGCTATTGATATTGCTCATCCGTCGTGTGCGTTGTTCTTCGGGGCGGATAATGGTTATGCGGGTGAGTTGGCCGGTATGGCTTTGGGTGAGTGGGCCCAGGAGAACTGGGGTTGCGAGATCGATATGGTGGTCACGATGGAGACTTTCGTGGTCGGTCAGGTGAATATTGCTCGGTCCAATGGCATGGTTCGGGGTATTTCCCAGGTGTGTTCCGGGCTTGATTATGGGGACTTTGAGAATTGGTCTCCTGACCCGACGGGGATTGTGACTCGTATTGATGGTGGTGGTACTACCGATGGGGCGTTCCCGAAGGTGTTGGATACGTTTACGGCTAATCCTGGTAAGCGGATCGCGGTTGTGTCCTTGAACGATGATATGGGTTTGGCGGCGTTGGCTGCTGCCCGTGAGTTGGGTATTGAGGATATGGTTGCGTATGCGAGTCAGGGTGCGGATGCGACGATTCATGATGAGATTCGGAATAATCCGCAGTACATCGGTTCGACGGGGTATTTCCCTGAGACGTATGGGACGTATGTGATTCCGGCGATTCTGGCGATGTTGGCGGGTGACTCGGTACCGGATCCGTTGTTCGTGGATCATGTGTTCGTAAGCAAGGACAACATCGACCAGTTCTACCCCACCGATGGCAGCGCGGCCGCTACCACGGCTGCGTCAGGGATGCCTGAGGTTTGTCAGGGTTATGACGGTTCTGGTGTGACGATTGGTTATGGGGATCTGTCTGCTGGGATTCCGTTTGTGACGCAGGTGTTGGACAATGTGAATGCGGTTGCTGAGGCGTGCAATGTTGAGATTTTGTACGCGGATAACAATTTGGATGGTGAGACGGCTCTGGAGAATGCTCGGACGTTTACGTTGGCGGGTGTTGACGGGGTGATCGAGTTCCAGATCGATGAGTCGATCGAGGGTGCGATCTGTGACGAGTTGCGGTCTAACAATCCGGATCTTCCGGTGATTGCTATTGATATTGCTCATCCGTCGTGTGCGTTGTTCTTCGGGGCGGATAATGGTTATGCGGGTGAGTTGGCCGGTATGGCTTTGGGTGAGTGGGCCCAGGAGAACTGGGGTTGCGAGATCGATATGGTGGTCACGATGGAGACTTTCGTGGTCGGTCAGGTGAATATTGCTCGGTCCAATGGCATGGTTCGGGGTATTTCCCAGGTGTGTTCCGGGCTTGATTATGGGGACTTTGAGAATTGGTCTCCTGACCCGACGGGGATTGTGACTCGTATTGATGGTGGTGGTACTACCGATGGGGCGTTCCCGAAGGTGTTGGATACGTTTACGGCTAATCCTGGTAAGCGGATCGCGGTTGTGTCCTTGAACGATGATATGGGTTTGGCGGCGTTGGCTGCTGCCCGTGAGTTGGGTATTGAGGATATGGTTGCGTATGCGAGTCAGGGTGCGGATGCGACGATTCATGATGAGATTCGGAATAATCCGCAGTACATCGGTTCGACGGGGTATTTCCCTGAGACGTATGGGACGTATGTGATTCCGGCGATTCTGGCGATGTTGGCGGGTGACTCGGTACCGGATCCGTTGTTCGTGGATCATGTGTTCGTAAGCAAGGACAACATCGACCGGTTCTACCCGGGCTGATTGAGGCGAATGGGGGGGACAGGGCGCCATATGCCGGCGCCCTGTCCCCTCCTTCAGGGAACGCAAAGGAGTTAAGCCTATGACAGGTCGATCACGGCCCGCGGGGGTGTCGCGGTGACAACGACAGCATCAACGGGGCTCAGCGGGCGAGCCCGTGTCGCTCGATTCTTTGTGGCCATGCCGCCGGAAGTGGTGTTGCTGGTGGTTTTGGTGGTCCTTGGATTTATTTTCTGGCAGGGAAGCGAGTTCTTCCTTACCACCAGGAACCTCCGCAACGTACTGCTGTCGGTTTCCGTTCTGGGAATCCTGGCCGCCCCGGGGACCCTCCTTCTCATATCCGGCAACTTCGACCTGTCGGTGGCGTCGGCCGCAGCATTATGCGGTTGCATCGCAGGCGTGGTGGCTGAGGAGAACAGCGCGGCCATGGCAATCCTGGCTGCGGTGGGGGTGGGCCTGCTCGCCGGCGTATTCAACGGGATCCTGTCCGCCTACGCAGGTATCGCTTCGATCGTGGTGACTCTGGGCACCTGGCTCGGCTACCGGGGGTTGGCCCGCCTCTTCTCCAACGGCCAGACCATCAGGATGAACGGCAAGGTGGAGTTCATCACCTCCGATATCCTCGCGGTTCCGGCACAGATAGTGATCTTTCTGTTGATAACCGTCTTGGCCTGGTTCGTGGTGCGCTATACCCGGTTCGGACGGTCCGTGTATGCGATCGGCTCCAACCCGACCGCCGCCCGCCTGTCCGGGATCCGCCAGAAGCCCACGGTCTTTCTGATGTTCATAGTGAGCGGGCTGCTGGCCGCCTTGGCCGGGCTTATCCTCGCCTCACAGCTGGACGCCGCCTCGGGCAACGCGGCCACCGGTGTGGAGTTGGAGGTGGTAGCGGCCATAATCCTGGGAGGCGCCAGTCTCTCCGGAGGCCGGGGCACCATCCTGGGTACGGTGCTGGGCGTGTTCATCCTGGGCATCATGCAGAACGGTCTGACCCTCCTCGGTATTTCATCGTTCTGGCAGGATGTGGCCACCGGAGTGGTGCTGGTAGCCGCGGTGGGGCTTGACCAGGTGCGGTTGCGCCTCAGCGGATCATGACCGTCGAGAACGGCGCTGTAGCCGAGAGGTTGGAACTACGCGCCACCGGGCTGCGAAAGAGCTTCGGAGGGGTTGAGGTGTTGCACGGTGTCGATGTCTCCGTCAGCGGCGGCGAGGTTCTGGCTCTGCTGGGTGAGAACGGCGCCGGCAAGTCCACCGCCATAAAGATCCTGGCCGGTGACTACAAGCGGGACGGCGGAGTCATCGTCATCGACGGGGAGGAAGCGGAGATCAAGAACCCCCGCGACGCCGGAGAATACGGTCTGCGGGTGATCTACCAGGAGTTCTCCGACGCCCCCGATCTTACGGTGGCCGAGAACCTGTCTTTGGGCAGGTTGCCGTGCAATCGTTTCGGCCTGGTGGACTGGGCGCAGGTCCGCCGGGACGCCCGTGAAATCCTGGACAAACTCGGTGTGGAACTTCCCATCAGGGCCTTGGTAGGTTCCCTAGGGGTGGCCGAACGTCAGGTACTCGAGATTGCTCGCGCCCTGGCCGGCAGCGCCCGCCTCCTGATACTCGACGAGCCCACCTCCGCGCTCACCTTGGAGGAGACCGACGCTCTGTTCGCCTTCATCGAACGGCTCAAGGCTCAAGGAGTGGCCATCATCTACATAACCCACCGGTTGGACGAGGTGGAGCGGATCGCCGACCGCGTGCTTGTGTTCCGTGACGGTGACGCGGTGGCTGAAGGCCCGCTCAGCGAGTTCGGTCGCAAGGAGATGGTGGAGGCCATGGTCGGCCACGAGTTGGTCGAGGAGGTGGCTTCACTGCGGGATGAGCAACACGAGTTCGGCGATCCGGTTCTGGTGCTGGAGGGCGCAACAGCCGAAGGGGCGTTCACCGACTTGGACCTTGAGGTCCGGGAGGGAGAGATACTGTCCCTGTTCGGGAGGTTGGGATGCGGAGGTCTCGAAGTCGCCGAAGCGGTGTTCGGTCTGCGGATGATCAGCGGAGGCTCCATGAGGGTGGGGGAAAGGACCGGGCAGCCGACCTCCCCCAAGGATGCCATATCCGAATTCGGGATCGGGTTCGTGCCGGTGGATCGTAAGATCGATGGGCTGCTCACAGTGCTGAACGTCGCCGAGAACCTGAGCGTCGCCTCCTGGCCTTGGATGACGAAGGTCGGTCTGCTCCCTCCGAGGGCCACAGCGAAAGTATTCGAGCAGTGGCAGGAAGCACTCGACATACGAGGCAAAGGAGGCGCCGGGCAGATCGTGGACACCCTGTCGGGCGGCAACCAGCAGAAGGTGGTCCTCGGCCGCTGGCTGGAGCGACAATCGAAGGTGCTGGTGCTGGCGGAACCGACCCGGGGTGTGGATGTAGGCGCCAGAGCCCAGATATATAACGTGTTGCGTCGTTTCGCCGATCAGGGAATAGCGGTACTCATCGCCTCGTCCGACATCGAGGAGGTGGCGCGGATCTCCGACACCATCGTGGTGATGTCCAGAGGCAGGGTGGTCGCCAAGCACCGGGCGAGCGAGGTGGATCGCGCCCGACTTATCCGACAAGCCGCCGATGACACCGCAGAGGTTGCCGCCGCCGGGTAACCCTGGTCGGCCTACCTTTCCCGTCGGGGTGTCGGCGCGGCTCGCCTAGTGTCCCTGAATCTTTGGTTCGTTTGGTTGTACCCATTTGAGAAGTCGTTTTGCGCGACCGGGATCCGTCTTTGTTTCTCAGCCGACGCCGCTGGCGGCGGGGTCTTGGGGACCGTTTCTGTCCCACCCCCTCTGTATGTTGTTGTTAACCGTAATTACCGGCGGTCCGCTTCCGACGTCGACCCGGACCGCGTGAAGGGATCATATTCGTTCGGGACAACCCGTCAGGGGTATGGGAGGACGCGTCCAGGCAAAGGTGGTGGCGGTGGGGGAGGGCCCGCCGGGAAGGGGTGTAATGCAGGGATTTTCGCGGTCTTGTCCTGATCCAGGACACCGGGAGAGTGCTGAGAAAACCCCCTGCTTGGCCCGATGTCCGATTGAAAGCCCCTGGTCAGCGGACGGAGGGCCAATCCAATCACCCGTTTTGGGGCGCCGTCCTAGGCGAGGCCACGACGCAGCTATCTCCCAGGTTATGTGGTTCATTTCATCTCTCTCAGCTAACCCAAATCAAATCCCTGCATGAAAAACTGGGGCTAGGAAGGATTGGCGGACCCTGTCTCCGCCGTGATCAGCGGTGAGATCCGGTTCCCCGGCGCCTCGACTTTTCGTGAACCGGGCGGTTACTCGACCTCCAGAGGTCCGGATGCGCCGACCTCGATCACATCGGCGAGCACGAAGCGGGCTATGACTTTGTGGCGGCCCGGTTCGACGCCTGCACACGGGATGCTGATCGTCATTCTCTGATCCGTGCGTATGTAGAAGCCGGACAGCGGACCGAGCCGGTCGACCCGGGTGTCGGTATGGCCCTCGCCGACCGAGGCGTTGGCCAGAGTGGCGCCCGACAGATTCACCTGCCGTCCGCCGGCAGTCAGGGACTTCAGGGCGGTGATGTATTTGGACTGTGGGTGAGGGTTGTACAGATCGAATCCGAGGGCGCCGTGACTGAGCGAACCGGAATCGGCCACCACCTCCAGGTCACCCGACTGGAGGCGGGTTACCAGCCGGCGGAGCATCACCCAGCTGTCAGCCCGCTTACCTCTGGAGAAGCCTTCGATGACGCCGACGAGACGCTGAACCGCGTGGTCAGCCATGGCGGTGCCCCACTCCCGGTCGGCGGTGAACCGAGGGTTAGCCGCATAAATGCCGACATGCTCGGCCTCGGGGTCGTCCTCCAGGGTGGTCAGGTCGACGGTGTGAGGGTGGAACTCCATCAGGTACGAGGTTTCGACCTTGGCGCCGTGGTCGTGGATATCGCCGGGCATGGTGGCGTTGAGTTCATTCCAGACGGTGGTGAGGGCGTTGACATCCGGGTATTCCTCCATCACCCGGTCGGTCTCCTCACGGAGAACATGCAGGTGGTCGAGGGCGCCGTGGCCGGATAGCGCCACGATCACCTTGAACCCGCCCTCGGCCAGCTGACGCAGGATGGGACGTATCACGGCCTGCAGCAAACCCGTATCCACCGTGATGCCGTGAGGGAGTGGCAGAACACCCGAAGCAAGCCACAACGGGGGGAGAACCAGGCCGCCCGTTATCGCAGCGGTCCGGTGGCAGATGGCGTCGGCGGTGAGCATGTCCACTCCCAGCGGCAGGTGCGGTCCGTGGTACTCGACGCAGCCGATTGGGAGGAAGACGATAGGGGTCTCCTCCAGCACCTGGCGAACTCGGGCGGGCCGTACGAATTCGTAGGCGGTGGGGTCGAGGGAAGGGTCGATCATGAGCGTATCGTAATGCCGGGCGTCTGTTCTTGACTCTTCTACTCGGCAGAGCTGGGATCGCCCGGTGACTCCCACGACAGCAGCTAGCCCCGATTTTTCATGCAGGGGTTTGAATGGGTAACCGAGAGAGAGGCAATCAACTCTCTGAACTGGGAAAATAGCCGCTTGACGGGCTTGGCGTGGCTTTTGCTACATCGGTGTGTCTGGGGCATGAAGAATCAGAGCTAAACTGTTTACACCCTTCGAACAGGAGGAAGCGTAGAGGGTTCACGACCACGGGCGATGGTGACCGGAGCAGCCAGCGGGATTGGGGAGGCCGCCGCCCGCCGCCTCCTCGACGAGGGATGCTCGGTGATCGCTGTCGATATCAACGAGGCCGGTCTGGGTCGCATCATCGCCGGGGGCGCCGAGCCGCTGGTAGCAGATCTGGCCGATCTCGAGGATAGGGCGAGGGTTATCGAAGCCGGGCAGGGTATCGACTACCTGGTGAATGCTGCGGGGATCATCCGCCTCAAACCGTTGTCCGACTTCACGGTCCACGACTGGCGGGACATTTTCACCATCAACGCCGAAGCCATCTTCTTCCTGTGCCAGGGCATCGGACCGACCATGCCTCCCGGCAGCGCCATCGTCAACCTCTCCTCCAGCTCCGCCAAACTGGCCAACACCGTGGAGGCGGCCATATACGCAGCATCCAAGACCACCATCCTGTCCATCACCCGGTCATTTGCCTACGGTCTGGCCAAGATTCCCGTCCGGGTCAACGCGGTGTGTCCGGCCATCATCGATACCCCGATGCAAGACAAGGTCTTGGAGAAGGTGGCGCCCATCCGCGGCATGACCGTTGAGGAGTTGACCGTTGCAAGAAACGCCTCCGTGCCGCTCGGGCGACCGGCCTCGCCCGAGGAACTGGCGGGACTGATATGGTTCCTGCTCGGCGAGAAACCCGGCTACATGACCGGCCAGGCGGTCAACTTCGGGGGAGGATACGTGACATGGTGACGGTGCTACGCTCTTATCCCGGCCTGTCCGCCGGTATGTAGTGGAAGCCGCGACCGGCCCTTACCTCACTACTGGGGATGAGAAGCCCCTCTTCCGACAGAGCCTTCAGCATTCTCGCCGCGGTCGATGCGTGGACCCCGGTCAGATCCGCCAATTCCGTGGAGGACACCCTACCCCGTGTTCTCGCCCACTGTAGGGCCATATCGCGGTGGGCCTCCCGATCAGATAACGGAGCGAGCCGTCCGGCAAGCCGTTTTCGAGCCGGCGCGCTGAGCCGATACACCCGGGGGCCCGACGGGGGCGCTCCTTTGACAGGTGTCACGATCGGTTTCCCCTCCAGGAACACCCGGGCGAGCCGGTCTAGCCGCTCATCCATCTCGACGATCCGGCGTTGGAGTACGGGGGCGGCAGTCTGGGCGTCCACCCAGCCGCGGCGGCATAGGGCTTCGAGGAGCATCAGCACCTCTATGTCTTCGGCCAGAGACGGTGGTTCGATCGACCCTAGCCCTGATTCTTCATGCCCCAGACACACCGAACTCAAAAAGGCCATGTCAAGCCCACTTTCACGGGATGTCCCGGCCTTAGGGTGATGGGGGCGCCCCGTCCAGACGAGGCCACCACGCAGCTATCTTCCCAGGTCATGTGGTTAATTTCACCTCTCTCGGTTACCCATTCAAACCCCTGCATGAAAAATTGGGGCTAGGAACTCGATGGCCTCGCGGTCGGGATCGCCCCCGAACAGCGTGACCCGCACATACGGCCCTTGTATCTCGACAATCACTGGCTGGGGAAGCCCGGAGGAGAGCATGGCGCCCACCATCCGGTCAACTCCTATGCCCTCCCGTTCACCCAAGCCCAGAGCGGCCATCGCTCCCGCCAGACTGCGGTACCGCGGTTTGGGTGGATGTGTGATGATGTTCTCCGCAGTGATCCCGCCGATGAACCCACCCGGTGACGACACGATCAGCATGTCTTCGATGTGTTCCACCAATGTCGGATCGGGAGAGTGCCAATCCCGATGCACAACGCCATTGACAATGGCCTCTCGCACCGCCGGCGTCGGTAGGGCCCGTCGGCGGAGATGCACCGCTCCACCAGGTCCGGTAGGAATATGGGAAACCCGGTTGAATCCGTCGACTGCTCGGATCACTTCGTCCACCTGGGCAATGAGAGGTCCGGCGTTCTCTATGCGGCGGACGCTGTCACCACCGGTATGGTGGCGCCGGATGTAGTCGAAACCTACGGCGGGAGTGGTGACGAAGAGCAGGGACCCGGCGTTGGTGAGACGGCCTTCCATGTCAGCGAGGCCCAAGCGCCGCATAAGATCTTCGAGATCGGCATCGGCCAACTTGACGACATGGGCGAGTTGCTTGCCGACGGTGTGCGTCTCGCGGAGGTGCCGGCGAGCGATTTCGACGGCGGACCTCCTGACGTCGCCCAAGCTGTGGCCGGAGGGCTGAGCAGACCAATCGACACCCCGTCGGTGTATGCTGCTGGTGTGCCAGGTAAGGGCATCGACCTCCACGCAATTGTCATCGACTCGCCACTTGATCTTGCCTTTGTAGCGGACCGGCTCGAGCGCCTCGGCTGTACTTAACACGAGCAGGCGAACGCCGTCCATCTCCAGCTCACGGATGGAGGGAGTCACCATGCGCCCGGTCAACTCGAAAATCCTGTGGCGTAGCCACTCCGCGTTCAGGCTGGCGCCGATCCGTTCTCCGCGGTCGGAGATGCCCAGGATGATGGCGCCGCCCCCTTCGGTATTGGCGAAGCAGGCCATCTCCTCGGCGAGGTGGGCGGCAGCCGCCTCGTTCTGTTCGTCACCCGGCTTGACGGCCCCGGTATGGTCGCGCCGACCGGCCTCCTCCTTGACGTCGACGAGTCGTTCCTCTACGTCGCGAGGAGCTTCCCCGGCGGCTAGACGGCCGAGCACTCTTGTAACGGCGGTTTCGACCGGATCGGGGCCGAGGAACGAGAGAACGATTAGAGCGTGCGCGGATTGCTTAGTTGGTGGGGTTCCAGCGGTTTCTCCAGTTGA
>CAZEZF010000118.1:0-10814 GCA_964516495.1 uncultured Acidimicrobiia bacterium | reverse complement strand
CCCATCACCCGAAGGTGAACGTCAAGACGCCCCACGATGCTGCGCTTGGCGTGGCGTTTGCTACATCGGTGTGTCTGGGGCATTGAAGAATCAGAGCTAGTCAGGAAGAGATCGCGAAAATCGCTTTGGGGGAGGGCCCCTCCCTGTCGGGCCCTCCCCCACCGCCACCACCTTTGGTCGAGACGCGTCCTCCCATACCCCTGGCGGGGGCAGTCCCGAACGAACTTTGATCCCTTTTCACGCGGTCCGGATCGACGTCGGAAACGGACCGCCGGTAATTACGGTTAATCATCAACATACAGCGAGGGTGGGACAGAAACGATCCCCGGTCCCGCCCACAACGGCGACGGGACGAGAAACGAAGACGGATCCCGGTCGCTCAATCCGACTTTTCAAGGGGGTTACAAACCAAGCGAACAAAGATTCAGGGACACTGGCCTCGACCGCGATCGGACGACGGCCGGCTAGCCATGTGATTTGCGCTCCGCCCGCCGGGCGTGCAACACGGGTTCGGTGTAACCGGATGGTTGTGAGACACCTTCGAACACCAACTCGCAGGCCGCCCTGAAGGCCGGACCGTCAAATCCGGGCGCCATAGGTGTGTAGGAGTCATCTCCCTCGTTCTGCCGGTCGACTACGGCCGCCATGCGTTTCATGGTCTCCATGACCCGGACCTCATCCACAATCCCGTGGTGGAGCCAATTGACGATGTGCTGGGAGGAGATACGGCAGGTAGCCCGATCCTCCATCAGGCCGACATCGTTGATGTCGGGCACCTTCGAGCATCCGATTCCCTGATCTATCCAGCGGACCACATAGCCGAGGATTCCCTGGGCGTTGTTTTCGAGTTCGGAAGTGATCAACTCCGGGTCTAGAGCACTCGTTTCCACCACAGGTATCGCAAGCAGGTCATCTATAGGGCGGGAAATCCGGTGCGCGATCTCTTCCTGACGCCGGGCGACGTCTACCCGGTGGTAGTGGGTGGCGTGGAGGGTGGCGGCGGTGGGAGAAGGCACCCAGGCGCAACTCGCCCCTGCCTGCAGGTGGCCGATCTTCTGATCGAGCATGGCCGCCATCTGATCCGGCGCCGCCCACATCCCCTTGCCGATCTGCGCCCGTCCTCGGAGCCCGCAAGCCAACCCGACATCAACGTTGCGATCCTCGTAGGCGTCGATCCAGATCTGGTCCTTCATGAGGGTTTTGGGAACCATCGGCCCTGCCTCCATCAACGTGTGGATTTCGTCGCCGGTCCGATCGAGAAACCCGGTGTTGATGAATACCAGCCTTGACCGAGCCGCCCTGATGCACTCCTTGAGGTTGAGGCTGGTCCGCCTTTCCTCATCCATCAGGCCGAGCTTGATGGTGTTACGCGCCAGACCAAGGATCTGTTCGACTCGCTCGAACATGCCGGAGGTAAAGGCAACCTCAGCCGACCCGTGCATCTTGGGCTTGACAATGTAGATCGACCCTGTCCTGCTGTTGCGCTTTGAGGCGGCGCCTCTCAAGTCGTGGCAGGAGATAAGGGCGGTGATGATCGTGTCAACCAACCCCTCGTAGGCCTCATTACCGGACCGGTCGATGATGGCGGGGGTGGTCATAAGATGCCCGACGTTGCGGACCAGGAGGAGGGCACGACCGGGAAGGGTGAACGGGTCACCGTTCGGGTCATTAAAGGATCGATCATCGGCCAACCTTCGTGTGAAGGTGCGCCCGCCCTTCGTCACCCGCGCGGTCAGATCGCCCTTCAGGAGGCCCAACAGGTTGCGGTAGGCCGTCACCTTATCGTCCGCGTCCACCGTGGCGACGGAATCTTCAAGGTCCAAGATGGTGGTTACCGCGGACTCCAGCACGATGTCGGCAACTCCGGCCGGGTCCGATGATCCGACCGGATGGCGTCGGTTGATCACGATTTCGATATGTAATCCGTTGTTCCGAAGCAGGATCGAGTCCGGCATCATCGGATCCCCCGTATAACCCGCCAACTGCGAGGGTTCGGCGAGGGTCGTCCTGGGACGGATTACCTGCTGGACGACCAGCCTTCCGTCCTCTATCCAGTAGCCGGTGGCGTCACCATGGGCGCCGACCTTGAGCGGGGCCACATCGTCGAGGAACCGGCTACACCATGCGATGACCCGCTCACCTCTTTCGGGATCGTAGGGACCCGGCCCAGGGCTGGGATCCCCGAGGGCGTCGGTTCCGTACAGGGCGTCGTATAAGGAACCCCACCGGGCATTGGCGGCATTGGCTGCAAAGCGGGCATTGGTGACCGGAACAACTAATTGGGGACCGGACACCGAGCAGATTTCCGTGTCGACGACGGCGGTATCGATAGTGAAGTCGTCCCCCTCCGGTTCTATATAGCCGATCTCCTCCAGGAACTCCCGGTAGGCGCGTCTGTCGAAGGGGCCTTCGGCGTTCCGCCGGTGCCAGTCGTCGATCTTGGCCTGAAGCTCACTCCGACGCTCCAGAAGCCGTCGATTGATGGGACCGAAGTCGTGGATGAGGGACGACAAACCCTTCCAGAGCGTCTCGGAGCGAACCCCGCTTCCCGGCAGGACCTCGTCGACAAGAAATCGGTATAACCCGGCGTCGATCGTCAGGCCCTCTATTCGGTAACTCGGCGGTGTGCTCAATGGGTTTCCCTACCGGTAACGCCGACGACGAACCAGGTCCCGGCTGATTTCGGCGACGGACCGTACCCCGGTCAATGCCATTGTTCGCCGCATGCCCTCCTCGAAGAAGTCCAGCACCCACTCAACACCCTTGACCCCCCCGGCCCCTAATCCGTAGAGGTAGGGACGACCCATCATTACCGAATCGGCGCCGAGTGCTATGGCCTTGATTATGTCGGCGCCGCGCCTTACCCCACCATCGCAGATGATCTCCACATCGTCTCCCACCGCATGGGCTATCGGCTCGATCAACTCGATCGGAGTCGGGGCGCCTTCGAGCTGCCTACCCCCGTGGTTCGAAATACAGATCGCTTCCACGCCGTGTTGGACAGCTATCCGAGCATCCGCCACCGATTGGATTCCCTTGATGACGATGGGACCGTCCCACAGTGATCGAAACCACTCTAGGTCCTTCCACGAAAGACCGGCGTCGAACTGGTCGTGCACCAGAGAGGAGAGGGCGACGGCCGTCGAACCGTCCGCTTCATGGAAACCGGCCACATTGGCGAAGGTAATCGGTTCGGCGTTCAGGAATCGCCATGTCCATCCGGGCTTGAGGGCGCCCTGAAGGATCATGACCGGGCCCAATTTGGGGGGTAGGGTGAGTCCGTTGCGAACATCCCGCTCGCGTCGACCGGTGACCACCAGATCGACCGTGATGCATAGCGCCTCGTAACCGGACTCCTTGGCGCGCTCGACCATGTTCTGTACGAGCCCTCGATCCTTCCAGACGTATACCTGAAACCAGTTGCGCCCGCCGGCGCCGGCTTCCGCCACCTCCTCGATAGATCGCGTACCGAGCGTCGACAGCGAATATGGGATAGTCCGCTCCTTGGCGACCCGGGCCACCGACAGTTCTCCCTGCGGATCAACGATTCGAGTAAAACCGGTCGGCGCCAGGATCAAGGGGATCGGGGTCGCCTTCCCCAGAACCTCCGCTGATGTGTCTATGACGCTCACATCACGCATCACCGTCGGAACGAATTCCCAGTTGTGGAAGTCTTGAGCGTTTCTCCGATAGGTGACCTCGTCCTCGGCGCCGCCGTCCACATAGTCGAAGACAGCTCTCGGCAGGCGTCGACGCGCAATCTCCCTGAGGTCCCCGATGTTGGCGGCGGCCTGCATGCGGCGAAGATCCGGATCCGTCTCGAACTCCCGAAACCGGACAACCGAACGTAATGTCTCTAGCACACCCATAAGCCGGAATCCTAGCCCCAATTTTCATGCAGGGGTTTGGATGGGTAACCGAGAGGGATGCAACGAACCCTCTGACCTGGGAAGATAGCTTGCTCGGGGGGCTCGCCTGGCCGGATCGTGACTTTTCATCGCAGGGTGAAGGCCGGACGTCCCATGAAAGTGGGCTTGACGTGGCCTTTTCGAGTTCGGTGTGTCTGGGGCATGAAGAATAAGGGCTAGCCTCGTTCGGCCCTCCCTCTACCAACCGCCGCCGGACGGGAAGTCCGGCTTGCCCGAAGCTACACCGGCGCCCCACGGACCTGTGGTCAGCCCGGTGTCGACGAACCGTTGGGAGGGTGCTGAACAATGGTCTGGAAGGGGTTCGTAGATTGGTCTCCGATTCAATAACCGGATCAGGGCATCGGGGGCCTCCGCCCGTGTAACACTTGGGCGGGCTCCTACCAACACCCTTCGAGGACGCGCGCTACGGGGTTCGTCTCGCCCCCCATACATATCTTGGATGCGCCCCTCGGGGAGGCCAGTAGCGGTCCTTACGGTATGCCCAGTACTCTAAAGGGTTGTTGTAATAGGCGAAAGTCTCCATGACATTCCAGACCCGCATTCTATCGGTCGCCAGGCCGACAGCTATCCCCACCGCGCCCGCCATGAGCATCCACCCCATATAAAGGACCGGGAATATGGGGCCCAGGGCGCGGTTCTGGAACACATGAACCCCCTCATGTACATCCACCAGGCGTCGACGACGAACGACTACCGGAGATTCGCCGCGCAGTCCCGCAGATCCACCACCCGCCGATATTACGTTTCCCATAGCCAACGCAAACCCGGGCCGTATACCGAAGCCACCCTCGTAGACGTGCCTGTTAGAACGCCGGCTCATTTCCGGGAGGTAACCGGGGTCGGGATGAAACCGATTGGCGGCATGAAGCATCAACCCCGACAACACACCTACCAACCCCCAGGTCGAGTCCAGAACGAAGCACACCCAACCCCGCACATGCCGCCATGAGTAGATACCCACCGCACCTGAAACAATCCCGTTCAGGCCGGCCACGGCCGCCCCGACCGGTGGGAGCGCCGGGGTCAACCCGTCAAGCGGCGCCAGCGCGACCCAGGCCAAGGCTGCCCCGCCGACGCCGGCGACGAAGCCTTCGGCTAGTCTTACCGTTCGTGATCTCTTGGAACCCGGAGTTCCCGCAGGCGCCTTCATATCATGGCTCCGGGACGGTGGAGACCGAAACGTCGGTATCGTCACCTAAACCTCCGACAAGGGACGTTAGAAGGGCCGTGACCTGTTCGATGCCGCCAAACCGGCTTCCTGCATATTCCCTAACCCCGATTTTTTTATGCAGGAGGTTTGAATGGGTAACCGAGAGAGATGCTAGGAACCCCCCGACCTGGAAGGACAGCTGCTTGGTAGCCTCGCCTGACAGGGGAGTGACCCTTCACCGCCGGGTGATCGCCTGAAGCGCCGCGAAAGTGGGCTTGACGCGGTCCTTTCGAACTCGGTGTGACGGGGACATGAAGAATTGGGGTTTAATGCTCAAGGACCTCACAACCGACATCCGGATCGTTAACGGATCATGAAGGCTAGCACTGATGCCTGAAATCGATTTCCCCAGCCTCCTGAAACGCTGGGAACAGAGTTCCGTTTTCGGCGGGGAACTCGTGCATCGGCGCATGATTCCCGGCCGGCCCGCCCGCTACCGGGAGTTGGATACACCTTTATCCGAGCCGCTGCGCGCAAGCCTGGCCCGCAAGGGAATAACCCGCTTCTACCGTCATCAGGCTTCGGCGATCCATAGGATCCGCGCCGGCGTTCATGTGGTGCTGGTTTCCGGTACGGCGTCCGGAAAGACCCTGTGTTTCCAGATTCCGATCGCCGAGCGGATACTCGAGAACCGGAAATCGACGTCCCTGCTGATGTATCCCACCAAAGCGCTCGCACAGGACCAACTCGGATCGCTGGATCACCTACAGCTACCCGGCCTGATAGCCTCCACCTACGACGGCGACCTACCCAATAATCTAAGAAGCCGGGTTCGAAACCGCTCAAACGTCATCCTGACCAACCCGGACATGCTTCATTACGGAATCCTTCCTAACCATCGGCTTTGGGAATCCTTCCTGTCCCGGCTCGCCTTCGTGGTGGTTGACGAGATGCACTATCTGCGGGGCATGTTCGGCAGTCATAGCGCCCAGATCCTCAGAAGGCTCAGGCGGCTGGCAGCCCATTACGGTTCGCAACCGACGTTCGTTTTCACCTCGGCGACCATCGGTAACCCTGCGGATCTGGCAAGACGGCTATCCGGCCTGGAGGTGGATCTGGTGGAAGGAGACACATCTCCCTCCGGAGAGCGAGTCGTCGCCTTGTGGAATCCCCCCCTTGAAGATCGGGAGCGAGGGATTAGGCGCTCCCCTCTCTATGAAACGACGGATCTATATGTCGATCTCGTTCGCAAGGGGGTCCACACGATTGCCTTCTGTAGAAGTAGGAAGGCGACCGAACTGCTACACATGAACGCGGGACAGCGACTCGGTGAACTCGCCGACCGTATATCCCCGTACCGGGCCGGCTACACGGCGGAGGCTCGGAGGGAGATCGAACGCGACCTTTTCGGCGGGCGTCTGCTGGGAATCACCGCCACCAACGCACTCGAGTTGGGAATCGATGTGGGGGGGCTCGACGCAGCGTTGCTCTGCACCTTCCCCGGAACCATATCGTCTTACCGCCAACAGTCCGGCAGGGCCGGACGCGCCGGCCATACGTCGCTGATAGTGCTGATCGCCGGCGAGGATGCGCTCGACCAGTACTTCATGCACCACCCCGATGAGCTGTTCAACCGGACGCCGGAAGCGGCGGTCATCAATCCCGACAACCCGCAGGTGCTAGACGTGCACGTCTCCTGCGCCGCCCATGAGAAACCCCTCACCCTGCAAGACCGGGAGTATTTCGGTGAAGAACTGGAAGAGGCCGTCCCGAGGCTGGTTGGTAAAGGAGACCTGCAATTCCGAAGAGGCAGACTCATCTGGATGGGTTCGTCGTCACCGGCGCATGGGACCGGCCTGCGGTCTTCCGACAACAGGCGGTTCACGCTCTACAACACCAAGAGCCGGGGACCATTCGGGAAGCTCGAATGGGACCGGGCGTTCGCGGACGCACATGAGGGCGCGGTATACCTGCACCAGGGTAGGAGTTATCTCGTCGAACGGATGGATCTCGATCATCTGGAAATACTGGTGAAGCCGGCCAGGGTGGGGTATTACACCGAGCCCTTCATCGGCAAGGACCTCACGATAATGGACATAGAACTGGATGGGCGCCTGGGTTTGCTGGGACACCGCCTGGGACGTGTGCAGGTCATGTCGCATGTGATCGGGTTCCGGCGCAGGTACGCAAGGGCGGCCGGGCGGAGCGGGTCGAAACTGATCCCGCTCGAGTTGCCGCCGGTCGAGATCGAAACCCAAGCATTCTGGCTGACGGCGTCCGAGAGGCTATTGGCTAGGGCGGGTCTCGATCAGACCGAAACCCCAGGATCCCTTCATGCCGCCGAACACACCCTGATAGCCATGCTGCCCCTCTTCGCAATCTGTGATAGGTCCGACATAGGCGGCCTGTCGACTCGTAACCACCCTGACACCGGGGTAGCGTCCATCTTTGTTCACGACGGTTACCGGGGCGGAACAGGTATCGCGCCGGCAGCCTACTCGAGGGGTCCAGAACTGCTGGCTGCAACGTTGGATACCCTGAGGCGATGCCCCTGCTCGGCGGGATGTCCCTCCTGTGTGCAATCGCCGAAGTGCGGCAACTTCAACGAACCTCTCTCGAAGGCCGGGGCGATTCGGTTTCTCCGGACCGGATTAGAAGATGAAGACTAGCCGTACTAATGCGACGATGAGAAGCTCCGCAAATCTGAACCCACACCCTACTTGGCTATATTCGCACGAACGTGGGAAACCGCGAGCACGATAAAAAAGATAATCACCGGTATCACCGCCATCGTGGCGGAACCGGCGGTGTTGGCATAGAAACTGACCACCAGACCGGCCACAACACTGAACACTCCGATTCCGGCGCTTACGAAGATCATGGTCGGGACCCGTCGAACGAGCAACGCAGCAGTTGCAGGTGGACCCACCAGCAATCCCAACACCAAAAGCGTACCTACCGTTCGGAATGACCCGATGATGGCCAGAGTGATCAGTGCCAGAAGAACTGCATTGGTGAGGCCTGGACGCAAGCCTAGTAAGCGGGCCTTGTGCTCATTGAACGATAGGACCAAGAACCCTCGATAAAAGATAAAGGTAACAACGATTACCACCGCAGTGACCACGGCCAGGAGGCCAATATCGCCGATCGTCACCCCTAGGGTGTCACCGAACAGGATTGCTGTCAGGCTTCCACTGTAGGAGGGTGTCCTGGATATGAATATGACACCTAGGCCGAGCATCCCGACGAACAATAAACCGATCCCCGTGTCTTCAGAGAATACGGTCTGTCGGTGTACCAGGTTGATTCCGGCAATCATCACCAGGGCCGCCAAGGCCGCTCCGATGTATATGTTGAAATCAAAAAGGATAGCCAAGGCCATACCAGGAATTACACCGTGTATCAACGCATCGCCCAGAAAGCTCATACCACGGATAACCACCCAGGCACCGACCACCGAACCGGACACTGCCGCCAGCGCCCCACCCAACGCGGCTCGCTGCTGGAACCCTAGCTCGAACGGTTCGGTCAGCCACTCCATGATTACCGAACAGTACTCATCGCCGGAGTTCTCCTGTAATTCAGAGCCGGTCAGGAAGCCCGATTGGTCATCAACACCAACCTGTATTACAGACCGAGGTTAGGTTCACCGCTGCCCCTAGCGGTGAACCTAACGCCCGACATATCAGGCATCTAGCCCTGATTCTTCATGCCCCGGACATACCGAACTCAAAAAGGCCATGTCAAGCCCACTTTCGTGGGGCGTCCCGGCGTTCACCCTGCGGGTGAAGAGTCACACTCCGACCAGGCAAGGGCGCCAAACATCTACCCTCCCAGGTCATGCGGTTCATTTCATCTCTCTCGGCTACCCAATCAAACCCCTGCATGAAAAATTGGGGCTAGAGAGCGTCGGCGATCCTTTGTGCATTCACACGGAGCATACCGGTGAGAGTATCAGCGCCTGATCCCGGTTCTCCCAACGAACCTGTATACAGTTCAACTACCGCGACCGAAGACCCGACTTCGGCGGCAACGGCCTCCGCCAGATCGCTCGATTCAATGGTTTCCGCGAAGATGACGGTAACGCCCTCATCTCTCATCGTCTCCACGAGAGCCGCCAACTCCGCGGAACTCGGATCCGCCAGGGTGGCGCCGCCTGGAATCACGGTGTCCACTATCTCAAATCCGTAACGAGCGGCAAAATATCCGAGGGCGTCATGATTGGTCACCAACTTCCGGTCGCCCGGAGGTATGCCGGCCAAGATCGATTGTATCTCGGAGTCGAGGGCCTCCAACTCGGATACGTAGGCCGCGGCGCGTGCCGCCCACTCGATTGACGGATCAACAGCCGCCAACTCGTCAGCTATGAGTTTTGCAGCCTCGGCAACCCGCAGGGGATCAAACCAGAAGTGGGGATCGGCGCCGGTGTGAACGTGACCTTCATGACCATGCTCATCCTCATGATCCCCCTCATCATCATGACCATGCTCATCCTCATGATCCCCCTCATCATGATCACCATGCTCATCCTCATGATCATGACCAGCTTCACCGAATTCGATCGGATCGAGGAACTCTCCTACCTCAAGAACATTGACACCGTCAGCTTCAACCGATTCAAGAACATCGATCAAGCCCTCCTCAAGTCCAAGCCCGTTTGCCACCACCAAGTCGGCGTCATTCAACAAAGCCACTTGGGCCGAGGACGCCCGATAGTCGTGAGGGTCCGCCCCCACAGGAAGCAGTACCACCACCTCGGCGTCAGAGCCGACCAGGTTCGCAACCACATCCCCCAGAATCGTTGTGGTAGCCACGATTAGAAGTGATTCGGCAGGAGCCGCCGGAGCCTGGGTAGAGGTTGCCTGTTCGTCAGTTCCTTCGGCGCTGGACGCCGGCGGAACGGTGGTGGTTGAAGTATCCCCGTTATCGGTACCGCATGAAGAGAGCACCAGCATGAGCGCAAAGAGAGAACAAATCAGGCGATAACTACGAACCGGCACTCCAACTCCTTGGATTTGATAATAAGAATCGAAACGCTAGCACAGTCCGAGCGCCAATGTGAAGTCACCGGTCCGGTTAGACGGTTCAAGCCGGCTGCGGGAATCCGTATTCGAGGTAACGCCCCACTTCCCGGAATCCCAGACAAGAGAACATCGGAAGCAATGAAACCGGACTCAGCGTCACGGCCATCGAAGCGCCTCGGTCGAAGCCGACCCGGATAGCCGCAACCACAGTCGAGGCTGCAAGACCTCGACGGAGGTACTCCGGTCTGGTAGAAACCCAATCAACAAACACCACACCGTCGATGATCATCATCAATGCCGAGGCGACAGGATCCCCCTGGTCGTAAGCCAGTAATGCCGCACCGGCGGATCCCGTAAAGACCTCCCTTCGCCGCAACAGAAGGTTTGCAAACGGTCGGATACCGGAGTCCGCACCCCAACCGGCCACCACAGTGGCGCAGAAATCGAGCATTCCCGATGGATCCTTGACCTGACGGATATCGACCGCTGATTCCATGCCGGAGGATGATTCGCAAAGGAGAAGCGCCCTGTGCTCCTGCACCATTGTCCATCCAGCTTGTTCCAGCTCCGCGATCAGCGCTCGGTCATCCGCCCTGGCCATTACGGCATTGGCGTTACCCCTCACCTGAAAGAACCCGGCGGTTATTCCAAGCACTTGCCGACCGGACATTTGCCGGTTGAGACGCATCACCCCGTTGGCGTGGACAGGTG
>CAZEZF010000117.1:0-10831 GCA_964516495.1 uncultured Acidimicrobiia bacterium | reverse complement strand
CTTTCCTACGTCAATACCACCCCAAACCCAACAAACCAACCGGTGGATCCAGGCTGAACCACCCCAAGCACTGTTCGGTAGGTTGCACAACACCAGTTGCATAACCTAACCAGAACTACGATAATAGAAGGTGGCTGGTGACCTATCCTCCGAAGTTGGAGGACCTCACCGGAAGTAAGCCCCGGATTGGCTGCGGATCGCAGTCCCGGGGCCTCTGCGCGTCTGGCCCTGATTCTTCATGCCCCGGACACACCGAACCCGAAAAGGCCACGTCAAGCCCACTTTCACGGGATGTCCCGGCCTTAGCCTGAATCCACCGATGGCCTCTCCAGAGGTGGCTGTAGGACTGGGTTGATTCCCGGGACCCTCTGAGATGCTTCCGTGTTTCCTGAAAAAGGAAACGATTCCACCGCCCTCTAGGTAATAAACGTATTAGCAACCTTTAGTTAATCACATCGGAGTAGCCTAGCGAGAGGAGGTTCCGATGAGGAAATGGACAGCCGCACTTGTTGCGGCCTTCATGGTCCTTGGCGCCACTACGGGTGCCTTGGCCCAAGCACCGGAGGAAGCGCCGCCGGTGCCGCCCCAACGTGGCGAGTTTCTTCTACTACGAGGGCGTAGTATCGGATTGGACCGAAAACTACTACTACAATGGTGACTGGACCCGCCACGAATCGTTCGTGCAAGGTCGAGTCGGCAATTGCATCCCGGTTTGGGGTTGTATCGCTTCCTACTACCCGGAGATCACCATCAACGCCTACGCGGATGGCGATCACTCCGCAAGCGGAGACGCTGGATAGCACGACCACATAGAAGGGGGGCGGTCGAAGGACCGCCCCCCTTCTACTTTCTGGTCCAGCGTTTCCAGATCAGCCTTGCCACAGTCAACGCAATCGCCAGACCAACGACCGTTGCCAATACGAACTCTCCGGTACCGATCTTCGGCATATCCTCCCTCTGCTACAGGTGGCAACCCATATCATATCGATACTGTTCGGTTTCCCCTCCTAGCAGCTAGCGATCTTGGCGCTAGTCCCGTTTCCCTAGGGGAGCTAAACCGGGCTCGTCCCTGCCCCGGCAGCCAAGTCAGCGGATCGGATAGCGGAGTTCCTCCGGACCCACCCTGACGGACGGGTCACCATAGTGGTCGAGACGGCCACCCTGGCGGGACTCTCCTGGCTCGCGATGCGTTCCGTTCCGCATAGAAGAACACGTTTGAGAGCGCCTCGTTCGTGTTGGGTACGGTAGGCCCTGTGTTAACAACGCCCTAGGTCACGAATCACACCCAACCCAAGACAAGGACGGAAGGATGACTCTCGCTCAGGAGCGCGCCGAGGCGCTCTACATCGCCCGGCGAGATCGACGACCGATCGAACCCTTCACGGACACCGATCCCGCCATGACCGTCGGCGCGGCCTACGACGCGCAAACCCGCTTCGCGTCGATGCTGGTGGCCGACGGGGACGTGGTATCCGGCTACAAACTGGGCCTGACCTCCAAGGCGATGCAGAAGATGATGGGCATCTCATCACCGGACTACGGCCCGGTGCTCCACTCGATGATCCACGAGGAAGTGATCGAGGCCGCCTCCTTCATCCGGCCCCGGGCGGAGGCGGAGATCGCCTTGGTCCTGGCCCGACCCCTAACCGGACCCCACGTCACCGGCATCGAAGCGGCGAGGGCGGTGGGGGGCGCCGTGGCAGCCATAGAAGTGGTCGACTCCCGGATCGCCGACTGGCGGATACGGTTAGCCGACACGATCAGCGACCTTGCATCTATCGGCGGGGTAGCCATGAGCAGCCGCGTCGTTCCGGTGGACTTCGACCTGCGGCTGGTGGGGATGACCTTCTCTCTTAACGGTTCCGTGGTCGCCACGGGCGCCGGGGCCGCCGCTCTCGGAAACCCCATCACCGCCCTAGCCTGGCTTGCCAACACCCTTGCTCCCCATGGGGTGACCCTCGAATCCGGTATGTTCGTAATGACCGGGGCGCTGCACGCGGCCGTGGATGTGGGCGCCGGCGACGTCCTGCGGGCCGACTTCGACCGGCTCGGCCCGGTGACCCTGAGGATGACCTGAATGTCCGGCCTGCGCTGCGCCATAGTAGGCAGCGGCAACATCGGAACCGACCTCCTCTACAAACTCCTTCGTTCCGATGTGCTGCAAGTCACCGCCATGGTGGGTATCGACGACGACTCGGAGGGGCTGGCCAGAGCGCGGCTCGAAAGGATTGAGGCGACCTCGGAAGGACCCGACTGGCTTATCGGACACGCCGACCAGTTCGATCTGGTGTTCGAGGCCACGTCGGCGTGGGTCCACCGGATCAACGCTCCCCGCTACCGGGAAGCCGGCCTCACGGCGATCGACCTGACTCCGGCCCGGCTCGGGCCGGTAGTGGTCCCCTCCGTGAACCTGGATGAACATCTGGAGGCCCCCAACGTCAACCTGATCACCTGCGGAGGGCAAGCCACCGTACCGATCGTGTCGGCGGTAACTTCGGTAGCGCCGGTCCCCTACGCGGAGATCGTCTCCACTGTGGCGTCGGTATCGGCCGGACCGGGCACTCGCCAGAACATCGACGAGTTCACCAAGACCACCTCCACTTCCCTGGTCGAGGTGGGAGGGGCCGACCACGGTAAAGCCATCATGGTCCTCAACCCCGCCGAGCCTCCTATCCTCATGCGCAACACCGTCTACTGTGCTCTGGGAGACGGCTACGACCGGGATGAGGTGGCCGAATCGATCACAGAAACGGTCCGTACCGTGGCTTCCTATGTACCCGGATACCGCCTTAAGGCGAAACCTGTCTTCGACGAGGATCTGTTCCAGACCCCCGGAGGTGACGTGAAGTCCCGGGTGGTGGTCCTGCTGGAGGTGGAGGGCGCTGCCGACTACCTGCCCCCCTACGCCGGCAATCTCGACATCATGACCGCTTCGGCGGTGAGAGTCGGTGAAGCGATGGCTGCCGCAGGATGACCACCGCCTTCCGGCTCACCGACTCCACTCTGCGGGACGGATCCCACGCGGTGGCCCATCAATTCACCGAGGAGCAGGTTCGGCGTGTCGTTGCCGGATTGGACCAGGCAGGAGTACCGGTAATCGAAGTCAGCCACGGGGACGGTCTAGGCGGCTCCTCGTTCAACTACGGTTTTTCGCATCGCAACGAGATGAACCTGGTACGGGTCGCCGTCGAGACCGCCACCACCTCACGGATCGCCGTCCTGATGCTTCCCGGCATCGGGGTGAAGGATGACCTGAGGCAAGCAGCCGACCTAGGCGCCGAGGTCGCTCGCATCGCCACCCACTGCACCGAGGCGGATATCTCCGAGCAGCATATCGGGCTGGCCAAACAACTCGGGATGGAAGCGGTGGGGTTCCTGATGATGTCTCACATGATCGAACCGGAGGCGCTACTCGAACAGGCCCGGCTAATGGAGTCCTACGGGGCTGATGTGGTGTACACGGTCGATTCGGCGGGAGCGATGACCATCGATGACGCCCGCCGCCGGGTGGCCGCCCTCAAGGCCGGGCTGTCGTGCCAGGTGGGCATCCACGCCCACAACAACCTCTCGCTGGCGGTCGCCAACTCGCTGGCCGCGCTGGAAGAAGGGGTGGACCAGATCGACGGGTGCATGACCGGTCTCGGAGCCGGGGCGGGAAACTGCCCGACCGAAGTCCTGGTAGCGGCGTGCGAGAAGACCGGCTGGGAAACCGGCATCGACCCTATCTCGCTCATCGACGTGGCCGATCAAGCCGTTCGTCCGATCAGGCCTGAACAAGGGGTGATCGACGGGGACGGTTTACTGCTCGGCTACGCCGGTGTCTACGGGTCGTTCCTGCTCCACTCCAAAAGGGCCGCCGAGCGCTACGGCGTCCCGACCCGGGATATCCTGCTGGAGTTGGGGGAACGGAAGGTTGTTGGCGGCCAGGAAGACATGATTATCGACGTGGCGATGGAACTGCAACGGAGGGCGGCGGCAGCGCAGCCTTCGGTGGATTGAACCCTAACCAACCCGGCTACGGAACAGGAACAGACCATGAACAACTCGACAGAGGCGGCCGCCACCCGACTGATCGAGGCAGTCGCCGACCGAACCGCTATCGGGCCGCTCACCGACCGATGGGCCTTCAGCGTCGACGAGGCTTACGACATCCAGGATGCGGTGCTCGCCCGGGCGTTTGATCAGGGCGAAACGGTGGCGGGCGCCAAGCTGGGCCTGACCAGCCGGGCCAAGCAGGAGCAGATGGGTGTATCGGAGGCTTTATACGGATGGTTCACCGATAGCCATCGCCTGGATCCCGACCAACCTCTGGACAGCGGAACCTTGATCCAACCGCGAGCAGAGCCGGAAATCGCCTTCCTGACTTCAAGAGACCTGGAGGGACCCGTCGGTTTGCATGATGTTCTTGCCGCCACCGAGGCCGTCATGCCCGCCCTAGACATCCTTGACTCCCGGTTCGCGGGTTATTCGTTCACGCTGGCCGATGTAGTAGCCGACAATTGCAGCGCAGGCGCCTTCGTAGTAGGGAATCCGGTACCCCTCGACGATTTCGACTTGGCGCTGGTTGGTTGCGTCTTCGAGAAGAACGGTGTGCTAGTCGGTACCGCCACCGGGGCAGCCGTCTTGGGGCACCCGGCGGCAGCGGTTGCATGGTTCGTCCGGAAGCTAGGAGAACGTGACCATGCCCTTCCGGCCGGGTCCCTGGTGTTGGCGGGCGCATTGACCGGCGCTGTTCCGGTGGGTCCCGGCGACACGGTGACGGCGTCGTTCGACCGGATCGGCTCGGTGGGATTAGCGGTGGTATGAAAGGCCGCTCCGCTGTCCAAGCTCTTGATAGAGACAAGATCGACGAGCTTGCCGACCGGCTCGATCGGGCTCGCCGGACCCGGGTACCTACCACCAAGTTGACCGACGAGCACCCCGATCTAACCGAAACCGAGGCGTACGCCATAGCGGACCGCGGAATACAGATCAGGAGAGACCGGGGCGAAAGAGTGGTCGGCGCCAAGCTCGGGTTCACGTCCGCTGCCATGCAGAAAGCGTTGGGTGTTGATTCACCCAATTTCGGGTGGCTGACCGACCGGATGATCGTCTCCGACGGGAGACTACCCCTAGCGGAGATGATCCATCCGAAAGCAGAGCCGGAAATAGCCTTCGTACTGGGCGAGGACCTGGCGGGACCGACCATCTCAGAGGAACAGATTCTGTCCGCCACCGCCTATGTTATTCCGATTATCGAAGTGGTGGACTCCAGATATGTGGACTTTCGGTTCCGGGCGCTTGACAACACCGCCGACAACTCGTCTGCGGGGAGGGTGGTGTTGGGAACCCGCGTCACCAGACCGACTTTTGATCTGTCCCGGGTGGGGGTGGTCGTCACTTTGAACGGTCGGCTGCTCTACACCTCGTCAGGCGCCGCAGCCCTCGGGCATCCGGCGGCGAGCGTGGCTTGGCTTGTCCGCCGCCTGGCAAGGTCCGGCCTTGGCCTGAAGGCAGGTCAACTGGTGATTTCCGGCGGTCTCACCGGGCCGATCGAGTTGGGACCCGGCGCCAACGTGGTGCTTGAGATCGATCGGATGGGTGGAGCAACCATGCTGGTGAAGGATTGACGGCTCTGGTAGAACAGGGTTGATGACCACAGGAGGGCTAATGCCGATAATCACCGTCAACCTGCTGGAAGGCCGGCCGGCCGAGATGATCGAGAAGATGATTGCCGACGTCTCGGAGGCGGCGGCCACCAGCCTGGGGGCGCCTCTCGATACGGTACGGGTCATGGTCAACGAGATGCCGGACTACGGGTTCGGGATCGGAGGTCGTCCGGCTTCGGTGGTGATGGCCGAGCGTCGGGCCGCCGCCTCCGTCGCCGACCCGACGAGCGACACCGGGGAGGAGTAGAGAATGATAAGGCTGTGTCACTATATCGGAGGCGAGTTCTACGACTCCGAATCGGGCGAGACCTTCGAGTCGATCAGCCCGATAGACAACACGCCGATCGCCACTGTTGCCAAGGGAAGCGCCGGAGACATACACCGGGCGGTCATGGCTGCGCGAGAAGCCTTCCCGGAATGGGCGGGTATGGATCCGGCGGAGCGGCGCAAGATCCTCTATCGGGTGGCGGCGGGTATCGAGGCTCGGCTCGGCGAACTGGCCGAATGGGAAGTAAGGGACATGGGCAAGCCGATCAGCGCCGCCCGCTCGAAGGACATCCCCCGCTCCGCCCACAACTTCCGCTTCTTCGCCGATGCGGCCGAGCACGCCGCGACCAAGGCCTTCTCCAAGCCTTGGGACGGGGTACTCACCTACGAGCTACGTGAACCCCTCGGAGTGGTAGGGGCGATTTCCCCCTGGAACTTCCCGCTGATGCTGCTGACGTGGAAGGTGGCGCCTGCGCTCGCCTACGGCTGCACCGTTGTAGCAAAACCCGCCGAGCAGTCACCGGTAACCGCCACCCTGCTGGCGGAGATCTGCCGGGACGCCGGCCTACCCGACGGGGTGTTCAACCTGGTTCACGGCTTCGGTCCGGACGAGGCCGGCGAGGCCCTGATTCGGCATCCCGATGTGGACGGGATCACCTTCACAGGGGAGTCGGCGACCGGCAAGGCCATCATGGCGGCTGCGGCGCCGAGCTTGAAAAAGCTGTCGTTCGAGTTGGGCGGCAACTCGCCGAACATCGTCTGCGCCGACGCCGACCTCGACAAGGCGGTAGCGGGATCGCTAAAAGGCATCTTCACCAACCAGGGAGAGGTTTGCCTGGCCGGGGCTCGGCTCCTCGTCGAACGACCGATCTACGACGAGTTCGTGGCCCGCATGGTGGACGGAGCGGAACGGTACATAGTAGGGAACCCGCTCGATCCCAACACGGGGATGGGTCCGCTGGTTTCCGGTGAGCACATGGAGAAGGTTCTGTCCTACATCGATCTGGCCACCGAGGAAGGGGCCAAGCTGATGACCGGCGGATACCGGATCATGGACGGGGACCTGGCCGAAGGGAACTATGTGGCGCCGACCATCTTCGCCGACGCCGACAACCACATGCGCTCCTGCCAGGACGAGATTTTCGGACCGGTGGAGATGGTGATCCCCTTCGACGACCTCGACGAGGCTATCGAAGCGGCGAACGCCACCCGCTACGGGCTGGCCGGAATGGTGTGGACCACCAACGTCAACACCGCCCATAAGGTAGCTCGGGAGGTCAGGGCGGGCACCATGTGGGTGAACTGCTTCTTCGTCCGGGACCTGAGAGCCCCCTTCGGCGGCTACGGGGATTCGGGTGTCGGGCGCGAGGGGGGCGAGTACAGCTACGAGTTCTTCACCGAATCCAAGGCGGTGGTAATGAAACTGGACTCATAGATTATGGTGAAGAGTGCCGTCACCGGACACTACCACCACGCAACCTCAGTCTTAGCACAAACGTAAAGGCTTGGCGTTGACTCAGGCCTAACGGTGTTCGAATGTGGTTGACATCACCCGCTATGTGATCAGGCGGAGCTTTGCGCGTAGATACTCCATACCTCTGTCACCCTTGACACGGTTACAATGTCCGCACAACAATTGAAGATTCTCGAGGTGATCCGTACCACCTTTTGATCGGGCGATGATATGATCCACCTCTAGATTACGGGCTTCGAAGTGAGTTTTACATCCCGCGCAATTACCCGACTGGAGGCCATATAGATGCTGACGGTTACTTATGGAATTGGCAACCGGAATTTGGCCCAGATCAGTCCGCTGAGGCAGGTCTGTGCGATGTGTTATATCTTGAAATAATCCCTGCCTTTCCTTGATACGATACACAACAAGTTCAGCGGCTTTCGGTGAAATATCTATGCCCACCCATTTGCGATGCTTATCATCCGCTGCGACCATAGTCGTGGCACAACCACAGAACGGATCAAGGACTACCTGACCATCCCTTGACGAAGCGCTCACAATACGTTCTAAGAGAGCCAGAGGCTTTTGGGTAGGGTAACCTAATCGTTCTTTGGACATATTGTTGATACTTGGAATATCCCACACGTCTGTAGCACCTTTGAGCTTTCCCTTCATCCGAACGGACGTAGCTGGAACCATTGGCTTCTGAAAGTAATAGTCGTCTGACTTTGTATAGAATAGAATCACATCATGCTTTCGTGAGAAACGCTTCCAAGACGAACCTCCTAGTCCATAAGACCAGATTATCTCATTTTGAAATCCTTTCTTCTCAAATATCGCATCCATTACTAGTTTCAGCCAGTGACTCATGGTCGGATCACAGTGGAGGTAGATACTACCAGTGGGTTTAAGAAGCCGACGCATTTCAAGCAGCCGGATAGCCATATATACAAGATAGGACTTATCCGAGGAAACCATTACCGCCATCAGTACCCGCCACAATGCAGGATGCTTGTCCTCAATAAGGTTGATCCATTCGGTATCCAGGTCGGTGAGAGTCCATGTGTCCTTGAAGGCTGCACCTGCCGCTACCGACCCGACTGGTGCGGCATAGTCAGCTTTCGAGTTGAAAGGTGGATCCAAGTAGATTAGGTCGATCGTCTCTGAGTTCATGCCTCGCATAACGTGGATATTGTCACCTGTCCATATAGTTTTGTCGGCCCAGTTGGTAGTACCTCTAGTCACTGTCATCTCCTAAAAGGTCGTTGGAATGTCTCGTTCGCACTAGTCAGAACCTAGCAATGGAGGACCAGCGGGGCCTCTGCGCTTCCCAGCCCCGTTGTGGACCTGGAGAGATTCCGAAGGTAATCCAGGTATGGCCCAAGTGATCCAATAGGGTCCGTGTAGAGGCATCGGTCCTCGTGAAGCGTTCATGTTTGGTAGTTATACACGGTAGGGATGACACGTTTTCGATTACCCTCGGATCGTGCCAACTATTGAAACCGTCGCCTTGGATGATCTACCACCTCGTGAGCGGGCTACAGCTGTCGCCGGCGGCCGAGCGGTCCTCGTCAGAGTGGGGAACGAGATATTCGCATATCGTAACGAATGCCTGCACCAGGCCTCTCCTCTCAAGGGGGGCTTGGTCAAGGACGGGGTACTTACCTGCCCGCTCCATTTCTGGCGCTACGAGGCGGATACCGGCGCCAAGTGCGGCGACCCCTCGCTTCGATTGGAATCCTATCCGGTGGAAGTGGTGGATGGAATCGTAAGGGTCACTTTGCCGGATCCCCCACCCGACCGATCAATGAGAGAAACGCTGCTCGCTCATGCCAAGGAATGGGATCGTGGCGAGAGCTGAGATCAAGGCGGTCATCTGGGACATGGGAGGCATCCTCTATCCCACCCCCTTCGAACTGCTCGACGAACTAGAACGAGCCAAAGGCTGGCCGCCCGGAGTTCTGCCCAGAGGACCGTTCTCCCCCGAGGGTGACCCCGAATACGCGAAGTGCTCGACGGGGGAGTTGACCGAGAACGAGTACTGGAGGAGGTACCAGCAGGCCGGCGCCGCTCGTGGGTACCCAGTCGACCTCAAGGGCGAGATCGACTGGAAGGACACCGAGCGTCCCGAGGTGATGGCTGCTATCGAGACCCTCGGACGGAGGTTCCGCCAAGCCACCCTCTCCAACGACTCGAGCGAATGGTTGGGGTACGGATGGTGGGATTCGTGGCCCTACGCACACCTGTTCGAACACGTCATCGATGTGGTGACCCTCGGGGTCCGCAAGCCGCATCCCCTCACATATGTGACCACCGCCGAGCGCATGGGCCTCGACGTCGCCGAGTGCCTGTTCGTGGACGACATGGTGGTCAACCTCGACGGCGCCGAGGCGGTAGGCATGCCCGGCTTCTACTTCGACCACACCCAGGTGTCCGACAGCTGCGCCCTCCTCCAGAGCCGCCTGGGCATGGGCTAGGCGCGGCAGTCCGGGCTGACCAGGCCCGGGTGGCGGCAACGCGCCGACGGTAGAGCAGGGCATCCTGGCCGAATGGAAGCCCTGTTATCAAGAATCACTACGATTCGCCCGCAATGGCAGCCGACTTCTTCGCAGCTCAGATCCTCAATTCACCCTACGCTGCCGGATCTCCTCTAACGTTGGCACGCTACAACGGCCCAAGCCATATCCACGGAGACATCTCGTACCGTCCTCACATTCATCGCGCTACGGAGAGGGCGATAGCAGCAGGAAAGAAGCCTGAATCCGAAGCGTACGAGACTAATCGATATGATACCTTGAGTGGTGCTTTGGCGTGCCTCGCTGAAGACTACAATCTGGATGGCATCGGTACTCGACACGACCACCCGAGGATGTTCTGATGATGCCGGACGTGGATACACTCAGAAGCCTATTGTGCGAACGCCTGTGTCGGGATGTGACTATTGACCAACGCCCGGACGGCGAACTGATGGTACGGACTCATTTTGAGTTTCCCGACGGAGACCATTATCCGATCCACTTATCCGAACCACCTTACGGTGGGCTCCGACTGTCGGATCGTGGGCATACTTTGACACACATTAGTTATGAGCAGGACGTTAACTCCTTTTTGGACGGTACTCGAGGGATGCTTCTTGAGCGCATCATGTCCGAAAGTGATCTCCAATGGGACGGAGGTGCTTTCTGTCTAGATACAACTCTAGAAGGATTACCGGAGGCTGTATTCAAGTTCGGACAGTCACTAACTAGAGTCTACGACTTGACATTCTTGTCACGCTCTAACGTCGGATCTACGTTCTACGACGACCTCGCCAGCACACTCGGCGATTTGGTCGACGAGACTAGGCTTGAGCGCGATTACGAGCCGGAGGCACCAAACGCAAAGGCGTATCCGGTGGACTACCGGATAAAGGGTAAAGGCGAGATACAACTGTTCCTGTACGGGACTCCCTAACCGGGAC